>DATFQN010000048.1:0-30492 GCA_035264165.1 Gaiellaceae bacterium
GCGGCCCGCGCGCGGTAGCACCAATCGGTCTCCTCGCTGAAGAGGAAGAACTCCTCATCGAACGGACCGACCTCGTCGTACGCCTCGCGGCGCAGGAGGAAGCCGGCCGCCTTGGCGAAGTCGATCTCGCACGGCTCGTCGTGGCGGAAGCCGGCCCCGTAGAAGGCGTTCAGCGCCCGCGAGCGCGGTGCGAGCTTCCGCAGGAAGAGGTACTCGGTCGCCAGCCGCCACGGGGTTGGAAAGGCGCGAACCGAGGGCTGGAGCGTTCCGTCGGGGTTCAGCAGGCGTGGGGCGACGAATCCGGCCCGATCCTCCTGCTCGGCGAACGCCACCATGCACTCCGCGGCGTCGTCCACCAGCCACGCGTCCGAGTTCAGCACGACCACGAACGGCGCCGTTGTCTCCCGCATCCCCCGGTTCCAGCCGGCGGCCACCCCGCGGTTCTCCTGCTCGACGAGCGTCACCCGCGGAAAGCGCTCGCGCACGAGCTCGACGGTGCCGTCGGTCGAGCCGTGGTCGACGACGACCGTTCGGTACCCGTCGACGCTCTCGAGGCAGCGCTCCAGGTGCGGCAGCGCGTTGTAGGTGACGACGACCGCTTCGGCCTCAGGCATCGGGAACGGAGCGCTGCGCGGGGGAGCGGATCGCCTCCCACGCAATGATCACAGCGCCCGGGAGCGCGAGGCCGATCGTCGTGGCGAAGAAGAGGAAGCCGGTCGCCGCGGCCGCGTCGGCGTCGACGTCGAGGCGGGTGAGGAAGTCGATGAAGAACGCCTCACGGACCGCAAGCCCGTTGATCGTGAAGGGCACGAGCATGACGAGGAAGAGCAGCGGCCCGAGCACAAAGTACGGCCGCGGGGAGAGGCCGAGCCCGAGCGCCTCGCCGCAGAGCCAGATCGCGAGGATCCGCGCGACCTGGATCCCCATCGTCAGCGAGAAGACCGAGAGCATGACGCGGGGGTGCTCGCGGAAGCCGTGCATGCCTTCGTACAGGGCGCGCATCGGCCGGTCGAGACGGATTCGGGCGAGGACGGGGCCGAGCCAGCGCAACCATGCCCGTGCGCTGCGCGAGAAGATCAGGAAGCCGCCGACGACTGTGAAGACGACGAAGACCGCCTCGATCCAGAGGTAGACGCCGACGTCGTACTCGCCGATGGCGAGTGCCAGGCCCGCCGCTGCGAGGATGAGCGTTGCCGCGCCGCCGATCGCACGTTCGAGGACGACAGCACCCGCGATCGTGCCCGTGTTCCCCGGGTGCCGCCTCGACGTCTCGTAGATGCGCGATGCGTCGCCGCCGATCGCCGTCGGCAGCACCTGGCCTGCGGCGTAGGAGACGAAGTACGCCCGTGTCAGCCACGCGAGCCGGTCGTGAATGCCCTTGGCGTCGAGCAGCCACTTCCAGCGCAGCGCCATGGGCCACGTCGTCGCGATCGTGATCGCGAGCGCGGCGGCGAAGTACCCGAGCCGGGTCTCGCCGATGATCTCGATCGTCCGGGCCAGGTCGATCTTCCAGATCACGTACGCCGTGGCGAGCGACGTGACGAGGAGGGTCAGCGCGACCCTGAGTGGACGGCTCATGCGGTGAGTCGTTCGTGCACGCGCTGGAGCGCCGCCACGGCGTCGGCGATGTCGTCGTCCGAGTGCGCCGGAGAGAGCGGCAGCGAGAGAACCTGGCTGCCGGCCCGCTCGGCCACGGGGAGCGACGGCGGCGTCCCGAGGAGCTGCCGGTACGCGCTGAGCGTGTGCACCGGGAGGAAGTGCACGCTCGTGGCGATGCGTTCCTCGGCGAGCTCTCGCGCGTAGTCCTCGCGCGTGCCGCCGGCCTGCTCGGGGTCGATCCGGACGACGTAGAGGTGAAGCGCGTGCGTGTCGCGGGAGTTGCGCGCGAGCGGTTCGATTCCGTCGAGGTGCGCGACGGCCGCGTCATACGCCGCAAACTGACGCTCGCGGATCGCGCGATGACGCTCGAGCTTCTCGAGCTGGACGAGCGCGATCGCTGCCAGGACGTCCGAGAGGTTCGCCTTGTAGCCGGGCACGGCGATGTCGTAGAGCGAGCCGGCCGAGCGGCGCATCAGCCGCAGCTCCTCGAGCTGCTCCGCAACGTCGTCCCGGTTCGTCGCGACGAGCCCACCCTCGCCGGCGGCGAGGTTCTTCGTGGCGTAGAGCGAGAAGCAGGTCGCATCGGAGAGGCCGCCGAGCTTCCGGCCGCGGTAGGAGCTCTCCAGCGCGTGAGCGGCGTCCTCGACCACGGGCAGCCCGAGCGCCCAGATCGGCTCGAGGTCGCACGGCTGCCCGGCGAGATGGACCGGCATGATCGCCTTCGTCCGCTCCGTGACCGTCTCCGCAACGCGCTCGGGGTCGATGTTCAGATCGGAGTCGCGGACATCGGCGAAGACCGGTGTCGCGCCACAGTGGACGATCACGTTCGCCGTTGCCGGCCAGGTGATCGGGCTCGTGATCACCTCGTCGCCGCGGCCGACGCCCAGCGCCACGAGCGAGAGGTGGAGCGCGGCGGTCCCGGAAGCCACGGCCAGCACGTGCTCGGCTTCGAGGTACTCGCCGAGGCGGCGCTCGAGCTCGGCGGCGCGCGGCCCTGTCGTCAGCCACCCCGAGCGAATCGCCTCGGCGACGGCGTCGATCTCCTCCTCGCCGACGGCGGGCGGCTGGAACGAGAGCATTGTCTGCCTGCGCGCTTTAGACGAGAGCCGCATCGGTCTGGAAGCGTATGAGAGCGGCGGCCGAACGGGCCCGTTCGTACGCCTCCTCCTTGCTCTCCGCCACTGCCAGCACCGCGCCGGCGCGATCGGAGCCCGTTCGGAGCTCGCCGAAGCGGAAGCCGGTGCTGCGGTAGACACGGACGGCTTCGACGCCGTCGGCGCGGACGGCGTCGTCGAGCCCGTCCAGAGCGAGCAGCTCGCCCCCGGGCGGGACGAGGAACACGATGGACGCACCCCCCACTTTGGGGGCGGGGTCGATGGCCGGGATGTCCTCGCCGAGCGCCGCGCCGAGCGCGAGGCCGTTGAGGTCGACACCGAGGGCGGCCTCACAGAGCTCCGCATCGTGACCGCCGCCGAGGCGCGCAGCCACCTCCATCACCCTGCCGGCGCGCACCTGCGTGTAGCTCGGGCCGTTCGTGATCCCGAGCGCCTCGACTGCCTGCCGAGCAACGTCCACCTCCCGGGCGGAATCCTCGGCCGGCCACACGTGGGCCAGCGCGACGCCGAACGCGGGCGGCTCGGCCGTGATGCGATCGGTCACCGTCAGCGCGTGGAACGTCCCATCGACGGAGAACGCGTTGACCGTGACTTCGGGGCCTTCGACCAGCTCTTCGAGCAGCGCCGTTCCGGCGCGCGACGCCGCCATCGCCGCCTCGATCGCCGGCCGGAGCTCGCGCTGCTCGCGAACGACGCTGAGGCCCCGTTGCCCCTGCCGGTCCGGAGCTTTGACGATGCACGGCACACCGAACTCCTCGGTCGACTCGGCCACGAGCCGCCATGTCGGTTGCGGCACCGCCGCCTCGTCGAAGCGCTCGCGCTGCCGCGCCTTCGAGACGGCGAGCCCGGCGACAGGGGGCGGCAGCGGATGTGGAACGCCGATCTTCGCCGCGACTCTGGCCGCTATCCCCACGGGCCAGTCGATCCCCGGTGCGATCACGCCGTCGATCCTTTCGGCAGCTGCGAGGCGCTCGATCCCGCGCTCGTCCTCAGTCGAGATGATTGCGCGGCGGTCGGCGAGGGCGAAGCCCGGCGCGCCCGGGTCTCGATCGACCACGAGCGTGAAGAGACCGCGCTTCCGCGCGGCCTCGAGCAGCCCTAGTTGGGCCGGACCCGCTCCTAGGACGAGTAGACGCTTGCGGCCTGAGTCGCCCGCCACCAGGCCTCATTGTCGCGGTACCAGGCGATGGTGCGTTTGAGCCCTTCCTCCAGGGAGGTGCGGGCGCGCCAGCCGAGCAGACGCTCGGCCTTCTCGGTCGAGCCGACGTGCCGGCGCACCTGGCCGGGCCGCTCGTCCACGAACTGCTTCAACGACGCGGGCTTGCCGAGGAGGTCGAGCACGAAGTCCGCGATCTGGGAGACGCTGACGTCGACGCCCGCTGCGATGTTGATCACCTCGCCGACGACCTCGTCGCCGGCCGCGATCACGGCCTCGATCGCCTCGGCGTCGTCGTCGACGTAGAGCCAGTCGCGGCTCGCCGAGCCGTCGCCGTGCACCGTGAGCGGCTGGTCCTCGAGCCCCTGGATGACAAAGCGCGGGATCACCTTCTCCGGGTGCTGCCGCGCGCCGTAGTTGTTGAACGGCCGAACGATCACGATCGGGAGCGCGTAGGTCGCGTGGTAGCTGTACGCGAGCCGGTCGGCGCCCGCCTTCGTCGCGGCGTACGGGCTCCGCGGGTTCAGCGGGTGCTTCTCGTCCATCGGGGCGCTTTCGGCGGTCCCGTAGACCTCGCTGGAGGAAATCAGGATGAAGCGCTCGACGGGCACCTCGCGGATCGCGTCGAGAAGCACCCGAGTGCCCTCGACGTTCGTGGCGACGAACTCTGAAGCTCCTTCGAGGATCGACTTCTCCACGTGCGACTCCGCCGCCGCATTGACGATCACGTCGACCTCGTCGACCACCGACCGGATCAGCGCCTCGTCGCGGATGTCGCCCTGGACGAAGGACAAGCGCTCGTGGGAACGGATGTCGGCGAGGTTTTCGAGGTTGCCCGCATAGGTGAGCGCGTCGAGCGATACGACCTCGTACGGCGTCGCCTTGAGCAGGTGGCGGATGAAGGCGGAGGAGATGAATCCCGCTCCGCCGGTAACGAGGATGCGCTTGGCCACCGGGGGAGGTTAACGAGGCCCGGCAGAACTCAATCGCCGCACGGATAGTTGACTGGCGATCGCGCTGACCGCGATGAACCCGAGCCCGACGCCCACCTGCTCGAGATACAACGCTGCGATCCCCCCGCCGAACGCGATGAGCGAGATCGCGCTCCACCCAAACGTGGACGCGGCGTCGGCTGGGGGTCAGGTCTTGCACTGCCACATCAATCGCAGATGTGACAAGAGCGTGACGTCTTGCCCGAAACGGGTGTCGCAGCGCGGCTCCCGGCGTAGCTTGCGCGCATGACGCGCCCCTTGCGGCTCGTGCTTCCCGGCGGTCTCTACCACCTGATCTCGCGCGGCAACGGCGGCGATGACATCTATCTCGACTCGCGCGATCGCACGGGCTTCCTGCGGACGTTGGACCTTGTAGTCGAACGCTTCAGTTGGCTCTGCCACGCCTACTGTCTGATGAGCAACCACTATCACCTGCTCATCGAGACTCCCAGGCCAAATCTTCCGGTCGGCATGCGGCAGCTGAACGGCGTCTACGCCCAGCGCTTCAACCGCCGCCATGATCGGCGTGGCCATCTTTTTCAGGCTCGCTACCGCTCGATCTTCGTGGAGAAAGAAAGCCACCTGCTCGCAACAGCGCGTTACATCGTTCTCAACCCGGTTCGCGCCGCCATCTGCGACCACCCGACGGACTATGGGTGGAGCAGCTATCGAGCGACGGCCGGCCTGGAGGACCGCCCGAAGTTCCTCACCACCGAGTGGATTCTCGCCCAGTTCGGACGAAGCCGAGGCGCGGCGCAGGCGGCCTACCGCACCTTCGTGGAGTCGGAGCTCGCTGCTGCGATCGACGTTCGGGGTGAGCGGTCAGGAACTGCGTCGTTCCTGCGCGAACGCCACGGAATTGATCCCCGGCTTGCGGAGATCAAGCGAGAGCAGATCGAGCCTCTCCGCCGCTCGCTGGAGGAGGTGTTCGCCGAGTCTCGACACCCTGTATCGGCCGCGTACCGTGCCCATGGTTACGCGCTGCGCGAAATCGCCGAGTTCCTCGGCTGCCACTACTCGACCGTCAGCCGCAGGCTGCGAGAAGAAGAAGTGGCGGTGCAAGACCTGACCCCAAACGAAGCTCGTCCCGCTGTGCCCTGAGGGATCACAGCTCGCGGTCGATGGTGTAGAGGGGGCGGCCCTCCACGTCTCGCTGGATCCGCGCCAGGTACTCCCCTACCAGCGCGAGGATGAACCCCTGCACGCCGAGGACGAAGATGACTCCGACGCCGCCGAAGAGGGGGCCCGGGAAGTTCGATTCGACGATCCAGAAGACGACGCCGTAGGTGCCCAGCGCCACTGCGGCGAGCGTGCAAACCGTGCCCAGCGCGAGGCCGATCCACTGGATCGGCTGCGGCCAGAACCCCGCAAGGACGTGCAGCGCGAGCCGAGTCAGCCGCAGCGGCGAGTAGCGCGAGGAGCCGGACCGCGGCGCATGCTGGACGTCGACCTCCGTGACGCTGGCGCCGGTTGAGAGCACGAGTGCCTTCGTGAACTTCTGCTTTCCGATGGAGCCGAGCGCCGGCTCCAATGCGGAACGCCGGTAGGCGTTGAACGCGCAGCCGAAGTCCGAGATCGTGACGCCGGTGAAGCGCCGCAGCATCCCGTTGACGACCAGCGACGGCAGAGTCCTCCCCCACGAATCCCGCCGCGCCGCCCGCCGGCCGCTCGCTACGTCGGCGCCGGAATCAACGGCGTCCACCAGCTTGGGGATGTCCTCGGGCGCATTCTGGAGGTCGCCGTCCATGGTCACGACGATGTCCCCCTCGGCCCGGACGATCCCCGCATGCATCGCCGGATGCTGGCCGAAGTTGCGCTTGAGTCGGACGGCGCGAATGCGCTCCTCGTCCGCCGCGTGCGCGCCTTCGACCGCTGCCCAGGTGTCGTCGGTGGAGCCGTCGTCCACCAGGATGACCTCCCACGAGCGGCGCGAACCGTCGAGCGCGGCGACCGTCCGCCGCACGACGTCGCCGACGGTCCCGTCCTCGTTGAAGAGCGTGACGACCACCGAGATTTCGGGGGGCATGGTCAATCGAGCCTACAATTGGCGTGCCAGTGCCCGCCGCCGTCGTCGCCCAACGAGTCCAGGAGCTCCGGGATGACCGTTCCCACGGTGCCAGCTGGATGGCGCGCCGCGCCGTCGAGACTCTGTCCGAGCTCACCGAGATAGAGGCCGGCAGCTGCGATGACCTCCTCGAGCGGCTCCGCGACGCAGGCCGGCAGCTCGCCGCCTGCCGACCGGGCGTGGGCGCAGTCGCCGGTGCCGTCGGCCGTGTCCTAGCTGCCTCCGGCCACGTCTCGCACCTCGATATCGACGACCTCCGGCGCGTGATCCAGGAGGAGGCTCAGGCGCTCGATGACGCCCGTCGCCGCGCAGCTGCGTCGATCACTATCCAGCTCCGCGAGCGGCTCGACGGTGCCACGGTGATGACGCACTCGGCGTCCGGAACCGTCCGCGAGGCGTTCCAGCAGACCCGGCCTGCGAAGGTGATCTGCACCGTCTCGGAACCCGTCGGCGAGGGTCGCGCCTTCGCCGACGAGTGGCGCGATGCCGGCTTTGACGTCGAGCTGGTCGAGGACGAAGAGGCCCCCGGGCGCGTTGCGGAAGCCACGATCGTCCTGATCGGAGCCGACACCGTCTTCAACGACGGCACGATCTGCAACAAGGTCGGGACGATCCCGCTCGCCAAGGCCGCGGCCGCGGCCGGAGTGCCGACCGTCGTGGCCGCCGAGGTGATCAAGCTCGCGCCGGTTCCGGGGGGCCAGGCGCCCGAGCTCGCGGACATCGAGCGCTCGCTCTTCGAGCTCGTGCCGCCCGACCTGATCACCGAAGTGGTCACCGAGGAAGGGCCCTTCACGCCCGACGAGATCGGGACTCTCGTCGACCGCGTGCCCTTCCTCAGTGAGGGCTACGCGCTGGTGATGCCGGTCAGCGCGAACCGCTAGGCCGCTTCCAGCGCCACCTCGACCTGTTCCGAGGCCTGCTCCTGCGGCCTCCGCCGCCGGGGGATGGCGAGGGAGATCACGGCGCCCGCCCCCACCACGACGGCACCGACCCAGATTGCCGGCGAGAGCCCGTCGACGAACGTCTGCGGCGAGCCATAACCGCCGTAGTGGGAGAAGACGGAGGCGAGGACCGCGACGCCGAAGACGCCTCCGACCTCGCGGATCGTGTTGTTGGCGCCTGAGGCCTGCCCTTCCTCCTCGGGCCGCACGGACGAGAGCACGACGTTCGCCACCGGCGCGAAGAACATCGCCATCCCGGTGCCGCTGAGGATGAACGGGATCACGAGCTCCGTGTACGGAACCGTCGGCGTCGACACCGCGGCGAGCCAGCCGAGCCCGATCGCCTGCAACGCCAGCCCGCCGGCCATCAGCGGACGCCCGCCGATGCGGTCGGACAGGGCGCCCGCGATCGGGGCGACGACCATCGGCATCGCCGTCCACGGCAGCACCCGAAGCCCGGCGCCCAGCGGCGAGTGCCCCTGCACCGTCTGCAGGAACTGCGCCAGCAGGAAGATCGAGCCGAACATCCCGAAGTACATGAGCAGCGAAGCGCTGTTGGCCGCGGCGAACGCGCGGTCGCGGAAGAACCGCATCGGCACCATCGGCGCCGGAGCGCGCAACTCCCACACGACGAATGCGAGCACCAAGATTCCGCCGAAGGTGAGCGCCGTCACGATCTGCGGGCTCGCCCAGCCGTCGCCGTTGCCGTTCACGAGGCCCCAAACGAGCCCGAAGAGGCCGCCGCTCGCCAGCGCGAGGCCCGGAAGGTCGAGACGGCTGCCGGGGCCGTGGCTCTCATGCAGAACGGCGTAGGCGAGCGGCGCGAGCACGAGCCCGATCGGGACGTTCAGCCAGAAGATCCACTGCCAGGAGATGCCGTCGACGACAGCGCCGCCGACGAGCGGCCCGGAAGCGACGGCGAGCCCGGCGATGCCGGACCAGGCGCCGAGGGCGAGCCCGCGCCTCTCCTTCGGGAACGCCTCGCTGAGGATCGTGAGCGTGAGGGGCGTGACGATGGCGCCGCCGATGCCCTGCACGGTACGCGCGACGATGAGCGCGTTCATGCTCGGCGCCAGCGCCGCGGCGGCCGACGCCACGGTGAAGAGGCCGAGGCCGAACGCGAAGACCCGGCGCCGACCGAAGCGATCGCCGAGCGCCGCCCCGGTCAGCAGAAAGACCGCGAACGTCAGCGTGTAAGCGTTGACGGTCCATTCCAGCTCCTCGAGAGAGGCACCGAGGTCGGTGCGGATGACCGGGAGTGCGGTCGAGACGACGAGGTTGTCGAGCACGACCATGAACAGTGCGAGGGACGTGATCACGAATGTCCAGAGCGTCCTGGGAGCCTGCACCTCGCTCGTTCTCCTTTCGCGGTAGTGACTCATCACTTACTTATGCACCAAAAAAATTCGCTATTCCCAGACCTCGTCTTTGCAGCCGGCGATCAGACGGTCGGCCCAGTCGATGTCGGCATTGCGAACTCCCATCGCGGCGAGCACGTTGATCAGCATCCCACGCGCAAAGAACTGAGAGATGCGCTTGCCCGAGAGGCCGCTGACCTCTTCTGCGAAGCGGACGAGCTCTCCGAACCCCTCGCGGGCGACCTCCCGGATCTCGAGCTCGTCGCTTGCCGCATACATGTGCATCTGCAGCTTCAGCCGCCGAGGATCCGCCTCGAGAAGCTGGATGTAGGCCTGACCCATCGCCGAAAGCGCGTCCTTGCCGGTCATGCCCGCTGCCGCGATCGCCATCGCCTCGCGAACCTCCCGCATGCACCGCCGGCAGGCTTCCGCGAAGAGGTTCTTCTTCGTTCCGAAGAGGCGAAAGACGTAAGGCTGCGAGATACCCGCCCGCCGCGCGACGTCCTCGGTGGACGTGCCGTCGAGTCCCTTCGTGGCGAACTCGACGAGGGCGGCGTCGAGGATGGATTGCCGCCGTTCGTCGGCGGTTTGTCGTGTCGCTGTAGCCATCACAGTCGTTGTAAGTTACTACTCACTTACATGGACTGTCAAGAATTCGCTGACGCGGTCAACGTCGGACTCTGTCAGGCGATTGTGGAACGGCAGCGCGAGCGCTTGCTCGTAGACCTCGTCGGCGCCGGGAAAAGGCCCGTGGTCGCGGTAGGCGGCGAGGTGATGGAGCGCATAGGTGCCGATCTGCGCCTCGATCCCCGCCTCCCGCAGCGCCTGCAACGCCTCGTCCCGGCGATCGAGCTGGACGACGTACGCCTGCCAACCGTGGCGGTCACCGTCGTCCGCTGAGGGCACACGCACGCCCTCGGGCAGCCGCTCGGCGTAGGCCGCGGCGAGCCGCTCGCGTTCCTCGAGCATCGGCTCGAGCCGGCGAAGCTGTGGGATTCCCAGCGCGCAGAGGACGTCCGAGAGGCGGTAGTTGAGACCGGGAGCCGGCATGTCCTCGCTGCTCCAGCCGTGGTGGCGCATCGTCCTGATCGAGGCAGCGACCTCCGGGTCGTTCGTCGCCACGGCGCCGCCCTCGCCGGTCGTGACGATCTTGCGCGGGTGGAACGAGAGGCAGCCGAGCCGTCCGAGCCCCCCGCACGCGCGCCCCCCGCGCCGTGCGCCGAGCGCGCCCGCGGCGTCCTCCAGGAGCGCGAGCTGCTCCGGCACCGCAGCCTCGAGCTCCTCCCAGCGCGCCGGGCGCCCGAAGAGGTGGACGACGAGCACGGCGCGAGTGCGATCTGTGACCGCGGCCGCGACGGCGTCGGGCCGCACGTTCATCGTCGCAGGGTCGACGTCGACGAGCACGGGCTTCGCGCCCACCAGCGCGACGACATTTGCCGTCGCGGGGAAGGTGTACGCCGGGACGATTACCTCGTCGCCCGCGCCGATTCCGAGTGCGAGCACAGCGAGATGAAGCGCAGCCGTCCCGGAGGAGACGACCACCGCATCCTCGACCTCGCAGGCCGCCGCCAGGCCCTCCTCGAACTCGGCCACCTTCGGCCCCATCGTCAGCTGGCCGGTCTCGAGCACCTCCGCGATCGCGGCGAGCTCCTCTTCGCCGAGATCCGGCCAGGCGAGCCGGATCACGCGGGTGCCGGCTGGCGTTCCCTGTACCACGCGATCGTGCGCACGAGCCCCTCGTCCAGATCGACCTGCGGCCCCCACCCGAGCAGCTTGCGGGCCTTGTCGATGTTGGGGATACGCATCTCGACGTCGGTGTAGTGCAGCGGCCGGAACTTGATCTCCACGTCCGCTTCCATGAGCTCCCGGATCTTCGTGGCGAGCTCGAGCACCGTCAGGACGGAGCGCTCGTTCCCGATGTTGAAGACCTGCCCCACCGCCTCCGGCCGCTCGAGCACGAGCAGCAGCGCATCTACGAGGTCGTCCACGTAGCACCAGGCGCGCACCTGCGAGCCGTCACCGTGGATCACGAGGTCGCGCCCGGCCAGGATCGTCTCGATGAACGCGCGGATGGCGCCGCCGCCGATCTGCCCCGGCCCGTAGACGTTGAACGGCCTGATCGAGCACGTCGGCAGGCCAAACTCGTCGAAGTACGCGTGCGCGAGGTGCTCGCCGGCGAGCTTCGAGACGGCGTACGTCCAGCGCGCCTCGCCGACCGAGCCCTGCGCCGTCTCGTGGACCTCCTCCACCTTGTACGCGTGCTTGCCGAACACCTCGCTCGTCGAGAAGTCGACGAGGCGTTCGATCGTCGCGCCCGTGGCCTGCGCACCCTCGAGGACGTTGTAGGTCCCGATCAGGTTCACGCGCATCGTCCGGACCGGGCTCTCGAGCACGGTGTCGACCCCGGCGATCGCGGCGAGGTGGACGACGTGGCTCGCGCCGGCAACGGCTTCGCGGACGGCCTCTCCGTCGAGCACGTCGGCCTGGACGAACGTCAGATTCGGATGCCCCGCGAGCTCGGTCCCGGCCAGCGCGTCGCGGTGGAGGTTGTCGAGCACGACCAGCTCGTTGTCGTCCACCAGGCGCCTGCTGAGAGTGGTTCCGATGAAACCGGCGCCGCCTGTGAGCACAATGCGCTTACCATGAAGAGGCACGCGGCGAGTCTAGTGTTCGGTCAGGTGCGATTGGTGCGTTCGCGGCGCGCGAAAAGCAAGCCAGGGTGCGGACTCGAGACGGGTCCAGATCAAGGAGATATGGGCGCGGCTCGAGGCTACTGCCCAGCGCGGCTTTGCAGCCGCCGCGGGCGTGCCAGGTGGCTCCTGGCCGGACACTTGGTCGTGCTCATGGTCCTCTTGGCCGGCTGTGGCAGCGACGGCGGGAGCGGCCCCGCGGAGGCGACGGACACCGTCACCGAGCTCCAGATCCTGGTCTGGGAGAACCGCATGCGCCCGAATCCGCTCGGGCGGGTGCTGGGCGAGCGGCGCTTCGGACGAGGCAAGCCGAAGTCGTATCAGCTGAAGTGCGACCCGCCCGGCGGGACGTTCCCGGACCCGGAGGGGGCCTGCAAGAAGCTCGACGAGCTCGACCAGCCATTCGCCGAGACGCCGGACGAGGCCATGTGCACCCAGCAGTTCGGCGGCGAGCAGGTCGCGTCGATCAGCGGCGTGTACAGAGACGAGACGGTGAACACGCGCTTCTCCCGCGACGACGGCTGCGAGATCGCGCGCTGGGACGAGCACAAGTTTCTCCTCCAGCCCGACAAGTGAGCACCCAGCCCACGGTCCTCTTCGTGGGGGCCGGACGCCACCAGCGGCGGGCGCTTCAGCGCGTGAAGGAGCTGGGCGCACGAACCGTCGCCGTCGATCGCAACCCGGAGGCGCCGGGTCTCCCGGTTGCCGACGTCGCCGAAGTCGTCGACTTCACGGATCACGTCGCGGTGGCGGAGGTCGGCCGCCGGCACCATGTCGACGGCGTGATGACGTTCGCCGCCGATCGCGCGGTTCCCGTCGTCGCGCGAGTCGCCGAGCTGCTCGGCCTGCCCGGAATCGGCTCCGAGACGGCCCATCTCATGACGAACAAGATCGCGATGCGGCGCCGGCTCGCGGACGCCGGCGTCTCGCAGCCGCGGTTCGCCGCGATCCGCCACGTTCGTGAGGTGCGCGCGGCTGCCGATGCCGTCGGCTTTCCAGCGGTGCTCAAGCCCGCGGACTCCGCCGGACAGCGCGGCCTCTTCCTCGTCAAGTCACGCGACGACCTCGAGCGCCACCTCCACGCAGCGCTCGCGCAGTCGACGGAGCAGGAGGCGATCCTGGAGAGCTACCACGCGGGTCTCGAGGTCAACGGTCTGCTCGTCGCCCGCAGCGGCTCCGTTACGGTCGTGACGCTGTCCGACCGTCGGCGCCCGCCTGGGCTCGGCTTCGGCGTCGCCGTCGCGCATGTGTACCCGTCAACGCTCTTCGGCGACCCGCTCGAGGAGGTCGAACGCGTCGGGCGGTCAACCGTGCACGCGCTGGGCCTGGGCGACGGCATCGCCTACCCGCAGGTGATCTGGGGTGAGGACGGCGTCGGGCGACTGATCGAAGTCGCGGCGAGGATTCCGGCCGGACAGATGGACCTGGTCGCGCTCCACGGCGTCGGCGTCGACCTGATCGAGATCGGGCTTCGGCAGGCGCTCGGCCAGCCGGTCCCGGACGAGCTCGTGGAGCCGCGGACGCAGCAGCCGATGGCGATTTCCTTCCTGACCGCGCAGCCCGGGCCGCTCCCGACCGGCCGGCTCGTGGGCGTCAGCGGGCTGGACAAGGTGCTCGCCTTCCCCGGGGTCGTCGGAGCCGACCTCTACTTCCAGGAGGGCGAGACGATCAGACCCGTCCAGGTCGACGGCGACCGCCGCGGTTACGTCGTCGCGCTGGGCGAGACGAATCTCGAGGCCGTCGAGCGCGCCGAGGCCGCGGCCAGACTGTTGGACGTGGAAGTGGCGTGAACTAGTGAACTGTTCGTTTTCGATCGAGCACTACAGCGAGCTGCTCGAGGCGGCGAAGGCCGGCGGCTACCGCTTCGGGCACTTCGACGCGGTGCCGGAGCGCGGCGACCTGCTGCTTCGGCACGACGTCGACCTCTCGCTTGACGCAGCGCTGCGCATGGCGGAGCTCGAGGCCGAGGCGGAGGTCACCTCGACGTACTTCCTGATGACCCAGAGCGTGTTCTACAACCTCGCGTCGCCCGAGGGAACACGCGCGCTGAACCGGCTGCGCGAGCTGGGGCACGGCGTCGGGCTTCATGCGGTATGGCCGGGCGCCGAGCTCGACGAACGCTTCGACGCCGTCGTCGCCTGGCACAACCCCGATCCCGACTACATGTCGGAGCCGCTGAACGGTGCCGTCAACGTGATGCAGTCGCCGTTCTTCGCGCCCGACAACTACCGCTCGGACTCGAACCAGCGGTGGCGGCATGGCTGCCCCCACCACGAGCTCTCGCGCGGTGAGTTCGAGTGGCTGCAGCTTCTGATCCATCCGGAGATCTGGATCTACCCCGGCGAGTCGATGGTCGGGACGATGAAGTCGATGCTCGACGCCGAACGCGATCGGCGGCTCGAGCTGCTCGCCGAAGACCGCATCGACCTGTCGTGATCGCGGCGCGCCTGAAGGAGCTCGCCCGCCACTCGGCGGTCTACGGGCTTGGCTCGCTGGTCTCGCGGTTCATCGCCGTCCTGCTCCTCCCCGTCTACACGCGGTACCTCTCGCCGTCGGACTACGGGCTGATCGAGACGCTGATCGCGCTCTCGGCGGTCCTCACCGTGCTGCTCGCGGCCGGGGTGAAGAGCGCGTTCTTCCGCTTCTACTTCGACGAGGAGGACAAGCGTCGCGTCATCCGGACGTCCTTCTGGTTCACGATGGCGACCGCCACTGCGGGCCTCCTGGCAGGGCTCGTCCTTGCGGCGCCGATCTCCCAGCTGCTCTTCGGGACCGGCGAGCACGCCGACCTCGTCCGCGCCGCGTTCGTCGGGCTCTGGGCGCACGTGAACTACGAGCAGATGACGTCCCTCTTCCGCGTCGAGCAGCGCTCCGTCGCCTACCTGATCGCGACGCTGATCAATTTGGGACTGACTGTCGGGGCGACGCTGCTCCTCGTCGTCGTCTGGGACCGAGGCCCGATCGGCGTGATCGTCGGCAACTTCACCGGCACGCTGCTGGTCTACCTCGGTCTGCTGGCCTATCGCCGCGAGCAGCTCGGGCTCGAGCTCGACCGTTCGCTCCTGCGGGAGATGAACCGCTTCGGGATGCCGCTCGTCCCGTCGGGTCTCTTTCTCTGGGTCCTCAACTTCAGCGACCGTTTCTTCCTGGTGAAGCTCGCCGGCCCGAGGGAGGTCGGCCTCTACTCGATCGGCGTCCGGCTGGCGTCGGCGATCATCCTCTTCCTCGCCGCCTTCCGCACCGCCTGGCCGGCCTTCGCCTATTCGATCGAGGACGACCGCGACGCGGCCCGGACGTACGGCTACGTACTCACGTACATCGTCGTGATCACGTCCTGGATGGCGCTTGCGCTCGGCGTGCTGGCGCCGTGGCTCGTCCGGTTCTTGACGACCGAGCAGTTCTACGATGCCGAGCGCGTCGTCGCGCCGCTCGCCTTCGCGGCTGCCGCCTTCGGCGCCTACATCGTCGTCGTGATCGGGATCGGCCGGGCTCGCCAGACGCGATCGAACTGGGTGATCACCGGTGCCGCGGCGGTCCTGAACGTCGCCCTCAACTTGCTGCTGATCCCGCCCTTCGGGATGATGGGCGCGGCGATCGCGACGATCGGCGCCTACGGGACGCTCTTCGTCGGGATGGCATGGAAAGCCCAACGGGTCTTCCCCGTCCCCTACCAGTGGCGTCGTGTCGCCACCGCGATGGGCGCGGCGATCGCGCTGACGGTGATCGCCCGTGTGCTCGACCTGCCACTGGCATGGGCGATTGCGGTCGTTGTCGCGTACCCGCTGGTGCTCCTGCCGCTCGGCTTCTATCTGCCCGAGGAGCTCAGGCGGATGCGGCTGACTACGATGCCGTCCCGGTGATGGCGGTGGAGACCTTGATCGCGCTCCTGGACGAGCGCGCGGCCGAGTTCTGGGACACGGTCCAGGGCGAGACGCCGCGCGGCCAGCGCTACAACACCGGGCGCGTCACGGGACGCGACGGCTACGACGAGGGACTGCGGCTCTACCGCCTGCTGCGGGAGCTCGAGCCCGAGGTGGCGGTCGAGACCGGCGTCTGCAACGGCGTGTCGACGGCCTTCCTGCTGCTGGCGCTGGAGGACAACGGCAAGGGCCGACTGCATTCGATCGACCTCCCGGAGATTGCCGGCGAGGAGTACGAGGAGGGAACATTCTGGGACGGCAAGGGCGGCGCCGTGATCCCGCCCGGGAAGGAGCCGGGCTGGATGGTTCCGCCGGGGCTGCGGGAGCGCTGGCGCCTCGTGCTCGGACGCTCTCAGGAGGAGCTGCCGCCGCTGCTCGAACGCGTCGGCGAGATCGACTTCTTCATGCACGACAGCGAGCACTCCTACGAGTGCATGAGCTTCGAGTTCCGCACGGCGTGGTCGGCGCTGCGCGACGGCGGCGTCATCGTCGCTGACGACGTCAACGTGAACGACGCCTGGGATGAGTTCACGCGAGAGGTCGGCCGTGAGCCGGAGGCACTGGGGCCGAAGCTCGCGATGATCACTAAGTGACAACGGTTCTCGTCTCCGCGGCGGGGGCGCCCGGAACCGCTGCGCTGGTCCGCGCGCTGCGCGAGAACGGCGAGCGCGAGGTGCGCGTGGTCGGGACGGACATGGCGGAGCGGTCCGTGGGGCGGTTCCTCTGCGACGCCTTCCATCTCGTTCCGGCGGGGTCCGACCCTGCCTTCGCGGAGGCGATGCTGGAGGTGGCGCGAATGGAAGGTGTGGAGGCCATCCTTCCGCAGTCCTCGTTCGACCTGCTGGGGCTCGCCGAAGCCAAGGAGCGCTTCGAGGGGGTCGCGGTCATGGTCTCTTCGGCCGACGCGGTGCGGCGGTCGAACGACAAGGCGGAGAGCTACGCGCTGCTCGACGAGATCGGCGTGCCCGGCCCACGCTGGCGGCGTGTGGTAGGCGGCGAGGCCGTGTCCGAGGCGGCGCGGGAGCTCGGATACCCGGATGAGGACGTCGCGCTGAAGCCGGCATTCTCCTCGGGCTCGCGCGGCTTCCGGATCCTCTCCGCCGAGGCCGACCGTCGCGAGCAGTTGCTGAAGAACCGGCCAGGGGTCGCCGAGGCGCTGCGGCTCGAGGAGCTCGTCGACCTGCTCGGCGACGACGAGACGCCGCTGCTCGTGATGGAACTCGCGAGCGGGCTGGAGCGCACGATCGACGGCATCGCCGAGGACGGCCGGATCGCGCTCGGACACCCGAAGACGCGGGAGTCGATGCGAGCCGGGCTCGCGATGTACTTCGCGACGCTCGACGACGGGTGGCTGATGGAGATCTCCGCGAAGATCGTCGAGGCCCTGTCACTTGACCACTTCTTCAACATCCAGCTCGTCGGAGACAGGGTGATCGAGATCAACCCGCGGATCTCGACGATCGTGTACCAGGAGGACCTCAACCTGCCCTGGCTCGGCGTCAAGCACGCACTTGGCGACATCTCGGCGGACGAGCTCGCCGCCTACCGCGACCGCGTCCGGCCGACGCGCCGCGCCCTGCGGTACTTCGACCAAGTGGAGTGGGACGAGCCCTCCGCGTAGTCCACACCCCGCTGAACGTGGCGGGGATCCCGTGGACGAACGTGCAGGCGCTGCGCCGCAAGGGCGTCGATGCGACGCTCGTCGTCGTCGAGCGGCAGAAGCTCCACCCGGACGCCGACCGTTCGCTGGATCGACCTGCGGGCTTCTGGCGCCGGCAGGCGGTGCAGTGGCCCGAGTTCCTGCGGCTCCTGCCGAAGACCGACGTCTTCCATTTCTACTTCGGTTGGACGCTGGTGCCGCGGAAGCTGACCTGGCCGCTGCTCAAAGCGGCACGACGGAAATCCGTGCTCCACTTCCTCGGCTCGGACATCCGTCGCAAGCGCCCCGAGGAGCTGCGGTACGCGCGCGGAGCGGATGCCCGGATCGTCGGCTCCTACGACGCGCTGCGCTGGGTTCCCGACGCACATGTCGTCCCCCCGGGGCTCGACCTGCGTGCGTACTCCGTCGCTCAGCCGGAGGATCGTGCTCGACCCGTCGTCCTGCACGCGCCCTCGTCGCGAGGCCGGAAGGGAACGGAGCACGTGATCGCTGCATGCGAGGGCCTCGATGTCGCGCTCGACATCGTCGAGGGGGTGCGGCACGACGAGGCCCGCCGCCGCTACGAGCGCGCCGACATCGTCGTCGACCAGCTGAACGCCGGCTGGTACGGCATCTTCGCGGTCGAGGCGATGGCGCTCGGGAAGCCCGTGCTGAGCTACCTCCGCGACGAAGCCGTGCAGGAGACCGAACGACAGCTCGGAGTTGACGTTCCGATCGTTCCGGTGACGAAGGACACGCTGCGCGAGCAGCTCTCGGAGCTCGCCTCGGATCCCGAGAGGCGGCGCCGGATCGGCACCGCCTCTCGCGCGTATGTCGAGCAGATCCACGACGCCGACAGGGGCGCCGACGGCCTGATCGAGATCTACCGGTCGCTGTAGTGCTCCACCGGATTCACGTCGTTGTTCGGATGGTCGGGATCGTCGTCGTCCTGCTCGGCGTGGTTCTCGGCGTCGCCTGCTACTTCTCGGAGGAGTACGACGTCTTCTGCAACGGGCAGAAGAGCCTCGAACGCGGTCGAGCGGGCGAGCCGTACCACTGCTTCGGCTGAGCTCACGGCGTCATCACGTTCGGCGCTCCGCGCGTGACGGTCGTCGTAAAGGCCCAGTCGGACTGGGCGTCGTTCGTGTCCTTGCCGTCGGGGTTGCGGATCAGCGAACCCGCGACTGCGTTCGAGTCCTCGATCGCCGGCGGTAGCGCCGCGCCCTCGACGAGGTTGTAGGTCCGGCCGCCGATCGTCGCGTCCGTGATCGCACCCTCGTACGACAGCGCATCGAGGAGCGTCGTCCCCTGGAGCAGCGCGATGCCGTCAGGCGCGCCGTTCTGGAGCTCGATCGCGACGTCCAGATGGCCGCCGGCGGCGAGCGTGCCCGTCAGGTGCGCGCGCCCGTACTCCGTCGAGTCGCCGCCGTTGACCGCGACGAGGTCGATGTTTGCGAGATCGGCCGCGGCACTACCGGTGTTCGCGATCTCGACGAAGCCGTTCCCGTCGGTGCCCGCCTGGTCGTAGTCGACCTCGTTGATCATGAGCTTCGCCGACTCCGCAGGAGGCGGCGGCGGAGGCGCGTCCGGCGCCGCAACGCACTTGAGCGTGACGTCGCCGTTGGCGGCGATCGTCACGGCGATCTCACCCGCCGCGTCGTCCGACGCGACGCACGGCACACCGTTGAGCGTTCCCAGACCGGTCACGACAGTCCCGGGATCGCCCTTTTCGCCTTTGGCTCCAGCCGGGCCGGCCGGGCCTGGATCTCCCTTCTCGCCCAGCTCCTCGCCTCGTTCCTCGTGGCGATGGCTTGTCTGGCTGCGGCACCGGCGGGCTCGCCGGTCAACGGTCAAGCGTCGCGGCCACAGCTCAACCTCCCACCGCTGCCGCCGCTGCCGGCGGTTCCACCTCCGCCGCCGCTGCCACCACCGCCACCCGTGCCCTCGTTGCGGCCGCCGCCCACGCCGCCGGTCCCGACGCCGACGGTGGTGACGACGACCGCGACGACGCTGACCGACATGACGGGAACTGTCGGAGGCGCCAGCCAACCGTCGGCCGGAGGCGGAGCAAGCTCGGACCAAGGTTCCGGCGGAACGGCGGAGGCTCGGTCGGCACCCGCCGCGGCGCCGTCAGCCGGCGCTCCGGTGATCGCCGGAACTGCCGGGCCGAGTATGTCGGCGTCCACGGCGCACCGAGAACCGACGACGGAGGCTCGACCGGCGGCGTGCTCGCGGAAATCAAGAGTCGGATCGCCGACCCAGTGGGCGCGGCAACCGGCGTCGTCGAGCGAAGCGCGCGAGGACTCGCGGATCGCGCCGGCAAGTCCTCGCAGGATTCTCGGTCGATCCTGCTCGTGTTGGTCGGTGCATCAGCGCTTGCCAGCGCCATCCTCGGCGGCATCGTGCTGGTGCGACTCGTCCGCCTGATGGGGCTTAGCGACCGACGAGCTTGAAAACGCGGCGACCCGCCCGCTCGAGGGGCGACGGAAGCCAGCTCCGCTTCCTCTTCAGCACGCGGGTGACGGCCCCGAAGACCGCCTTGGTCGCTTGCACACGGCGTGCGTGGAGCCGATCGAGCACGGTGTTCTCCGCGACCTTCCTCGCGACGGTCGTCGAACCGATCACGAAGCGAACGTCCTTGAACTGCCGCGAGCCGTAGATCCTGTCGGCCACGACCTTGCGCACGCCGTCGTGCCAAGTCGTGTCGTGGAACGCCACGATCCCGCCGTCGACGACCTTCGGGATCCAGGTGTCGAAGTCGTGGCGGACGTCCTCCTCCTCGTGTGAGCCGTCGACGAACAGCAGCTCGATCGGCTCGTCGAACTCGGCCACGACGTCCTGCGAGAAGCCCTTCACCGGCGTGACGAGGTCGGCGATCCCGGCCCGCTCGATGTTCTCCTTGAACTCGCCGTGGCGGTAGTCGGCGTGCGGGTCGACCGCAAAGATCTTCACGGCGCTGCCGGCGCGTGACCCGAGCCCGAGACAGATCGTCGACTTGCCCTTCCAGGAGCCGATCTCGACAATCACGCCCTTCCCGGTGCATTCCCGGGCGAGCTCGTACAGCGCCTCGCCCTCCTCGTCGGAAAGCCAGCCCGGGACCTCCTTGATCAGCTCCTTCACGGGAGCGAAGTCGGACACCGCCCGCGAAACCCTAGGCGACGAGGAGGCCCGTCACGTACATGACGACGATCCCCGCGAGGAAGCCGCCGAGGACGTGCGGGGATGCTAATCCACCCGGCGCCCGCCGCGCGACGTACCGCCCGACCTCGACCACGACCTCGAAGGCGGCGCCCGCCGCGGCAGCGAAGAAGACGACGCCGAGCAGATCGCTCGTGACGAAGCCGCCGAGCCACGCGCCGAGGATCGCCGGCCCACCGGCGACGAGCGCGAGCACCGCGAGCCGCTGCCACCTCACCGCGCGACCCTCCGCGAGAGGCGAAGCGATCCCGAGGCCTTCGGTGACGTTATGGATCATGAAGCCGACGATGAAGAACGTGCCCAGTGCGAGCTCGCCGAGCGCGAAGGACGAGCCGATCGCCAATCCCTCGCCGAGGTTGTGGAGGCCGATCCCGATCGCGACGAGCGTCGCGAGCGCAAGGCCACCCGCGCTCGAGCCACCGCCACCGCCCTCGCCCAGCCGTCGAGATACGGCTGTCAGGAACAGGAAGCTGAGCGAGACACCCAACAGCACGAGCCCGGCGCCCCCCAGCGCGCTCGGCAGCGCCGCCTGGAGCTCGAGTGCCTCGGACAGCGCCTCGACGGCCAAGAACGACAGCAGACCGGCGGTCAGCGCCATGAATGCCGCCAGCCACTCGGGCGCCGCCCGCCGGAGCGAGGGCAGCCAGAGCAGCCCGAGCGCCACGGGCACGATCCCGACGAGCGTTCCGATCAGCGCATAGCCGAAGAAGCTCTTGGCGGAGGCTTCGGGCGTCCGAACCGCCGCCGCGACCTCCTTGGTCGTCTCGATCCCGCTGGAGCTCGTGACGCCGACCGAGATCGGTTCGTCCGGCACCCAGTCGTACTGGACGACGATCTCCGAGGAGCGGAGGCGGCCCAACGTCGTCGGGCCGTGGACGTCGAACGGGACGATCGCGTCGTCCACGGTCACCGACGCGATGGTCAGATCGTCGCGCTGCGGGTTCGTGACGCGGATCCGGATCTCGCCGGGATGGAACTCGACGCGGCGAATGTCGAACTCGTCGAGCGGCGGTGGGCTTTCGCCGAGCAGGCTCGTCACGGAGCCGCCCGCCGCGGTGAACAGAGCGACGGTTGCCGTCAGCAAAACGAGCGGCACGAAGGCCCACAGCCGCCAGCTCCGGCCCAGCGTCGCTGCCTCCGCGCGGCTCGACATCAGTCCGTCACGTGGAAGAAGCCCATCCAGCCGAGCTCGGCGAACTCGGACTGGTGCGCGTGGAACATGAAGTCGCCGGGGTTCGAGAAATCGATCTCGATGATCCCGCGCTGGCCCTGAGCCTGGACGACCGTGTCCGTGTACTCGAACTGGTCGCCGGTGCCCGTCGGGTAGTAGCGGAAGAACTCACCGTGCAGGTGGAGCGAGTTGATCAGGTCGAACTCCGTGAGATTGGCGAGGTAGATCCGGACCGTCTGCCCGCGCTTGACCTCGATCGGATAGCGCGCGTAGTAGAACGACCTCCCGTTGACGGTGTAGAAGTTGTTCTCCCCGTCGCCGTCGGTGTCGTAGCCGTTCATCACCATCACCAGCTCCTGCGCCGGCGGACGCGGCTTGGCGGGATCGATGATGAACGCCCCGTAGAGACCCTTGTGAATGTGCTTCTTCAGCGGGGTCGCGTGGCAGTGGTAGAGGTGCATGCCGGCCGGGCGTGCCGGGAACTCGTAGGTGAACGAGTCGCCCGGCGGCACGACCTCGAAGACGCCGTCCATCTTCGACGGGTGGATCCCGTGGAAGTGGATCGTGTGCGGGTGGGAGCCGCCGTTGTGGAACTTCACGCGCAGGAGGTCGTCCTCCGTCGCCCTGATCACGGGGCCGGGGACTGTGCCGTTGTACGTCCACGCGTTGAACTGAACGCCCGGCGCGACCTCGATCGTCTTGTCGACCGCGACGAGCTCGTACTCGCGGACGCGGCCCGGCTTGTGCGGCAGCGCCTTCGGCGGGTAGAGGAGCTTGTCCAGGTCGTGCGGCCCGCCCGTCGCAGGAACGTGGTCGCGGATCATCGCCGCGTGACCGAGCCGAGCGTGCTCGTGCCCCTCGTGCGTCGCGCTCAGGTGCGAGTCGCCGTGCCCCGGAAGGCTGAGCCTCGCGAACGGCGCGGCCGCGACGATCGGCGCGGCGCCTGCCAGCATCTGCTTGCGGGTAAACTTAGCCATGCCTAAATCATAACTGAGGCAGATGGAACTCACCCACGCGATCCAGGACTACGTCAAGGAGATCTACAAGCTCGAGTCTTCGGGGCGGCAGGCAACGACCTCCGCACTCGCAGAGCGGCTCGAGGTGTCTCCTCCATCAGTGACTTCGATGCTGAAGAAGCTCGCCTCCCTCGGGCTCGTCGAGCACCGGCGCTACCACGGCGCGACGCTGACGGAGTCAGGGAAGCGCGTGGCGCTGGAGGTCATCCGCCACCACCGGCTGCTCGAGAAGTACCTCGCCGAAACGCTCGGCCTCCCGCTCGACGCCGTGCACGCGGAGGCCGACCGTCTCGAGCACGCGCTCTCAGAGGAGCTGGAGGCCCACATCGACCGAACGTTGGGGTATCCGACCTACGACCCGCACGGCGATCCCATTCCGGACGCGGATCTCAATGTGGCAGCGCAAGACCTGACCCCACTCGCGGCCCTCGACGTCGGTACCAAGGCGACGGTTTCGCGCGTACCGGATGGAGACGGCGAGTTGCTGCGCTACCTGGCGAAGCTGAAGCTGACGCCCGGGAGCCGGCTCGAGGTGCGAGAGTCGGCGCCGTTCGACGGGCCTGTGACGGTCCGTGTCGGCGGGGCCGACCACGCGATCTCCCGCGAGCTCGCCGCACAGATCGCCGTCACCTAGCGGCCCCGTTCCGCCGCTCCCACGCCGTCGCCATCGCGATCCGTTCCTCGATCGAGGGATGCGTCGCGAGCGCTTGGTAGGCCCAGCCCGGCGGCGTCGGGTCCTCGAGCGCCTCGCGCGTGAAGTGGCGGAAGAGAGCGCGCGCGGCGGCGGGATCGCGTGTTGTCTCGAGGGCCATCCAGTCCGCCTCCGCTTCGAACCGGCGCGAGACGGCGTTGTCGAGCGGCTGGAGGAGCAGCCCGCCGGCGACGAGCGCGAGCAGCGCGAGTGGCACGGCCCTCGGCATGTACAGCCCGCCCCGCCGCGACGTCAGCCACGCGACGCCGCCGAGGAGCGGCAGGAGGATGAGGGCATACCAGGCGACGCTCTTCCAGATGTGGTGGCGTGAGTGGTGGCCGAGCTCATGGGCCAGCACGACCCGGATCTCGCGGTCGTCGAAGCGCCCGTCGAGGAGCGTGTCCCAGAGGAAGATGCGGCGACTGGGGCCGAGGCCGGTCGCGTAGGCGTTCGGAACGCTCGTGAAGTCGCTCCAGTCCTCGACGGCCACTTTCACCGGATCAGTGTGCTGGCGCCGGGCAAAGACCACGGCATCTCCGCGCACCTCGGGCGGCGCCGCGCGCGACTCGACGAGGTACGGATAGACGAAGGCGAAGAGCAGCGCGAGCCCGACGAAGACGGGCGCCGCGACGAGCCACCATGTCTTCCGCAGCACGGCGGCGAGCGCCATCGTGATCAGCAGCCAGAAGCAGACGAAGAGGAACTCGGCGCCGAGGCCGATCCAGCTCTCCAAAAACCAGTCGAGGTAGCCGGCGTTCCAGAGCTCGTGGCGCCGCTGCCACCAGAGCTCCAAGAGCTGGAACGGCAGTTGCGAGATCCAGACCAGTGCGAGACCGATCATGCCGAGCAGCATCCCGGTGCCGATCCGGCCCGCGGCCGACTCCCGCGTGAAGCGCGTGCCGCGCCAGGCATAGAGAGCGAGGACGATCAGGGCGACGAGCTGCGAGGCGACGAAGCTCCAGCGGAGGAACGTCTCGAAGTCCTCGGCCTTGTCCACCACCTTCGGCTCGAGCCCCCTCGCCGGATCGACCTTCGGGAGCACGAGGTCGTTCGGGACCGCCGTCTGCCAGAGCAGCCAGGCGGCGGCGAGCCAGCCGATGCCCAGGAGGAGCAGGAGCAGCTGCTTCGCGTGGCGCTTGCTCAGCTTCTGGAGGGGATGCGGATTGCGCCGCTGTAGGGGTAGCGGCCGGTGAGCAGGAACACATACGCCGAGACCTGCGCGGAGTAGCGGAGGGCGTATGCCTGTGCGGCCCACAGCGAGGCGGGCATCCGGCCGAGCGCCAGCGCCGCGAACCAGCCGAGAAACGCCGAGACGATGATGAGAAGGCCGACGGCTCCGTTCACGGCGAGGGCTGGAAACGCGAGGAAGATCCTGAAGCCGGTGAGCAGGCGATGCTGCCGCTCAGGCGCCGGAAAGACGGGATCGACCGGATACGAGCCCCCGGCGCCGGTGAAACCCGGGAAGGGGTTCGCCGCCAGCGTGATGTACGCGTACAGATGCGTCGAGTACCGGATCCAGGCCGCGAGGAAGCGATGCAGCACCCGTGGCGGGCGTCCGATGGCGAGTGCGGTGATCCAGGTGACGAAGGAGAGCGGGAGCGCCACGACAGTCCAGAGCACGAGCCAAACGAGGTGCGGCAAGGAGAAGAGGAGCCTGAAGAAGACCGTCAGGCGCGAGCGGCGGAGATCGGCTTCGAGCGCGAGCCAGACAGGATGCTCCACGCCTACGGCCGGCGTCGACGCGGGGTCGACATCTGGGTAGCGCTCGGTCAGCACGAGGAGGTAGGCGAAGAGTTGCGCGGCGTAACGCACGGAGTACGCCTGGAGGTCGCGGAAGCCTGACGGCATGCGGCCGCGGACGAGACAGGCGAACCAGGCGAAGAAGGCAACCGTGAGGATGATCCCGCCGCCGTACGTGAACACGCCGCCGCCGGTGAAGCACACGGCGAGCAGGAGTGCGGGAACGGCGAGGATCAGGCGGAAGGCGACGGTCAGCCGGCGCTGGCGCTGCGGCGGGTCGAACTCGAGGTCGATCGGGTAACCCGGCCTCCCCGTGAACATCGGCCACGGGTTCGCGGCCAGGAAGAGATACGCGAAAAAGTGCGTCGTGTAGCGGATGTACGAGGCCTGGAGCGTGTACAGCCCCACGGGCGGCGCGCCCCTGATCAGCGTCACGACCCAGATGACGATCGCGAGGAAGAAGGCGAGGATGGACCACACGTTCCACCAGAGGAAGTGCGGGATCGCCAGGATGAGGCGGAGGAGGACCGTCAGGCGCGAGCGGTGGAGATCGTCTTCGACGATGAGCCGCACGGGGTGCCGCGCCACCGCGGGATTATGAATCGAAGTCAAATCGCGTCGCCGTCGTGGGAAAATCGGACTCGGTCCAGGCAACCGCTCGCCGTGGCCGGAGCCTGAGGAACTCCGGCGCCTCCGGGCGGTAGTCGTACTTCGCCTCGTAGGCGTCGGCGACCGCCTCCTCGAGCGGGACGCGCTCGACCTGCCCGTGGAGGATCACGACCTCGTCACCGCTCTCGAGGTGGATGACGGCGCGCGGGTCGTGAGCGAGGTTGCGGCCCTTGCGCGAGCGCGGGTTCGTACCGAAGTGCACGGCGCCGTCGAGCCAGACGCCCCAAACGGGCGCCGCGGCCGGTGCGCCGCCTTCGGCGCTCGTGACGACCCAGTAGTTGCGCGCCGCGGCGAGGCGCTCCTCCGCCCAGCTCCAGTCGAGCATCCCCTCCTCGTCCGTTGAGATCCCGTAGTCGGGGCCGAACCCCGGACGAGTCCGTTTCACGCCACGAGCCGGTAGACCTCGAACACCTCGGCGTAGTCGCGGTTGACGTTGATGCCGTGGGTGCGCGCCAGGTTCCAGACGTACTCGGGGTCGGAGTAGCGCCGGTGTTGCTGCGACTCGTAGCAGGCGAGCGCGGCGACCTTGCGCTCGATGTGCCCCTTGTCGAGCGCGACGTACGCCTGGTAGCCGAAGTCGAAGTTGTTCCACGGGATCTCGTACCCGAGGATCGTCGTCCGCTTGAAGGCCCGAAGGCCCTCCGCCGCGATGACCTGGTGGTCCTGGTGGATGTCGCGGAGGCTCGGCTGGAGGACCGCGTCCGGCTGCCACTCGTCCCACAGCCCGATCAGCAGCTCGAGGATCTCCTGTCTGTGCTCGGGGAACGTGCGCACCTCGAAGTCGTGCACCGTGAGCTGCGCCTCGGGGATTCCGAGCTCGGTCGTCGCCTGCTTGACCTCGCGCGCCAGCGTGTCGGGCGGGAACCCGTGGGGCAGCGATCGGGTGGCGATCGAAAACGCCACGTACCGCACTTCGGTGCCGTCGTCGACGAGCCGGGCGAGCGTGCCGCCGCAACCGAACTCGCCGTCATCTGTGTGCGGCGCGAGCACGAGCACTCTCTGCCAGCCGGTTAGCATGCGCGACGTAGTATCCGGCCCCGGGCATGGGCGAGTCTGCTTTGTCGGAGGTCGCAGGGATTGTCGGTGCCGTCGGCGCAGCTCTCGTCCTGCTCGCCGGCCGCCGCGTCACGCTGCTCGCCGGCTTCGCCGCCCTCGCCGTGGCCGAGGCGCTGCTCGCGGATGCCGGCGGGATCTCGCCGGCGCTCGCCGCCGTCGGCCTCGCCGGCCTCGGCGGCCTCGCCGCGATTGCGGCCATCTTCGTCCGCTATCCGACGATCGTCGTGCCTGCGCTGCTCCTCACCGCGCCCTTTCGCCTCCCGTTCGACTTCGACCGCGACAACCGTTTCCTCTTCGCCCTTGCCCACGGCGGGAAGCTCGGGCGACTGGTGCCGCTGTACGTGGTGCTCGCCGGGGCTGCGATCGCCTACGCCTGGCGTGTGGCGCGAGGCGCGTCCGTTCCGCCGGTCACCCGCCTGATCGCGCTGCCGGCGGCTGCGTTCTTCGCGCTCGCGTCGTCGTCGCTGCTGTGGTCCCGCGACCTCGACAGTGGCGCGAACCTGCTCGCGTTCTTCCTCTTGCCGTTCGCCGTGCTCGTCGGGGTGGTCGCGCGCGCCGAGCTCGCGCCGTGGCTCCCGAGGGCCTTGGCCTGGATCTCGATTGGCCTCGCTTCGCTGTTCGCTGCTGTTGGGCTCTGGCAGGAGTTGACTGAAGACCTGTTCTTCTACTCCCCGCAGCTCGAGGTCGCGAATGCCTACTCGCCGTTCTTCAGGGTCACCTCCCTCTTCACCGATCCCAGCCTCTACGGGCGCCACGTCGTGCTGGGGTTCGCCGTCCTGCTCGTCCTGCTCTGGACCGACCGGATCAACCTGTACCTCGGGACGGCGATCGGCGCGCTGCTGTTCGCCGGCCTCTACTTCTCGTACTCGCAGACGAGCATGGCCTCGCTCTTCGCCGTCGCCTTCATCGTCACGCTCGTTGCCGGGGACCGCATGGCGCGGCGCGCGGTCGCAGCTGCGACGGCGTTCCTCGTACTGGTGGCGGCGGTCGTGCTGCTGGTGGGCGCCAAGGGCCACTCCATCAGCGACGTGACGAGCGGACGGTGGACGCGCGTCGAGCGCACGGCGGACGTCGTGCGCGAGGCACCGTTGCTCGGCGTCGGGCTTGGCGCCCAGCCCGAGGCCAGTCAGGATCTCACGGAGCAGAACGGGGCGCGGACCGCCCGCTTCGTCTCCCACACGACGCCGCTGACGGTGGCGGCTGAGCTGGGGGTCGTCGGGCTCGCGGTCTACGTCCTTCTGCTGGCGGCGACGCTGCGGATGATCCTGCTCCTGCGCCGCCGCGACCTCACTCTGGCGCTCGCGCTCGGGGCGGCCCTGCTGGCGCTGTTCGTCCACGCCCTGGCGTACAGCGGATTCTTCGAGGACCCGATCACCTGGCTCGTGCTCGGCATCGGCGCCGCCTACCTGGCCGCGCCCGCTCCGGCCCGCGAGCCCGCGCGGGAGACCACCACTGCCAACCCGACACCGGCCGGCCATCCAGTGCCCGCGAAGTGACGAGGCGCGAGGCCGGGGTCGTTCTCGGCGTCCTGGGGATCCTCGTCGCGGTGACGGCTCCGGAGCTCGGCTCCAACCCGTGGGCCTTCGCTCCCCCCTCCGGTGCGATTCAGGCGCAGGGGCCGTTCGAGCTGCTCGTCCGTGCCGCCGATCGGCACTTCGACGAGGCGCTGCTTCGCTCGGCGGCACTCGCGGCGGGGATCGGGCTCGTCGCGGTGGGCGCCTTCGTGCTCGCAGTACGCGGCGTCCCCCGCTGGCTCCTCGCCGTCTCCACCGCGGCGGTTGTCGGGCTGCTCCTCCTGCCCGCCACGTTCCTTCAGATCGGACTGCGCGACTCCACCGACCGGTGGTACCACGTCAACGACTCCACGTACCAGATCGAGATCGCCGGCGACCTCATCCTCGACGGCGACAACCCGTACGGCCACGACTACCGCGGCTCCGGCCTCGAGAAGTGGTACCCCGCTGCGGGCGCCGCCAAGGACGTCCCGCAGGTCGCGCTCGACCACTTCGCCTACTTTCCCGGCACGGCGCTGAGCGCCGCCGCGTGGCGCCTGCTCCCGAGCCCGTTCGATGACTATCGGCTCTTCGTCCTGCTCTGCACGCTCGGGCTGGGGCTGGCCGTCTTTCTGTTCGACATCCCGCTGCACTGGAAGCTGGCGCTCGCCGCCGTTCTCGCCGCGAACCCGCTCGCGATTCGCGCGTCGTGGTTCGGAACGGCAGATGCGCCGAGCCTGCTCCTGACCGTGCTCGCCTTCGCGCTCGTCGTGCGCGCCCGCTACCTCTGGGCGGCCGCTGCCCTCGCCGGCGCTGTGTTGCTGAAGCAGTTCGCCCTGGTCGCAGCGCCGTTCCTCGCCGTGGCGCTGCTGACTCGCGGCGTACCGCGGTCGACGCTCTACCGCACGGCGGCGGTGTTCGCTGCGGTGGTCGTCGCCGGCATCCTCCCGTTCGCCATCGCCGACCCAGGCGCACTCTGGGACGACACGATCGCCTACGGAGCGCAGACCTACCGCATCATCGGCTACGGGCTCGCGGGCACGCTGCTCGAGGCCGGCATCCTCGACGACCGCTTCGGGCCCTACCCGTTCTTGTGGCTCGCGCTCGTGATCTGGCTCCCGCTCACCGCGTGGCTTGCGTGGACGCAGTGGCGCGTGCGGCAGCTCTGGGTCGGCGCTGCGAGCTTCGCTGCGTCGATCTTCGTGCTCGTCTGGCTTGGCCGCGTCTTCCAGACCTCGTACCTGATCTGGCCCCTGACTGCTTTGCTCGTTTCTTTCGCTTTGGCTTTTGCTTCTGAGCGCGACGCTTCGGCGCGAAGCTGAAGACGCGGGAGCGGCCGGCGATGTAGAGGTGCTGGCTGTCGGCGACGGCCGGGCTGAAGACCCCGTCCGGCCAGTGCCAGACCTGCTTCCCGGTGAGCGCGTCGAGCGCGTAGGTGCCCCGTTCGCCCTGCTTGGCGTATCGGGAGGCGACGCTCCCGCACGCCGGACAAGCCGCGAAGTAGACGAGCCCGTCGATCACGCTCGGCGCGCCGTGGATGGCCGACGATGCGGAGAAGCGCCAGAGCCGGTCGCCGGTGGCGGCATTGAAGGCCATGAAGTACCCGTCGTAGGTGCCGACGTAGACGCGTCCGCGCCAGACCGCAGCGGCGGTGTAGATGTACGTGCCCGCACGCTGCGCCCACAGCAGCCGCCCGCTGGAGGCGCCGAAGGCGTAGAGCGTCCCGTCGGCATTGCCAATGAAGACCCGCCCGTAGGCGATCGTCGGGGTCGCGTAGAAGTACTCGCGGCGTCCGAAGCGGGTGAGCGCCGACGCGCGCCACCCCTGGCGGCCGGTGCGCGCATCGAGCGCATAGAGGCTGCCGGCATCGGTCCCGAAGTAGATCCTTCCGCCGCTGTAGGCGGGCGAGCTGTTGACCTCGCCATCAGCGGTGAACGTCCAACGCGCCTTGCCGCTGTAGATGTCGATCGCGTACAGCTTGTG
>DATFQN010000049.1:0-12175 GCA_035264165.1 Gaiellaceae bacterium
CGAGCGCCGCCGACTGCTCACGCTCCTTCGGCGCGCGCTCACCTCAGCGCCGCCGCAGCCGTTGTGGCGCGCCGAGGAAGAGCAAATCGGCGGCTCAGGCGTCGAGCGGTAGCCGCTGCAGCAGTTCGTCCACGCGCGCGAAGCCGCTCTTCGCTCCTTCCTCGACGCCGTACTGCATCGTCGTGTCCCGCCCTCGGTCGTGGCGAAGCGCATCGTCTGCGTCACTTCGTCCGGTCGCCGAGATCCCCGCTACGAGCCACTTGACTATAAGAAGATATCTTCCTATTCTAGATTCCGTGCCGCGGCGCAAGCCCGGAACCCTGCTGCCTCTCGAGACCAAGATCCTCGAGGTCGCGCTGTCCACGCTCCGCTCGGGACAAACCACCTTCCACGGATTTGGTCTCGCCCAAACGATGCGGGAACAGAGCGGGTCGCGCTCCTTGACGGCCCACGGAACCCTGTACAAGGCGTTGAGCCGGCTCGAGGAGTTCGGCCTCCTCACCTCCCATTGGGAGGACGCGGAGGCGGCGGCTGAACGTCGACCGCGGCGGCGGCTCTACGAGCTCACGGGGGAGGGAGCGCGTGTAGCCGAACGCGCCCTCGCCGAGAAGGCCGTTGCACCTCGTTCACGCGCCGCCTCGGAGCCCACATGACACCCGAGCGCATGGCCGAGCTGGTGGCGCGCTGGGTGCGGTTTTACACGCGGGATCTTCCCGTCGAGATCGCCCAGCGCCGCGTCGAAGAGATCGATGCCGATCTCCACGATCACGTGGCGCACGAACGGGCGAACGGGAGCGGGATCAGCAACAGGCGCATCGCCCTCGGCATCCTGTCGCGGATGGTCCGGGGCGTTGCCGCCGACGCCGCGTGGCGCGGGCGCCAGGCCAAGGTATCCGCCCATCGCTCGACTCTGGAGGGAACGATGAAGACGACCAGGACCCTCTATCGATCCGCTGTTCGCGTCGGCCTCGGCGTGGCGTTGATCCTCTCGCTGCCTTTGGTGGCGATGCAGATGACCGACGAGGCGGTCTGGAGCCTCGCGGACTTCGTCCTCGCCGGCGTCCTGCTGACAACGATCGGTATCGCGCTCGAGCTGGCAGTGAGAAAGGCAGGAAATCTCGCCACCGCCATCTGCCTCGCCGCCCTCGGCGTCGCCGCGGCCGTGCTCGGGCAGGCCGATGACGCGCCCGGCCTCGTGCTCCTGGGCCTCCTGCTGATCGCCAGCGCGTGTGCGCTCGGCGTGAGGACCGGCCAGCGCAGCAGGTAGCCCCCGCAGCCGCCGGACGCTTCGATCTCGATTACCGCGTCCTCCGGTAGCGCTTCCAGCGGTCGACGACGTGGCGCGGCGTCCGCGCTGCGGCCTGTCTAGCTCGTTCCCACCTCGAGCGCCGCCAGGAGGACGAGAACCAGCGTCGTCACCGCAGCGAGGCCGTGCAGCGCGACGATCGCGACCGGAAACCGCTGCTCGGCTGGCTGCGCCGGCCCGCTAGTCGCCGTCGCCGCCTGGGCGACCGTCGCGCGCGCCTGCCGCTGGCGTTGCCAAATGGCGAACATCGTGAAGCCGAGCGCTGCCACGACGAGCAGAAGCACCACCGAGATCCAGGCGAGCGCTTGGGTATCGGTGGCGACGTAGACGATCCAAAGCACGAGCCCGGTAGCGGCGAGCGCAAAGTGCGCAAGGATGAGGGGCGGTCGGATCCGTCCGCTCTCCCGCTGACGCATCCCGCCACGCGCGAACCAGATCGCGAGCATGACGAAGCCGCCGCCCGCCGTCAGAACCCACGCGATCAATGCTGCCCATTCCATGCCCGAGCACCTCCTTTGTCAGCGAGCATTATCGCCAATCCGTCGCAACGGAGCCGACGAGCATCATGTCGTGGCTGCGGTGCGGATTGCTTGTACATCCCCCGCAACGCGGGCGCGCTGTGCGCCATTTTTGGGTCTCAGAGACGCCCTGGCGTCCGCAGCGATCCGACGACGGCGAAGACAACGGCAGTAACCGGTACCGCGAGGTACGCGCCGGCGATGCCGAAGAGCGATGCCCCCGCGGCGACGGCAAGGAGGATCACCGCCGGATGCAGGTCAACCGTGCGGCTTTGAATGATCGGCTGGAGAAAGTTGCCTTCGATGAACTGGACAGCCACGACGACAGCCAGGGCGGCGAGCGCGAGCTCCCAGCCACCGTCTGCGAACGCAACGAGCACGGCCACAAGCCCCGAGACGAACGCGCCGACGAACGGGACGAAGGCGCCCATGAAGACGAGCACCGCCAGCGCGAACGCGAGCGGCACGCCGAGCACCCACAGACCGAGCCCGATCAGCGAGGCGTCGATCGCCGCGATCAGCGCCGTTCCTCGGACGAAGCCGCCAAGCACGTCCCAGGCACGCCGCCCGGCACGATCGATCGCCGGCCGCGTCGCGGGCGAGAACAACGCCAAGATCCAGGCCCAGAAACGCGCGCCATCGCGTAGGACGAAATAGAGGATCGCGATGGCCAGCACGAGCCCGGTGACCAGGCCGATACCCGCTTGGACGCCCGACGCGGCGTAGGCGGAGGCATCCCGCCACGAATCGGCCAACGTCGACTGCAGATCGTTGGATCGGTCAAGAGAGAGATTGAAGGGGTCCGCTTCGAGTCGAGCAGTGATGTCGTCGACAGCCTGGGACACCGAGTCCCTGAGCTCCTCCCACTGCGCGAGCACCGAGGTCGTGACGATCGCAATCAGCCCAGCCACGATGGCGAGTCCGGTCAACAAAGCAATTGCGGCCGCCGGGCGCTCGAGCCGCAGGCTGCGGAGTCGCTCGGCGATGGGAGCGAGTGCCGGCGCGATCGTCAGCGCCACCATGATCGGGAGGACGATCACACGGAGGTACCAGAGCAGCGCCACGACGGCGAGGAGCGCGACCCCACAGGCGAGGAGCCGCCACGACCAGGCCGCGGCTCTGGCCAGGTTCGGCGACACGGGTGGCACGTTCACCGTCCGATCATGCCGCGAAGGCGGCTTGTTCACAGCGGCTAAGGCGACGGCGGCTAGCAGGGACGCGCGCGACGCCCTCGTCGCCGGCGCGAGCTCACGCGCTCGCGGGGAACTCCCGGATGAAACCGGGCGGAGGCAGTTCCTTGCGCGGCGACCGAGTGGAAGCACGCCAGTAGCCTCCTCCCGATGCTGGACGCCCTCAGAATCGAGTCGGGCTCCGCGGCCGACCTCGGCCGGCGGGATCCGCTGGACACGCTCGGCCTGCCGCCAAAGGAGGAGACGAAGGAGCTGCTCGGCGCCTTGCGGGACGAGCTCTTTCCGCTTCAGGAGCGTCTCTATGCCGAGGGAAGAAGGAGCGTCTTGCTCGTCCTCCAGGGACTCGACGCCTCCGGCAAGGATGGGACGATCCGTCGCGTGTTCAGCGGTGTGAACCCGCAGGGCTGCCGCGTCACGTCCTTCAAGGTGCCCTCACCGGTCGAGCTCGCGCACGACTTTCTCTGGCGAGTACATGCCGAGTGTCCGCCGCGCGGGACGATCGGGATCTTCAACCGCTCCCACTACGAGGACGTCGTGACCGTCGGAGTCTTGGGGCTGGCACCCGAGGAGGTGTGGCGGCGACGGCCGCGTCGGATAGTCGAGTTCGAGCGACTACTCACCGACGAAGGGACGACGGTGATCAAGTGCTACCTGCATCTCTCGCCCGAGGAGCAGCAGGAGCGATTCGAAGAGCGGCTAGCCGATCCGACGAAGCGCTGGAAGCACAACCCGAAGGACGCGGCGCTGAGCAAGCGGTTCGGCGAGTTCGTGGCCGCCTACGACGAGGCGATCACCGCGACGTCCACTGAGTGGGCGCCCTGGTACGTGATCCCGGCCGACCGCAACTGGGTGCGAAACCATGCGGTCGCGACGATCGTCGTCGAGACCCTCCGCAGGCTTGACCCGCAGTACCGCGATCCGAGGGTCTAGCCAATCGAAACGCCGGCGCCGATCGGCAGCCACCGGATGCTTCGGCGGGCCTCCTCCGGCGCGCGCCCGAACTCGCGCTCGATCGTCTCTCGGTCTTCCTGGAAGTGGTTCCGGCCCTCGCGCTGCGCCCCGGAGCTTCGAGCCGGGTCGTCTCCCAAGGCTCGAGCCCACCAGCGCGGCCGCCGAGCCGCCCCGCCCCGGCTCGAGTCGTGTCGACGACGCCCGCGGCCGGCAGGAGCCTGCGTCCAGCGTCGTCGAGGTTGTCTCCGTGGTGGTCGTGCGTCAGCAGTCAGAGCCGTCCCGGAATTTTCCTGAGCAGGTCCGCTTCGACGCAGCGTCCGAGGGGGCCGATTGCGCCCGCGCGATTCCGTTAGAGCGCCCCGTTTGACCTCGTCCGGGCGGGTCCAGGCAACGTTCATCCAGACAGGGTGATGCCAAGGGAGAGCGCGCGCGAGAAGGTCCTACGAGGCCGGATTGCGCCGCGGCATGCAAGCGGGCCGAGCGTCCCCAACCGAGGAGGCCGCCATGAGCGCCGTCGAGACCGTCACCGAGGTCCGGCCCTTCCACGTCGACATTCCAGAAGAGGCTCTTGACGACCTTCGTCGACGCATCGCGGCCACGAACTGGCCCGAGAAGGAGACCGTCGGAGATCAGTCCCAGGGCGTCCCGCTGGCCATGATCCAGACGCTCGCGCGCTACTGGATGACCGACTACGACTGGCGCACGGTCGAGGCGAACCTGAACGCGCTCCCGCAGTTCATCACCGAGATCGACGGTCTCGACATCCACTTCATCCACATCCGTTCGCAGCATCAAGACGCGCTGCCGCTCGTCGTCAATCACGGTTGGCCGGGCTCGATCATCGAGCAGCTGAAGATCATCGATCTACTCACCGATCCGACTGCACACGGCGGGATCGAGGAGGACGCGTTCCATCTTGTGATTCCGTCGATGCCGGGCTACGGGTTCTCCGGGAAGCCGACGAGCACCGGTTGGGGCCCTGGGCGCATGGCCCGAGCCTGGGACGAGCTGATGACGCGTCTCGGCTACACGCGCTACGTCGCCCAGGGCGGCGACTGGGGCGCCTTCGTCGTCGACCAGATGGGTTTACAGGCACCCGAGGGACTGCTGGCGATCCACACCAACATGCCTGCGACCGTTCCGGCGGACATCGACAAGGCGTCGCTGGCCGGCGAGCCGCCGCCCTCCGGGCTGCCGGCGGAGGAACGGCGGGCCTACGAGCAGCTGATCCGAACGTACAAGCAAGTCGAGTACGCGCGGTACATGGCGGCTCGGCCGCAGACCTTGTACGGCATCGCCGACTCGCCGGTCGGCCTAGCGGCGTGGCTCCTGGACCACAACGATGCCGACGGCCAGCCGGCTGCCGCGGTCGTTTCCGCGCTCGAGCGGACCGAGAGCGCCACCGGGGAGCTGACGCGTGACGAGGTCCTCGACAACATCACGCTCTACTGGCTGACGAACACCGGCGTCTCGGCGTCTCGCCTCTACTGGGAGTACAGGGGCGGGTTCTTCAACGCAAAGGGCGTCGAGATCCCCGTTGCCGTCACGGTCTTTCCGGGCGAGCAGTACCAGGCACCTCGTAGCTGGGCGGAGCGGGCGTACCCCAACCTCATCTACTTCAACGAGGTCGACAGGGGCGGCCACTTCGCCGCCTGGGAGCAGCCGGAGCTGTTCTCGCAGGAAATCCGTGCGGCGTTCAAGCCACTGCATGAAGGGAGCCAGTCATGACCAGCACGGTCGAGACTTCAACCGACATCCGCTCGTTCGAGGTCGATGTTCCGCAAGAGGAGCTGGACGATCTCCGCCGCCGCATCGCAACGACGCGTTGGCCGAGCAAGGAACTCGTCGCGGACCGGTCGCAGGGAGTGCAGCTGGCGACGCTGCAGGAGCTGAAGCGCTATTGGGCGACCGACTACGACTGGCGGAAGGCGGAGGCGAGGCTCAACGCGCTGCCGCAATTCACGACCGAGATCGACGGGGTCGACATCCACTTCATCCACGTGAGGTCGCGTCACGAGAACGCGTTGCCGCTGATCATGACTCACGGCTGGCCCGGCTCGGTGATCGAGCTGCTCGACACCGTCGGCCCGCTCACCGACCCATCCGCGCACGGCGGACGCGCCGAGGACGCATTCGACCTCGTGCTGCCGTCCCTGCCCGGCTACGGCTTCTCCGACGAGCCCTCCGAGCTCGGCTGGAACGTCGGCCGAGTTGCGCAGGCCTGGGCGGAGCTGATGCACCGCCTCGGCTATACCCGTTATGTCGCCCAGGGCGGTGACGTGGGCGCCGCCGTCACCGACGCGATGGGACGACAGGCGCCCAAGGGGCTGCTCGGCATCCACATGAACTTGCTCGTGACGGTGCTGGCGGGCCCCCCGTCGGCGGAGTCCGAGCAGGAACGCGCGGCGGCGCACCAGATCGCCACATTCACGGAGAGCGGCTTCGGCTACTTCCTGGAGATGGCCACGCGGCCGCAGACGATCGGCTACGCACTGCTGGATTCACCCGTAGCGCTGGCGGCCTGGCTGCTCGACCACGACACGGACAGCTACTACAAGATCTCCCGCGCCTTCGTCGACGGCGAGCCCGTGGGCAATCTCACCCGGGACACGATCGTCGACAACATCACGCTCTACTGGCTGACGGGCAGCGGCGCCTCGGCGGCCCGGTCGTATTGGGAGGACGGACAAGTTCTGGCTCAAGCACGCGCGTCCGGCCAGGCTCCGCCGGAGGTCTCGCTCCCGGTCGGCTTCACCACGTTCCCCGGCGAGATCTGGCGGACCCCGCGCAGCTGGGTCGAGAACTCCTACCCCAACGTCACCTACTTCAACGAGGTCGAAAAGGGCGGCCACTTCGCGGCCTGGGAAGAGCCGCAGCTCTTCAGCGAGGAGATCCGGGCGGCGTTCAGGTCACTGCGTTGACGAGCGCGGCAGCAGCGGGCGGCCAGTCGGCCATGGCCGCCCACTAGCCATGGCGGCGACGGTCGACCTGCCGGTCGAGGGTGCCCTCCCTTCGCTCGACGGCGCCACCGGCTGGCTCAATTCCGAGCCGCTGACGCGAGAGGACCTCCGCGGCAGGGTCGTCCTCATCGACTTCTGGACGTACACATGCATCAACTGGCTCCGCACGCTCTCGTACATCCGCGCCTGGGCGCAGCGGTACGAGGACCAGGGGCTCACCGTGGTCGGCGTGCACACGCCCGAGTTCCCGTTCGAGCGCGACGTCGACAATGTCCGCTGGGCAACCGAGGAGATGGCCGTCCAGTATCCGATCGCCCTCGACAGCGAGTACGAGGTCTGGCGCGCCTTCGCCAACAGCTATTGGCCGGCCGTGTACATCGCCGACGCGGAAGGACGAATCCGTCACCATCAATTCGGCGAGGGTGGATACGACGAGCAGGAGAGAGTCGTCCAACAGCTGCTGGGTATCGACGGCGACCTGGTCTCAGTCGTTCCGGACGGCTTCGAGGCTGAGGCCGACTGGTCCAACCTGGAAACACCCGAGACGTATCTCGGCTACGAGCAGACGCAGAACTTCGCGTCTCCCGGCGGCGTCTCGTTCGACGAAGCACGCAGCTACACCGCTCCGGACCGGCTGGCGCTCAACACCTGGGCTCTCGCCGGCGACTGGACGCTCGGAGGCGGGGCGACCGTTCTGAACCAGGGCGAGGGTCAGATCTCGTTCCGCTTTCACGCGCGCGACGTCCACCTCGTCATGGGGCCGCCGGAACGAGGCACGCCGGTGCCGTTTCGGGTGCTCGTCGACGGACAAGCTCCGGGCGCAGCTCACGGCACCGACGTCGACGAGCACGGCAACGGAGTCGTGGCCGAGCAACGGCTGTATCAGCTGATTCGGCAGCAAGGTCGGATCGACGACCGCACGCTCGAGATCGCGTTCCTGGCACCGGGCGTCGAGGCCTACGCGTTCACGTTCGGCTAAGGCATGTCCTCGAGGGAGCTAGCCGCAAGCGCCGCGTCGCCGAGAGCGGCTGCGCGCGCGGAGTAGCCTAGAGCGATGGCCCAGCAGGGCGACGAGCGAGCAGCCGAGACCCCGCCGCCGGAGCCGCGAGGATCTTTACCGAACCCGCCTCAGCGTCCCAGGTTCGGGTTCTCACCCCGCTGGATCGTCTTCGTCCTCGCGCTGCTCGCACTCAACTTGTTCATCAGCAGCCGGGCGATGGGGCCCGAATCGCGGGTGCGTGTCCCGTACAGCCCGTTCTTCCTGCAAGAGGTGAAGACACGCAATGTCGACGAGATCACGTCCAAGGGCACGGACATCCAGGGGACGTTCAAGAAAGAGGTGACGTTCAAAGACTCGAAGCCGACGACGCGATTCCGAACGGAGATTCCCGCGTTTGCCGATACGGACGAGCTCTCCCAGTTGCTCCAGAAGAACGACGTTACCGTCAACGCCGAGCCGCTCGAAACGGGCACGCCGTGGTGGCAGACGCTGCTGTTCGGCTTCGGGCCGACGATTCTGTTCGTCGTCCTGCTCTTCTGGCTGCTCCGCCGGGCCGGCAACGTGCAGAACGCCCTCGGCTCGTTCGGACGGTCACGTGCCCGCCGCTACGCGCCCTCCGGAGACAAGGTCACCTTCGCGGATGTCGCCGGCATCGACGAGGCGAAGGATGAGCTGAGCGAGGTCGTCGACTTCCTGCGCAGACCGGACAAGTATCGAAAGCTAGGAGGCCGGATCCCGCACGGCGTCCTGCTTTCCGGGCCGCCCGGGACGGGCAAGACGCTGCTCGCACGTGCGGTGGCCGGAGAGGCGAACGCCCCCTTCTTCTCGCTGGCCGCTTCCGAGTTCGTCGAGGCGATCGTCGGAGTCGGCGCCGCCCGCGTGCGCGACCTCTTCAAGGAGGCGAAGGAGAACGCTCCGGCGATCGTGTTCATCGACGAGCTGGATGCAATCGGACGCTCGCGCACGAGCGGTGTGGCCGGCTTCAGCGGCGGGAACGACGAACGTGAGCAGACCCTCAATCAGATCCTGACCGAGATGGACGGCTTCGCCTCGGCGACGAGCGTGATCGTCATCGGGGCGACGAACCGGCCTGACGTGCTCGACCAAGCACTCCTTCGGCCGGGGCGGTTCGACCGCCGTGTCGCGGTGCAATCGCCGGACCGCGCCGGGCGCGAAGCGATCCTTCGAGTCCACACGCGCGGCGTCCCGCTCGGCCCCGACGTCGACCTCGGACGCATCGCCGCGACGACGCCGGGAATGGTCGGAGCAGACCTTGCCAACCTCGTAAACGAGGCGGCGCTCACCGCCGCCCGGCGCGAGCACGACGTGGTCGAGGAGGCCGACTTCACCGATGCCCTCGAGCGGATCGTGCTCGGCGCGGAGCGCCAAGTGATGTTGGGCGACGAGGATCGTCGGCGGACGGCCTACCACGAGGGTGGACACGCAATCGTCGGAATGCTGACGCCCGGCGCAGATCCCGTGCGCAAGGTCTCGATCATCCCGCGTGGGCTGGCATTGGGGGTGACGTTCTCCGCCCCCGACGCCGATCGCTTCAACTACCTGGAGCCGGAGATAGTCGCGAAGATCAAGGTCGCCCTCGGCGGCCGCGTCGCCGAGGAGATCGTCTTCGGCCAGATCAGCACCGGCGCCGAGTCTGACATCGAGCAGCTCACGGGGCTCGCCCGGCAGATGGTCGGGCGCTGGGGGATGAGCGACGCGCTCGGGCCGATCTCCGTGATCCCCCGTGACGGGTCGGTGCCGTTCTTCCCCGGCGCCGCGGAGGTCTCACCGGAGACCCAGAGGCTTCTCGACGACGAGGTGCGCCGCATCGTCGCCGAGGCGCGCGACGAGGTCGTCACCCTCCTGACCGAGAATCGGACACGTCTCGACGCCCTCGCGAGCGCACTGCTCGACCACGAGACGCTGGACGAGGACGACGCCTATGCGGCTGCCGGCATCACGCGACCCCAGGCGACCCCGGCCGGAGATCTCGCGATGGCAGCGCGCTCCACGACGTAGGACTGCGAGCCGGCGATCGAGTACGCGAGGGCTGCCCTCACCGTGCTGAACACGAAGAAGACCCGCCCTTGAGGCGCCGGCCGGATCACCCTCGCCGTCGTCGGCCTCGACGCGCTCCTCGAGCGCCTCGCGGCGCACGGCATCGAGCACGAACCGATCGAGACCTACTCGAACGGTGTCCGCCACGTGAACGTGCCCGACCCGGATGGGAATGCGATCGCGTTCGCCGAGCCGCCCGACGCCGCGAGCGCGTCACCTCGATCGGCCGGAACCGGGGCTTCGCATGGCTGACGGGACTCCCACTCCCGTGCCGGCCTGAGCACCGCGCGGACCGACGAGCCGCCAGGTCTCGACCGCGCCCTTGCCCTTCACGTCGACGACCCCTAAGGGCTCGGCCACGAAGTCGTCGCGCAGGAGCTCCCAGGTCGAGCGAGTGATCTGGATGGCGTCGGGGGTGCCGTGGGACTCCATCCTGCTCGCCATGTTCACCGTGTCGCCCCAGAGGTCGTAGAGGAACCGGCGGCGCCCGATCACGCCGGCCACGACCGGCCCCGAGCTGATGCCGATGCGAAGGCGCAGATCGTGTCCCGCGCCGTCGGGAAGGCAGTTCTTCGCGCACTCGCGCATTTCGAGCGCGAGCCTCGCCAGTGCGTGTGCGTGATCCGGCCGCTGCGTGGGGACGCCCGCCGCGACCATGTAGCAGTCGCCGATCGTCTTGATCTTCTCGACGTCGTGGCGGTCGACCAGCTCGTCGAAGCTCGTGAAGAGGCGGTCGAGGAGTCCGACCACTTCGCGCGCGTCGAGGCGGCTCGAGAGCGGGGTGAAGTCGACCACGTCCGCGAAGAGGATGCTCGCGTCGTCGAAGTGGTCGGCGATCGAGTTCGGATCCGACTGGAGGCGGTGAGCGATCTCGACCGGGAGGACGTTGAGCAGGAGCGTCTCGACGCGCGCCTGCGCGGTCGCCCGTCCTCGCGCAAACGTCACGAGCAAGATCATGGCGACGAGCGAGACGAGGACGATGTTGAGGACGACGAGGGTGCGGACGAAAGCGTCGGGCAGGTCGGCGCCATTCGGCCGAACGACTTCGGAGAGAGGGAGCGCGAGCACGACGGCGGCGACAAAGGCGGCAAACCACGGCCAGGCGCGGTCGGGGCGGTCGAAGGCGACGGCCCCGAGCGGTGCCAGCAGCGACCACAGGAGCACCGAGCTCGACTCGTCGAGACCGCCGATCATCACGGTACCCAACGCGGGCGCCACGAGAATCAGAAGCAGCTGCGCCGTGCGCAGGAAAGCGAAGCTACGGGTTCGCGCGAAGACGGCGAGACTGATCGCCGATCCCGTGACATACGCCCACGGCGTGAGCGCGACCTCGCGCTCACCGACGACCCAGTACAGGCAGCCCCAGACGAAGGCGACCGGGAGGATGACGAACGCCACCCCGACGAGGAGTCGCTTCCGGAAGCGCTCATCGGCCGTGTCATGCGGGGCCGCGCCGATGGAGAGGGCGCGATCAGCTCCGCGAACCGTCCGGATCGGCGTCAGTCCGGGTACTCGTCCTTGCGCCAAGCCCGGGGCTCCGGGGGTTGGGCTTTCGGCGTTCGGTCGAGCAGGAAGCTGAAGTACGGCCTGACAAACGGATCGGGTGCGATCACCGTGTAGGTGTGGTAGACGGTGCCGTTCTCGCGCGCGAAGGCGATCCAGCTCGGAGCCTCGCGCAACCCGTCCTTGGGCTCGGCCCCGGTCTGCTGTGACCACTCCTGGAGAAAGTCGGACGGGTTCTCGATCATCTCCTTGACCTCCGGGATCTGCTGCACCTGATCTTCGGTCAGCACGAGGCCGAAGTCGTAGGGGAAGTCGGTGTTGTAGGTGGAGACGTAGGGGAACTGCCAGCCCATCCGCCGCTTGTAGGCGGTCAGCCGCTCGATCGGCGCCCGCGAGAAGCAGAGCAGCGTCACGTCGCGGTGGTTCAAGTGGACGAGCGACCCGTCGAGCCCGTCGCCCAGGTTGGTGCAGCCGGGGCAGGCCCCGACCGTGTAGTCGGGGCCGAACATGATGTTGTAGGCGAGCAGCTGTGAGCGCCCCTCGAAGAGCTCGGCAAGGGTCTTCTTGCCGTGCTCGGTGTCGAACTCGTACTCCTTCTCGACCGGGACCCAGGGGAGATCGAGACGCTTTTGCTTGATCTCCTCGTTCCGCTCCGCCTGCTCGGCCTCGAGCTTGGCGAGCTCGTCCCG
>DATFQN010000050.1:0-10638 GCA_035264165.1 Gaiellaceae bacterium
GGGGACAAGAAACGTTGTCACAAATAGGCGAAGCCAATTGCGGGCGCCTGCACAACAGGAGCTTGCAGGCCAAAGAACGCGGTCGAATCGGCCAGATGAAAGGCGGTAGTCGTTACGAGAGGAGGTGGTCGGCGAGGTCTCCGCCTTCGAGGTCGCCGCGAAGACGGGCATTAGCGGCGGGGCGGCGCGGCGGTACTTCGAGTAGCTCGCCGGGTCCGGGCTGATCGAGCTCATGCTCCACGACCGCGCGATCGGCCGCCCGGAGCACCTCTATCGCTACGTGCCGCCGCCGTCTGCGCGCGTTCGCTGAGAACTACGAGCCCGCCCGCTCGGACGACGATCGATCCGCGTCGTTCCCCGATTGAGCGCCGCTTCGCCCCGCGCGGTGAGCTCCACCCTCGACGCGCGGATCCGCACTAGCCCGTCGCGGACCGCGTCCTCCCAGATGGGGAGACGAGGACAACTCGTCCGCCATGCCTCCATTGTCTCTCGGTACGTCCGCGGCGCACTCGCAATCCATACGAGCAGATCACGCGTCAGCGGCGTTGTTTCCATACGCCCAGCCTAGAGCAGCGGCGGCGGCCGGCGCACGCGTGGGATCGCCCATGCGGAATTCCCCTTCGTCTCGTGCGGCGGAGGATCGCGGCAGTGAGGGCAACCTCCCCGGCCGCTGCGCTCTGGCCAAAGAGATACGCGATGCCGAGCGCTGCCAGCGCGTCGAGACGTTCTTGCCGAGAGCGCTCGCGATAACCGTTGGACGCAGCGAGACGCGGCTGCGATGCAGGATGATCCCGGTGGTGAAGAGGCCGATCCCGACTCCACCGGCGGCCTGCCCCCACGAAGCCCGAGAGCCTCGTTCTCGAAAGGAGCTGACCTCCCTCAGCGTCGTGGCGCCAGGCCGCCCGCGGATGAGCGCTGGACGACGACGCCCGATGCCGCGAGGACTGCAGCCAGCAGCCAGAACGCCGCCGCCGACCCGGCCGCACCGGCGACGACGCCTGCCGCGGCCGGCGCCGCGATCTGACCGATCCGGTTACCGCTGATCCGGACCGACAGCGCCGTCGCGCGTGCGTCCGGCGGCACCAGCTGGGCGACGAGGGTCATCGACAACGGCTGGCCGAAGCCGAGACCGAATCCGGCGACGGCGCTGAGCGCGAGCAGCAGCGCGAGGTCGCTCGAGAGGGCGATTCCGGCGAACGCGAGACCGGACGCGAGTGCGCTGATCGTGATCAGGCGTAGTCGGCCGACGCGGGCGACGATGCCGCCGATTCCGAGCCTGGCGGCCATCGAGGCCGCCGCGCGCATCGCCAGCAGCACGCTGACCGCGCCGGGCGTGATGCCCCGCTCCTCGCCGAGCACAGGCATGTACGCGGTGAAGATGTCCGCTGCGGCCAGCACGGCGACGCTGGCGAAGATCCCTGCCGGCACGCCGGGCGTCGCGAGAATCATCCGTACGCTGCCACTCCTCGTCTCGAGAGGGCGTACGACGGCCCCGGCGACCCGATGACGCTGGGCGAGGACGCCGCACACGGCCGCGGCCCCGGCGATCCCGGCTCCGACGAGCATGGCGCGGCTCGTCGCGGCGGTGAGCGCGCTGCCGCTGCTGTCTCGTAGCACGGCGCCCGCGATCAATGGGCCGATCAGCTGCCCCAACGAGACGCCGGCGGTGAGTAGGCCGAAATGCTGGTCGTGTCGCTCCGGATGTGACTCCCGCGCGATCACGTCCTGGACGCCTAGCGCGACCGCGAGGTGACCGAGCCCCAGGATCGTGCTCGCGAGCGCCAGCGTCGCAGCGGTGTCCGCAACTGCGAGCAGCGCGCAGGCGGCGGCCTCGAATGCGCAGCCCACCGCGATCAAGGACCCCGCATGGCGCCGGTCGGAGTACCGCCCGAGCGGAATCGCCGCGACTAGCGGCAGAACGGCGTACGCCGCCGCGACGAGCCCGACGTCGCCGGCGTCGTAGCCGAGGCTGAGGAGCCGGTAGGACGTGGTCGGGCGGACCACGGAGACGGCCGCCTGCCCGGCCGCCATCGCGAGCAACGCGTAGACGAGCCGGCGGCTCAACTACCCCGCGAGAAGTCGCTTCGCCTGCTCGTAGAACGGGATGTCGACGAACTCGCCGTCGACGAGCACGGCGCCCTCGCCGGCGGCGAGCGCCTGCTCGTACTCCTCCACCACCCGCCGCGCCCGGGCGAGCTCGTCGTCCGTCGGCGCGAAGACCTCGTTGAGGATCGGAATCTGGCTCGGGTGGACGCAGGGTGCGCCACGCAGGCCGAGCGCGCGCGAGCGCTCGGCGACCCGGCGAAACGCGTCGAGGTCGCCGAACTCCGTGATCGAGCCGACGAGGCCGATCGGGACGCGACCGGCCGCGATCGCGGCAGTCACGACCTGGAAGCTCGCGATCACGTTCCCGTCGCCGCCCGCCTCCATTCCGGTCGCGATCGTGAAGTCGCTCGAGCCGAGGCCGATCGCGACGACGCGGGGATGAGCGTTGGCGATCTCCGCTACGCGGAGCAGGCCCCTAGGCCCTTCGATGCGGGGGAAGAGGAGCATGTGTCCGACCGGGAGCCCGCGTTCCTCCTCGACCGAGGCGGCCACCTCCGCCAAGCCGATGACATGCTCGGCCGAGTCGACCTTCGGCAGGACGAGGGCACGGACGTTCGGGTCGACGGCCGCCTCGATGTCCCGCACGGCCAGCCGCCACGGGCGGTTGATCCGGACGAGCACGTCGACGCCGGCCTCCGCGATCCTCGCGGCCGCCTCGCGAACAAGCGCCCGAGCGCGGTCCTTCTCGGACGGGGCGACCGCGTCCTCGAGCTCGAGGATGACCGCGTCCGCTCCGCGCTCGTGCGCTTTCGCGACGAAGCGCTCCGACGTGACCGGCACGTAGAGGAGCGAGCGCCAGCGTGGGGTCATACAACGCCATCCTTCGCCAGCTCCGCGAGCTCGCGCTCGGAGATTCCGAGCTCACCGTAGACCTCGGCGTTGTGCTCGCCCAGGCTCGGCGCCGGCCTCCGGATCGCTCCCGGGGTGCTCGAGAGCCGCGGCACGACGTTATGGAGGACGACACCATCCTCCGTCTCGACGATCGCCTCGCGAGCGCGGTAGTGCTGATCCTCGAGGATGTCGAGCGCGTCGTACACCGGCCCGATCGTCAGGCGGTTGTCCGCGGCGAGCGCGAGCAGCTCGTCACGCGTGAAGCGCGCGAATTCCTCGGCGAGCACGTCGTGGAGCCCGAGCCGGTTTGTCAGTCGCGCCTCGTAGGTCGCGAAGCGCGGGTCGAGCAGCAGGTCGTCGCGCCCGAGGGCCGCGAACAGCCGCGCGACCGTCTCGTCCGTGGCCGCGGAGACCGCGATCCAGTGCCCGTCGCCGGTCTGGAACGCGCCTCGGACCGATGAGACACCGGCGCCCTCGCCGCGCTGCCGGAGCTTCCCGCGAGCCGCGTAGGCCGTCGCGTCCGAGCCCATGATCGAGAACAACGGCTCGAACAGCGAGACGTCCACGACCTGCCCGCTCCCGCCGTTGACGCGCGCCTCCCAGAGAGCAGCCAGCGCCGCCGCAGCCGCATAGGTCCCGGCGACGGTGTCGGCGAGCGACGTCGGTGCCGAGGTCGGCGGACCGTCGAGCGTGCCGTTCAGGTACGTGAACCCCGAGTACGCCTCGGCGAGCGTGCCGAATCCCGGCTGCGCTGCCTTCGGGCCCGTCTGCCCCCAGCCGGTGATCCGCACGATCACGAGCCGCGGGTTGCGCTCGAGCAGCGTCTCGGGGCCGCCGATGAGCCGCTCGAGCACGCCCGGGGTGAAGTTCTCGGCGAGCACGTCGCCGGTCTCGGCGAGACGCAGGAGCAGCTCGCGTCCACGCGGCTTCGAGAGGTCGAGCGTGACGCTGCGCTTGTTCCGTGCGTACGCGCGCCAGTTCGCGTCGTAGCCGTCGACGGTGGTGTGGCGGAGCCCGTCGCCGCTACCCGGCCGCTCGACCTTGATCACGTCCGCGCCGAGATCGGCCAGGACGAGCCCGAGTTGGCCGCCGGAGATCAGCCTCGTGAGGTCGAGGACGCGAACACCGGTGAGCGGGCCGCGCGCATCGGAGTCGAACCGCGCCTTGGGCAGGTCGAGGCGTGTCGGCTCGACCGTCGTCACTCGACCATCGAGCACGCGTCCTGCGGGATGTGCACCCTGATCCGGGCACCGTCGACCGGCCTCGAGGTCTGGGCGATCAGCCGGAGCGCGCCCGCCTCGAGCTCATACTCGTAGTGGTCGCCGAGGAAGGCGGTCGAATGCACGTCGGCATCCCACGTGTTCGTGCCGTTGACGGACGTGTCGCCGCTCGTGAGTAGCGTCATCGCCTCCGGGCGAACGACCACCGTCACGCGGTCGGAGACGCGTGCACCTTTCGCGGCGCGCACGGTCAGGCGCCGCGACCCGTCGAGCTCGAGCACCGCCTGGCCGCCGTCGACGCCGGCGACGACGCCCTCGAACAGGTTGACCCGGCCGACGAACTCGGCGACGAACCGATTCGCGGGGCGGTGGTAGACGTCCTCGGGCGCGCCGATCTGCTGGATCTCGCCCGCGCTCATCACGGCGACCCGATCGCTCATCGACAGCGCCTCGTCCTGGTCGTGGGTGACGAAGATCGTCGTCAGCCCGAGTCGGTGCTGGAGATCCTTCACCCACGTGCGGGCGCGGATCCTGAGCTTGGCGTCGAGGTTCGAGAAAGGCTCGTCGAGCAGCAGGACGGACGGGGAGTAGACCAGCGCCCGGGCGAGGGCGACGCGCTGCTGCTGCCCGCCGGAGAGCTCGTGCGGGTAGCGCTTCTCGTACGGCGTCATCTCGACAAGCTCGAGCGTCTGCGCGATCCGCGAGCGGATCTCGGCCCGCTTCAGCCTCCGCACCTTGAGCGGGAACGCGAGGTTCTCGAAAACCGTCATGTGCGGCCAAACGGCGTAGGACTGGAAGACGATGCCGAGGTTGCGCCGCTCGGCCGGAAGCGCGATCCGCTTCGCGGCGTCGAACACCGTCTCGTCGCCCACGCCGATGCGGCCTTGCTCCGGCTGCTGGAAGCCCGCGATCGACATCAGGGTCGTCGACTTGCCACAGCCGCTCGGGCCGAGCAGCGTGAACAGCTCGCCGTCCCTCACCGTGAAGTCGACGTTGTCGAGCGCGCGCTGGTCGCCGAAGGTCTTGACCAGACCCTCGACGGTGATCTCAGGCATCGGGGCCTCCAGTTGTGTTGATCTTGAACAGCTTGCTGCCGACGGCGAGCACGACCACCGTGATGGCGACCTGCAGCATCGCGAGCGCCGCAACGGGCCCGACGGCGCCCTGGATGAACTGAGACAGCATCGTCGCACCCATCACCTCGGTCCCCGGCTTCACGAGGAACACCGCCGGGTCATAGTCGTTGAGCAACTCCACGAAGAGGAGGATGAAGGCCGCGAACATCGCCGGCCGCAGCAGCGGGAGGACGATGCGCCGGCTCGTCGTCCACCAGCCTGCCCCTGCAGCCCGTCCGGCGCGATCGAGCTCCTCGCCGATCCGCGCGAGGGTGGGATACATGACGACGTACGCGAGCGGCACGTTGCGGATGCAGAAGGCGAGCATGATTCCCCAGATGCTGTTCCGGAACCAGTCACCGAGCGCACCGGTGAGCAGGAATGCCCAGAAGAAGCCGATCCCGATGATGATCCCGGGGACCGCACGCGGATAGAGCATCACGAACGGCAACGTGCGTCGCAGCCGGAAGGTCGAGCGGTGCGCGACGAGCGTCGCCAGAGCGACGAACGCCGTCGACAGCACGGCACCGACGAGCGCGATGATCAGGCTGTTCTGGATCGAGTTCCGGAAGATGCCGTCGTCGAGCGCCTGCCAGTGGCTCCAGGTGAGCAGGTCCCATGGGGCGATCAGGGGGGTGAGGAAGACGACGAACGACATCAGGGCCAGACCGAGGACGGGCAGGAGCGTCGTGAAGAGCAGATACAGCGTGATCACGCCCGCGAGCGGCCAGCGCCAGCTGCGTAGCGAGAGGAAGGCGACCCTGCCGGCCTTGCCGCCGACCGAGACGAACCGTGCCTCGGCGCCGAGCAGCCGGTTGCGGACGACGAGGAGGAGCGTCGCCACCAGGAGCAGGATCATGGCGCCGGCGCTGACCGCACCGGGGTCGGGGGAGGTGCCGTTCGTCCAGAGGGTGTACAGGTAGCTCGAGACGAACTGGATGTTGTTCGGCACGCCGAGCAGGAGCGGGATCCCGAGCACGGCGATCGAGAGCGTGAAGATCAACGTCGCCGAGTTCAGGAGCGCCGGCCTCAGCATCGGGATCGTGATGCTGCGAAGCACCCGCAACGGTGTCGCGCCCGTGCTGCGCGCCGCGTCCTCCAGCGACGAATCGGCGCGGGCGAGCGCCGCCTGGCAGGTCAGGAACGCGACCGGCATCAGCCTCGTCGCCTCGACGAGCGCCATCCCGAAGATCGTGTTGATCGCGGGTACGCCGATGTGCAGCCGCTGGTTGAAGAAGCTCGTGATGTAGCCGCCCTCGCCCCAGACCGCGATCCAGCCGAGCACCATCCCGAGCGACGGCAGCAGGAGGGGCAGGAGGACGAGCTTGCCGAACGACCGCCGCCCCGGCAGGTCGGTACGGGTGCAGAGGATCGCGACCGCCGCCCCGAGTGCGACCGCCATCGCCGTCGTGAGCACGGCGAACTGGAGGGTGTTCCACCAGGCGTGCCAGAAGGCCCGTTCGCGGAGCAGCTCACGGTACGGCTCGAGCGTGAAGACCCCGCCGGACTCGTACAGCGGGCGGTCTCTGATCGAGGCGTAGGCGAGGGGGAGGAACGGGCCCAGGACGAGCGTGACGACGAGCGCCCAGGTCAGCCACTGGAGCAGGCTGGCCGGGACGATGCTCCGCCTTGGGCGGGGGAGCGCCTCGGTGGCGTAAGTCGTCGACGTCATCCTGGGCTCGAGTCCCAGCGGCCTAGCCGAAGATCGCGTGCCAGCGGTTCTGGAAGGTCGGCCGGTCGTTGACGAACTTCTGGCTGAAGGGGACGAAGATCACGTTCTTCTGTCCGACCTTTGCGTACACCTCCGCGAGCGTGTTCTTGCAGCCGTTGGCCGGCTTGAACTTCAGCCGGAAGGCGGTGAAGCCGGCCTCGCACATGATCTGCTGGCCCTGCGTGCTGTAGACGTAGTTCAGGAACAGCTTGCCCGAGGCTGGGCTTGCACCCCGCTTCGTCACGCCGATCCCGCGAGGCACGAGCGAGGTGGCGTCGCGCATGTACGCCCAGCCGAGGAGCTCTCGATACTGCGCGTTCGTCTCGATCGTGAAGCGCGCCGTCGGCGAGGTTAGGTACGCCGCCTTGGCCGCTCCCTGAGCGAGCAGCTGCAGCTGCTGGGCGACACCTGTCGCCGCTCGCAGGCGGTCCTTGCCGACCCGCTGGAGGTTCGCCCAGCCCTTCTTCTGCACGTAGCCCCAGAGTGCGGTGTAGCCAAAGAGGTTGTCGACCGTGTAACCCGTGAGCTTGTCGTACGTGCCGCTGTCGCTAGCGAGCGCGGCGAGCGTCGTCGGCACCTTGCCCCCGGTCAGGCGCTTGTTGTAGACGATGATCGCCGGGTCGGGCGAGAGCACGAAGATGCCCTTGTACTGCTTGACGAAGCTCGGGTACTTGTCGATCCCGCCGGGCACGAAGTCCTGGACGTAGCCCTGGCGCCGTGCGTAGACCCACAGGTTCGGGGCGCTCGAGACAAGCAGGTCGGCCGTGCGGGAGCCCTGCGCAGCCTCGGAGGCGTACTTCGAGAAGATGACGTTGTTGTCGAGGTCGTAGGACGTGACCTTGATCCACGGATACTTCGCCGTGAACGCGTCGGTCACGACCTTCCAGTTCGCCGCGGGCGCGTTGCCGTAGACGACGAGCCCCGACTCGCCCCGCGACTGGGCGACGAGCTTCGCGACGGGCGGATTCGCCTTGATCGGCGTCTGTGCGGGTGTGCCGGCGCCCGCCAGCGCGGCGCTGGCAAGCGCGGTGACGAGGACGAGGCCGAGCGCGACAACCCGCCCCTTACGAGATGAGAATGTGGCCACGGTATCCCTCCGGTTAGCGAGTGGTGAACAAAGCGGCGGTGATGTTGCGATCTGCACAACCGCGCGTCCAGGCTTGTGGCCGTTGTCGAGCGAATCGACCTTTGTGAGCGTTTTCTCCTTTTTGCTCACGCGGGATTCGGCGACCGGCGTCGTACCATCTGACGCATGGAGCGGCCGAAGGTCTGGCGGCGTCCGCGTCTCTCGACGCAGATCCTGCTGCTCCAGGTCGCGATCATCGTCCTGACCGTCGGGGCCGGACTGGCCGTTTCGGTGATCCAGGCCCGCCGCCAGCTCGACAAGCAGACGGGCGAGACCTCGCTCGCCATCGCGCGGTCGGTGGCGTCGCTCGACTCGATCGTCGAGGCCTTCGGCGAACCTCGTCCCGAGCGGACGATCAACCCGATCGCGGAAGGGATCCGGAAGCGCACCGAGGCGGCGTTCATCGTCGTGGCGAACCGGCAGGGAATCCGCTACTCGCATCCGGATTCGGCCAAGATCGGCGAGCGTGTCTCGACAGACCCGAGCGTCGCGCTCTCGGGCCGCGAGTACATCGGCAGCCAGACGGGGACGCTCGGCCGCTCGGTCCGGGCGAAGGTTCCGGTTCGCGACCGCGACGGACGGGTGATCGGGCTCGTCTCGGTCGGCATCCTCGAACGCACGATCAGCGCGCGGCTCCTCGCCGACCTGCCGGTGATCCTGATCGGGCCGGCGCTCGGCCTCGCGCTCGGCATCTTCGGCTCCGTCCTGCTCGCGCGCCGCATCAAGCGGCGGACGTTCGGCCTCGAGCCCCACGAGATCGGGACGCTGCTCGAGCACCGCGAGGCGATGCTGCACGGGATCCGCGAGGGCACGATCACCACCGACCTGGACGGACGCGTGACGCTCGTGAACGACGAGGCCCGCCGCCTTCTCAAGCTCGACGACGACGCCGTCGGCCGCGACATCATCGAGATCGTCCCGACGGGCCACGTCCGCGAGGTGATGGCCGGGAACGTCGGTGCCGCCGACCAGGTCGTGCTCGTGAACGACCGCGTGCTCGTCGTCAACCGGATGCCCGTCGCGGTGAGAGGCACGGAGGTCGGCGCAGTGATCACGCTGCGCGACCGCACCGAGCTCGAGGGGCTGATGCGCGAGCTGAACGACGTGCGCAGCCTCGCCGACGCGCTCCGAGCCCAGGAGCACGAATTCTCCCATCGCCTCCACGTGATCGCAGGGCTGATGGAGGTCGGCCGCCACGAGGACGCCGTCCGCTTCATCAAGCAGGAATCGCTCGTCCGGCAGGCGCTCGTCGCGTCGCTGATGGAGAGCGGCGCCGATCCCGTCCTCGTCGGCCTGCTGCTCGGTAAGGCCGCAGTCGCGTCCGAGCGGGGTGTGGAGCTGCGCGTGACCGAGGACTCCCGCCTCCCCGGCGAGCTGGCGGATGCGCGGGACCTGATCACGATCGTCGGCAACCTTGTCGACAACGCGCTCGACTCGCTCGCTCCCGCCGGCTCGGGATCGATCGAGGTGACGATCCGTGAAGAGGCGGGCGGAATCCTCATCCGCGTCCACGACTCCGGCCCCGGGATCGACCCCGGGCTCGTCGAGGAGATCTTCACGGACGGCTTCACGACGAAGGTCGCCACCGGCGTCGGCCGGCGAGGGCTCGGACTGGCCCTCGTCAGCGGCGCGGTTCAGCGACGGCGCGGGACGGTCAAGGTCGAGAACGCTGACGGCGCCCGCTTCACGGTCTTCCTGCCTCACGTAGCGGCGCCGACGGAGCCGGTGTTGACGTGATCCGGACGCTCGTCGTCGACGACGACCCGATGGCGGCGTCGATCCACCGCTCGTACGTCGAGCGGGTCCCGGGCTTCGAAGTGATCGGAGAGGCGCACGCCGGCGGCGAGGCGCTCGCCTACGTGCGCGTGCTCCACCCGGATCTCCTGCTGCTCGACATTTACCTGCCGGACATGAGCGGAATCGACGTCCTGCGCGAGCTGCGGGAGCGCGGATCGCACGCCGACGTGATCGCAATCACGGCGGCCAAGGACGTCGACACGCTGCGAACAGCGATCCACGGCGGGGTCATCCACTACCTCGTGAAGCCGTTCTTCTTCGACGCACTCCGGGAGCGCCTCGAGAGCTACGCCGCCCACCGCGCACGTCTGGAGCGCCTCAGCGAGCCCGAACAGGCCGACATCGACCACGTGTTCTCGCTCCTGCGGACGCACGGCCGGACGTCGCTCCCGAAGGGGATCTCGGCGCCGACGCTCGCGCGCGTCGTCGAGACGATCCGCGGGTCGGACGAAGAGTCGACGGCGGTCGACATCGCCGAGCGCGCCGGCATCAGTCGCGGCACCGCCCGCCGCTACCTCGAGTACCTCGCCGGGACGGGCGCAGTCGAGCTCTCGCTCCGCTACGGGGCGACGGGCCGCCCCGAGCACCTGTACCGGTGGGCAGGCACCGTCAGCACGGCGCGCTGACGTCCACTCGCTAGGCGGAAGGCCGATCGTCCTGGCGCTCGGGCGACCCGGACAAAGCTCTGTTCATCGGGACAAAGTTCCGTTCATCGTTGTCAGTTCGATGAAC
>DATFQN010000051.1:0-14891 GCA_035264165.1 Gaiellaceae bacterium
GTCGCGCATCCCGCGCGATCGGTTTCTCGAGGCGCTCGGGAAGAGCGGTGACCCGAGCTTCACGGCCGAGGCGTACCTCGGCGATGGGCTGGTCGCAGACACCCTCGAGCTCGAGCCGATCATCGACCGGATCCTGGAGGCGAACCCGGGCCAGGTCGAGTCCTACCGCGGCGGGAAGGAGGGCCTGCTCGGCTTCTTCGTCGGCCAGGTGATGAAGGCGACCCAGGGGAAGGCGGACCCGCGGGTCGTCAACGAGCTCGTGCGCGCGAAGCTCAGCTCGAGCTAGAGGATCTCGTGGAGCGGCGGCGGCGCGCAGGTGCTGCCGCGGCAGCCTCGGCCGGTGGGGGCGACTGCGCCTTCAGGCGCGCCTTCTTCTTGCGCTGCCGGTCTCTCGCCCAGCGCACCTTGGGTCTGTCGCCTCGTCCCATCGCTCTCATCCTAAGCGTCGAGCGGCCGCGCCAGGTCGCTCGGGGTCAGGTCTTAGCATTGCCGCAGCACGCGGTAAGGGTGAGCGCGCATGTTGCAACGCAAGACCTGACCCCCAGCCGAGCCCTAAGCTCGCGCCGTGAGACACGCCACCGACTATCTCTGGTTCGAGACTCCGAATCGCCGCGACTACATCAACATCACCGCGGAGGTCGAAGAGTTCGTCAGCCGCAGCGGCATCCAGGACGGGCTCTGCCTCGTCAACCCGATGCACATCACCGCTGCGGTCTACGTGAACGACGCCGAGTCAGGCCTGATCCAGGACTTCGACGACTGGTTGGAGCGCCTCGCGCCGCACGAGCCGACCGACCAGTACCGACACAACAATGGTGAGGACAACGCCGACGCCCACCTGAAGCGGCACCTGATGAGCCACCAGGTCGTCCTTGCGATCACCGCCGGCAAGCTCGACCTCGGCCCGTGGGAGCAGGTCTTCTACGCGGAGTTCGACGGCCGGCGCCGCAAGCGCGTCCTGCTCAAGGCGATCGGCGAGTAGGCCGACAGTGAGAGCATGCCGCTCCGCATCGGCCTGCTCCTCGCCGTGCTTCTGCTCGCCGGCTGCGGCTCGACGCAGGTTGCGGCGGATCAGCCTGAGCGCGTAGCTCCTCCCGGCACGCTTCGCTCAACCGCGAAACCGGTCTGCGAGAAGCTCCAGCGCCGGATCGCGCGGCTGAAGGTTCCGGATCGGGCCGACGACCCTCACCTGTTGCTCGGTTTCGCCGATGCGTGGGCCGAAACCGTTCGAGACCTCCGCCGGCTCGATCCACCTGCGCGCGAGCGAGCGAAGTTTCGCCGCATGCTCACGCACTTCGAGAGGGCGATCCGTGCAGCGCGCGCCGTCCCGACGGCCGAGGACGAGATGGCCCTGGCCGCGGTCGTCGGGCTCCTCGACCAGGGCGGCAAGGGTGCGACGATCGCCGAGTCGCTCGGACTGGCCGCCTGCAGCGCGTTCCCGCCCGGGCCGACGAAGCAGGAGCTCGCCGAGCTGCGCAGGCTGTTCGCGAAGCAGTTCGCGCAGCTCCCGCCGCTAGATCAGGCCGCAGATGCGCGCCGTGTGGGGCCACGGGTAAAAGCCCCGGCCCGCCCGTAGCGCGCGCTCGCCGACCCACATCTGCTCGATCGGCGTCCAGCGGTTGGCCCAGCCGCGGCGCAGGAGGTGGCGCGGCGCGTACTGGCGCATGAAGGACCGATCCATCTGCAGGCCGCCCCAGTACGGATCGTGCGCGTCGTTCCAGGCGCCCTCGTAGCGCTGGAGACACCGCCACGCCTCTTCGTGCGGCGGGTTGTGCGCTCGGCGCTTCGCGCGAATCGCGCGACGGCGCCATTGGTGCATTACGAGGACGCGGTACTCCAGGGTTCGCACCTGGAGGTAGCGCTCGCCGGTCGGCGTGCGCCGGACGCCCATGAGCCGCTGCCACCGCCACGTCATCCGCTGGTAGCGCTTGATCTTCCGGACGACGCCGACGCTCGGGTCGAGCTTCGTCTCGGCCGGACGGGCCACGTCGCCGGTCGACAAGGTCGCAAGCGCCAAACCTATGAACACGGCCGAAACGGCGGCCGCGCGGACCAACACCCCGTGCACGTGGTTTTTCCTCCCTCCGTGCTTGGAGCCCCGGGACCCAGGGCGCAGGATCCGTGCCGCAGTCCGCGCCCCGGAGCCGCTCGCGGCTCCGTTTTTCCGCAGTTCCGAGGCGGTTGGACGCCCCGAAGGGCGGCATTGTTAGCAGATCAACGTGCCTGGACTGGCAACGTGGCCGGTGCCTTTGTGCTGGAAACCGTAAAACCTGTGTAAAGAAACACCACTGCAATGGCCGAGAAAGCCGCTGTTTGTGCGGCTCCGAGCCCCGCGAGTGCGCTGCCCACCGCGGCAATGGCGACACCGACCAGAATCAGCCCCATTCCGAGGGGTCGGCGGCGAATGGAGACGGCGGCGACACCGACGACCGCCGCCGTTCCGCCGATGTTCCCGACGAGCGCCAGGATCCGCGCGGGGAAGTAGTCCAGGTGCTCCTGGGCTTCGGGGATGGACGTCCCCGAGATGACCCCGGAGACAGGTTCGCTAAGCGCGATCCCGGTCGCGAGCCCGGCGTAGACGAGCATCACCGGGACCACCCAGCGCTTGCCCAGCAGCAGCAGGGAGCCGGCGCCGAGAAGCGGTGCCGTCAGCAGGCCGCCAAAGAGGTAGTAGAGGCGAAACGCCGGCTCGTTCCAGCCCCCGGCAGCGCCCCAGGCGAGCGCCGCCGACGCGGCGGTGTAGGCGAGAAGGGACGCCGCCCACATCGCCAGCTCTGGCGCGCGCCGAGCATGCCAGCGGCCGAAAAGCCGCCCCGAGAGACGGAGAGCGAGCAGGGCCGCCCCGAAGGCTAGAAGCGCCTCCATACCATCGAGCGTAGGCGCTAGCCTGCCAGCGAGTGGCGGAGAAGCGCTACCTGTTCACGCCCGGCCCGACTCCGGTGCCCCCCGAGGTGCTCGCGGCGATGAGCCGGCCGATCATCCACCACCGCAGCTCCGACTTCCGCGAGATCCTCGGGCGCTGCCTCGACCGTCTCCACGAGATCTACCGCACCGAGGGCGACGTGCTGATCTACACGGCCTCGGGAACCGGCGGGATGGAGTCTGCCGTCTCCAACCTGACGCGACCCGGGGACCGCGCTGTCGTCGTCTCCGCAGGCTTCTTCGGTCAGCGCTGGGGGGCGATCGCGCGCAGCTTCCACTGCGAAGTGGACGAGATCGCCTACGACTGGGGCGAAGCACCCGCGGCGGAGGACCTGGCGGCGCGCCTGCGCGAGCTCGGCGGGGCCAAGGTCGTCTTCCTCACACACTCGGAGACGTCGACGGGCGCCGTCGCGGACGTCCAGGCTCTCGCCGCTGCAGCCAAGGACGCCGGCGCGCTCGTCGTCGTCGACGCCGTCTCAAGCCTCGGCGCCGTGCCGCTCGAGACGGACGCTTGGGGCATCGACTGCGTCATCTCCGGGTCCCAAAAGGCGCTGATGACGCCGCCCGGCCTGGCCACGGTCTCCGTCTCTCCCGACGCGTGGGCGGCCGTGGACAAGGACGCATCCTCCCGCTTCTACTTCGACTGGACACAGACCCGCGAGCGGCAGGAGCAGTTCGACCCGGCTTTCACGCCTGCGGTCTCGATCGTCGTCGGGCTCGACGTCGCGCTCGGCCTGCTCCTCGACGAGGGCCTCGAGCAGGCCTTCGAGCGACACGCCCGGCTAGGACGTGCGTGCCGCGCCGGAGCGAAGGCCATGGGCCTCGAGCTCTTCTCGCCCGACGACGACCGCTCCGCCGTGGTGACGGCGATACAAGCACCCGACGGCATCGACTCCGCGGAGCTCGTGCAGACGCTTCGCGACCGGCACGGGATCGTGCTCGCACCGGGCCAGGGTCCGCTCAAGGGGAAGATCTTCCGGATCGGCCACATCGGCTACTACGACGTCTTCGACATCACGACCGCGCTCGCCGGCGTCGAGCTCGTCCTCTCCGAGCTGGGGGCCGACATCGAGCGTGGCGCGGCGATCACCGCAGCGCTCGACGCATTCGAACACGCTCGCGTGTGACAGACAGACCACGCGTCCTCGTCCGCGAGCCGATCGCCGAGGCGGGGATCGAGCTCCTGCGGGAACGCTTCGACGTCGACGTGGACGGCGACGCCGAGCTGGCGGAGCGCATCGGCGAGTACGACGCGATCGTCATCCGCTCCGGCACACAGCTCACCGCCGAGCTGATCGAGCGCGCTGAGCGGCTGAGAGTGATCGGCCGCGCCGGCGTGGGGGTGGACAACGTCGACGTCGAGGCGGCGACGCGCCGCGGGATTGTCGTGGCGAACGCACCCGAGTCGACCGTAGTGTCGGCGGCGGAGCACGCGATCGGCCTCCTCGTCGCCCTCGCGCGCCACATCCCGCAGGCGCACGCGGCGCTGAAGCAAGGACGATGGGAGCGCTCGGCGCACGGCGGCATCGAGCTCGAGGGGAAGACCCTGGGCGTGCTCGGCTTCGGTCGCATCGGCCAGCAAGTGGCGCGCCGTGCCCTCGGGCTCGGTATGCGCGTGGTCGCGTACGACCCGTTCGTGACGAAGGAGCGCTTCCGGGAGCTCGGCGCCGAGCGGGCCGAGAGCACGGAAGACGTGCTCGCCGCGGCGGAGTTCCTGACCCTCCACCTGCCGCTGACGGCGGAGACGACCCGGATTCTCGACGCTGACGCGATCGCACGCATGCGGGACGGCGCGCGCCTCGTCAACGCCGCCCGCGGCGAGCTCGTGGACGAGGAGGCGCTCCTCGACGCGCTGCGCTCCGGGAAGCTCGGCGGCGCCGCGCTCGACGTCTTCTCGGCGGAGCCGTACTCGGGCCCGCTGCTCGACCTCGACAACGTCGTCGTGACCCCGCACCTGGCCGCCTCGACGGAGGAGGCGCAGGACCGGGCCGGCGTGATCGTGGCGGAGCAGGTCGCTGCGGCCCTCGCAGGAGAGCTCGTGACGAACGCGGTGAACATCCCGGCGATCGGCGCGGAGGACCTCGAGGTGCTCGGCGCCTTCGTCCCCCTCGCCGCGAAGCTCGGGCGGCTTGCGATGGAGCTCGGCCACGGGCGTGCGGATCAGATCGAGCTCACGTACTACGGGAACCTGTCCGACTACGACACGCGGCTCCTGACCGCGGCCGCCCTCAACGGCGCGTTCCAGGGCCGCTTCGACCAGCCGGTGAACTACGTCAACGCGCCGCTGCTCGCCGAGGAAAGCGGCATCGAGGTCGTCGAGCAGCGGCAACGCTCCTCCCGCGACTTCACGAACCTCGTGCGGGTCGGCGTCCTGGGCGACGGTGAGACCCTCCGCGTCGCCGGCACGACGATCGGCAACGACAACCGCCTGTGGCTCGTGAGCGCGCTCGGCTTCGAGCTCGAGATGGAGCTCGCGCCACTGCTCGTCCTCTTCCGCTACGACGACGTGCCCGGCGTGATCGGCCGGGTGGGGACGCTCTTCGGCGAGGCCGACGTGAACATCGCCAACATGGCGGTCTCGCGCACCAGGCGGGGCGGGAAGGCGCTGATGGCCCTCTCGATCGACAGCGAGCCGCCGCCGGAGCTCGTCGAGCGGATCAGGGAGGAGGGCTTCGACGACGCTCGCTTCATCTCGCTCGCCTACTAGTACTAACCGTGGCGACGGCTGGGTGCTCGCGCAGCTCGTGCTCTTCGCGGCGATAGCCTTCTCGCTCTTCCTTGGAGACGGCGCCACGCCGCTCGGCTGGCTCGTCGCGGCGGTGGGCCTCGCGCTCGGCGTGTGGGCGGGGATGACGATGGGCCACTCGCTCTCGCCGTTTCCCCGCCCTCCGCGTGACGCGGAGCTCGTCGTCCGTGGCCCGTACCGGTTCCTGCGCCACCCGATCTATGTCGGCGGCACGCTCTTCTTCGGCGGGCTCTCGCTCGTCTTCTCCCTCTACGCGCTGATCCTCACTGCCGCTCTCGCCGTCTTCTGGATCGCGAAGGCGCGGCTCGAAGAGCGCCACCTCGCGTCCCGTTTTCCCGAGTACGCGGACTATCGCCGCCGGACGCTGTTCTAAGCCGTCCCTGCGCGGGGATCGGTGCGGCGCACCGCCGCGGCCAAGCGGCGGCGGAACTTCTGGACGATCGCGTAGCCACGCCGGTGCTTCACGACGCGCTCGTAGCGGGGGACCTCGTGCCCGGCGGCGACGAGGAAGTGGGTCCCGTCTTCACGGACCTGTTCGTATTCGTCGAGCGGCACTTCGAGCCGGTCCTGGCACGTCGGGTCGGCGCACTCGCAGACGAACTCCGTCTGACCCGAGCCGAAGAACTCCGCCGTCTCCGCGATCCGCTCGTTGACGTGACGGAACACCGTCTCAGTCCTCGCAATGCGCGCTTCTTCAGGTGTCGTCTTCATCGGGGGTTCAACGGTCAAGTCTTGCCTTCGGTTGCGCGGGTACCCTTCGCGCGCCATGGAGAACAACTGGCCGGACGCCGTCGAGCGCGTGGCGTCGTATCTGCGAGAAGGGGGCGTCGAGGCTCGTATCGAGGAGTTCGAAGCCGGCACTCCGACGGCTGAGGATGCGGCCCGCGCCGTCGGCGGGAAACTCGGCCAGATCGTCAAGTCGCTCGTCTTCGACTGCGATGGAAAGCCGTTCGTCGTGCTCGTGCCCGGGGATCGGAGAGCCGACTCGCGGAAGGTCGCGCGGGCGGCGGGCGCGCGCCGCGCCACGATCGTCGGCCCCGACGAGGTGCGCGCCGCGACCGGATTCGACGCGGGGGCGGTCGCGCCGTTCCCGCTCCCGAAGGTCGACCGGGTCCTCGTCGACCGGCAGGTGCTCGTCCACGACCGTGTCTGGATCGGAGCCGGCTCACCGCGGCATATGGCAACGCTGGCCCCCGCCGACCTGGTGCGCCTCGCGAAGGCGGAACCGATGGACGCCGTCTCGGACGCCACTTAACATCAGCTACGAAGGGAGGCCGCTGGATGCAGGAAACCGAGAAGATCTGGATGAACGGGGAGCTCGTCGACTGGGCCGACGCGAAGGTCCATGTCGGCACACACGGGCTGCACTACGGCACCGGCGTCTTCGAGGGCATCCGCTGCTACGAGACTCCCAAGGGCCCGGCCGTCTTTCGCCTGACCGACCACCTGAAGCGGCTCGAGGCCTCGGCGCGGCTGCTCTACATGGACCTGCCGTACACGGTCGCGGAGCTGCGCGAGAGCTGCCTCGAGCTGATCGGGGTCAACGGGCTCCCGGAGTGCTACCTCCGGCCGATCGCGTTCTTCGGCTACGGGGAGCTCGGCGTCCAGACGACGGGCAACCCCGTCGACGTCGTGATCATGAGCTGGCCCTGGGGCGCCTACCTCGGCGACGAGGGGATGAAGAACGGCATCCGCTGCAAGATCTCGAGCTGGAAGCGCGTCGGCGCGAACACGATCCCGCACGCCGCGAAGGCCACCGGCATCTATCTCAACTCGATGCTCGCCGTGATGGAGGCCACCCGAGCCGGCTACGACGAGGCGATCCTGCTGACCGACGACGGCGTGGTCGCGGACGGCTCCGGCGAGAACGTCTTCATCGTCAAAAACGGGACGATCTACACCCCGCCGCTCTCGACCTCGATTCTTCCGGGGATCACCCGACTGACGCTGATGGAGATCGCGCGGGGCCTCGGGCACACGGTTGAAGAGCGGGACCTCATCCGCACCGACCTGTACCTCGCCGACGAGATGTTCATGGTCGGGACCGCTGCGGAGGTGACGCCGGTCCGCTCCGTCGACGACCAGGAGATCGGGCCGCCGGGCGAGATCACCCTGAAGCTCCAGCAGAGCTATCTCGAAACGGTGCGCGGCGCGAACGAGCGCTTCATGCACTGGCTCGAGTACGCGTCGATCCCAGCGCGCGAGCCGGCACAGGCGTGAAGTCAGCGCTCCGGCGCGTGCCGCTGGCGCGCCCATACCTCGACGAGCGGGAGGAGGAGCTCGTGCTCGAGGTTCTGCGGTCCGGCCGCCTCTCGCTCGGGCCGACGATCGACCTCTTCGAGGAGCTGATCGCGGAGCGCGTCGGCGCGCCGTATGCCGTAGCGGTCTCGAGCGGTACGGCCGGGCTGCATCTGCTCGTGCGGACCGCCGGCATCGGCGGCGGCGACGAGGTGATCACGACGCCGCTGTCCTTCGCCGCCACCGCCAACTGCTTCCTGCACGAGGGCGCGACGCCGGTCTTTGCCGACGTCGACCCTCGCACCTGGAACCTCGACCCCCCGGCGGTCGAGGCGGCGATCACGGACCGCACGAAGGCGGTCATCGCGGTCGACATCTTCGGCTTCCCCTGCGAGCTCGACGCGCTGATCGCGCTCTGCGAGCGGCACGGTCTGGCGCTGATCGAGGACTCCGCCGAGGCGTTGGGCGCCGAGTACAAGGGCCGGTCGATCGGGTCGCACGGGCCCCCTGGGGTCTTCGGCTTCTACCCGAACAAGCAGCTTGCGACCGGAGAGGGCGGCGTCGTCACGACACACTCCGAGGAGCAGCGCGAGCAGCTCGTGAGCCTGCGCAACCAGGGTCGCTCGTACTCCGGCGGAAGCTGGTTCGACCACGTGCGGCTCGGCTTCAACTACCGCTGGACGGACATCCAGGCGGCGGTCGGGATCGCGCAGCTCGAGAAGCTGGATGAGCTGCTCGAGCTGCGGTCGGCGGCCGCGGAGCGCTACAACGCGCTGCTCGGCGAGATCGACGGCGTGGAGCTCGCGCCCGCCGACGACGAGGACCACAAACGCTCGTGGTTCGTCTACGTCGTCCGGCTCGCACCGGAGATCGACCGGTCGCGTGTGATGGCCGAGATGCGGGAGCGCGGGGTGGACGTCGCTGAGTACATGCCGTGCATCCACCTGCTGACGTACATGCGCGAGCAGTTCGGCTTCGCCGAGGGCCTCTGCCCGGTTGCCGAGGAGATCTCGAGCCACACGCTCGCGCTCCCGTTCTTCCCCGGGATCGACGCGGACGATCAGGAGTACGTGGTCGAGGTATTGCGGGAGGTCTTGGCCTGATGGCCGACGGCGCCAACCGGATGGTGTTCCTCGGCTTCGGCAAGTACGCGCGCGCCGACAAGATCTACGCCCTGGAGCCGCTCACGGGTGACGACCGTGGCGGCGGCCGGAGGACGCGCGTCTGGATCGAGGGCGTGCCGGATCCGATCGTCGCCGGCCGCACCGAGCGCACGATCCTCCACGAGATGGGCCAGGAGGCGGCGGCCAACACGCAGATCATCGACAACGCTCTCGACCTCGCCGAACGAATCGCCGCGGGCGCCGAAAGCGGCCAGATCAACCTCGCCGATCTAGGGCGTCGGGCCAGGCGCCTGCTCGAATCGACGGCCAAGCCAAGCGAAGAGCAGCTCTTCTAGTTCAACGTGACGGAGACAGGCCGGCCTGAACCGCCGGAGCGCGGCCTGCTCGCCCGCATCGCGGTGGACATCCGTCCGCTGCGCGAGTCGCGGGACTTCCGTCGGCTCTGGTTCGGCGTCGGGATCTCGGCGATCGGCAGCCAGATCACGAGCGTCGCGATCCCGTTCCAGCTCTACGACCTCACCCACTCGACGCTGCTCGTGGGCTTCCTCGGCCTCGCTGCGCTCTTCCCGCTGCTCATCGTGCCGATCTACGGCGGCGCCGTCGCGGACGCGGTCGACCGGCGTCGCATGCTCCTGCTCTCGGACATCGCGCAGCTGCTCGTCACCGTCGGATTGCTCGTCAACGCGCTGCTTCCGCACCCGAGCATCTGGTTCCTGTTCGTCGCGGAGGCCCTGGGCACCGCCGCCTACGGCTTCCAGCGGCCTGCCCGCAACGCGCTCACGCCGCGCCTCGTCCGCGGCGACCAGTTGCTCGCGGCGATCGCCGTCGAGGACGTGTTCTTCACGCTCGCTCGAGTGGCGGGGCCGGTGATGGCCGGCGGGCTGATCACGGTGGTCGGACTCGCAGGAGCTTTCACCGTCGACATCGCGACCTTCGCGGCTTCGCTCGCGGCGATCTGGCTCCTGCCGCCCGTGCCGCCTGCGCCCGATGCCGCTCGCGCGAGCCTGAAGGCGATCGCCGACGGCTTCCGCTACGTCCTCCACCGCCGGGTGCTGCTGGGCATCTTCGTCGTCGACACGATCGCGATGATCTTCGGGATGCCGAGAGCGCTCTTTCCCGCGTTCGCAGAGCAGCTGGGTGGGGGCGCCGGCGTGCTCGGCCTCCTCTACGCTGCGCCCTTCGCGGGCGCGCTCGTTGCCTCGCTGACTTCCGGTTGGATGATGACCGTGCGGCGTCAGGGCCTCGGTGTGTGCATCGCCGCCGCGGCGTGGGGAGTGGCGATCGCACTGGTCGGCTTCGCCGATGCCGTGTGGTTCGCGCTCGTGTTCCTCGGCGTTGCCGGCGCCGCCGACTTCATCAGCGCAGTGCTGCGCTCGAACATCCTCCTGACCGTCACCCCCGACTCGATGCGCGGACGGCTCTCAGGCATCGAGCTCGCCCAGGTCGCCGGCGCGCCGTCGATCGGGGACGTCGAGGCTGGAGTGGTCGCATCGCTCGCGAGCGTCCGCGCCTCGATCGTCTCGGGAGGGATCCTGACCGTCGCCGGGACGGCCGTCGTCGCGCTGGCGATCCCCGCGCTCGTCCGCTACGACGCCCGGCATCCGCACAGGGAATGAAGGTCGGCCGGGACTTCTTCGCGCGCTCGGTCCACGAGGTCGCCCCGGGCCTGATCGGCGTCACGCTGCTCGTCGACGACGTCGGCGGACCGATCGTCGAGGTCGAGGCCTACGACCACGAGGACCCCGCCGCCCACGGCTACCGCGGCCGCACGGAGCGGAACGCATCGATGTTCGGGCCACCCGGACACGCCTACGTCTACCGCTCCTACGGCATCCACTGGTGCCTGAATTTCGTCTGCGAACAGGAGGGGTCGGCGAGCGCGGTGCTGATCCGCGCGCTCGAGCCGGCGCACGGCCTCGAGGAGATGCGGGCCCGGCGCGGGCTCGACGATGCGCGTCTGCTGTCCGCCGGCCCCGGCCGCCTTTCTCAGGCGCTCGGGATCACGCGCGAGCACGACGGCCTGCCGCTCGACCGTCCGCCGTTCGAGCTGCTCTCGCGGGAGGGCGAGCCGAAGATCTCGGTCGGCCCGCGCGTGGGGATCACGAAGGCTGCCGACCAACCGTGGCGGTACGCCTTGGCGGAGTCGCGCTTCCTCAGCCGGCCGATGCGGTGAGGCGTATCGGCAGGCCCGGCGCCGCGGCGACCCGGCCGCGGGGCCTCTGGCGGATGACGCGGCCGTTCATGTCGCCCACGACGGCGGGCTGGAGCTTGAGGCGCTCGAGCTTCTGTACCGCTTTCTCGACCGGCAGGCCGACGACGCTCGGCACGACGCCGTAACGGGGCTTGCCCAGCACGAGGAGCACCTTGTCGTAGGCGGAGAGCGTCCCCTTCGCCGGGATCTGACCGAGCACGACGTCCAGCCGCTGCCCCCGCGCCGCCGGTTTGTACAAGACGTCGTACGCGAGCGGCTGGGCGGCCAGGCGCTCCTTCGCGTCGTCGAGCGTCGAGCCGATCACCTTCGGAACCTCGACCTCGTTCGGCTTGCAGTCGGCTGTCTTCTTCGGCGGGTCGAAGAACCAGAGGTTCCGCGGCGTGCGGCAGTCGCCGTTGTCCCGCATCAACTGGCCGCCGCGCTGTACCACGGCGACGGGCACGGCGTACGGCAGGCTCGGCGAATCGAAATAGGCGGGCTCCTCGTGCAGGTAATCGAGCGCCTGCTCCATGAACGTCTTCCAGATGAGTGCCGGGAACGTCCCGCCGGCGACGGGCTCGCCGTCGTACTCCGTCAGCATGGGAACCAGGTTGTTCGGGTAGCCGACCCAGATGGCGACGGCCAGCTGCGGCGTGTAGCCGACGAACCACGCGTCCCCGTAGTTCTCAGTGGTGCCCGTCTTCCCGGCCGCTTGGCGATCGGAGAGTGCCGCCTTCGTGCCCGTCCCCGACTCGACCACCCGCCGAAGGATCCGATTGACCTCCTTGGCCCTCTCGGCCTCGAGCACCTGCGTCTGCACGGGCCTGTTCGGCTGCACGCGCCGTCCCGCCTTGCGCACCGAGACGATCGCGCGGGGGCGGTTGCCGAAGATCGAGCCGTCGACCCGTCGGCCGCCGTTGGCGAAGGTCGAGAAGGCGCGGGCCATTTCGAGCGGGTTGACGGCCTCGGCGCCGAGGCCGATCGCGAAGTAGCCGCTGAGCTCGCTCTTGATCCCCAGCCGACGGGCCATCCGCCTGACGTTGCGGGGGCCGACGACCGCGGTCAGCTGCGCATACACGGCGTTGTCGGAGTGGATCGTCCCCGTCTCGACCGAGATGGGGCCGAGGTACTCGTCCTCGTAGTTGGACACCGGCCAGTACTTGTCGCCGAGGAAGATCGTCGTCGGCTTCGAGACGAACGTCGACTGTGGCGAGACCCCGTCGTCCAGCGCGGTCGCAAGGACGAACGGCTTGAACGCCGAGCCCGCCTGGCGCTCACCCTGCACCGCGAGGTTGAACTGGCTCTCGCGGAAGTTCGAGCCGCCGATCATCGCCTTGATCGCGCCATCCCGCGGATCGACGGCGACGAGGGCCGCCGCCGGCCCGTTCGCGTCCTTGAGCCACCGCGCGATCGCCTTGTGACCGAGCTTCTGCAGCCCGAGGTCGAGCGTCGTCTTCACCTCCCGGCCGCCGCCGTAGACGCCGCGCGTCCCGTACTCGTCCACGAGCTGCTGAATGACGTAGTTGGCGAAGTAGCCGCCCGGGCCACGGGTGTCCTGCGCGTGCACCGAGCGCGGGATCGGCTGCTTGTCGGCTGCCCGGAACTGCTCGGGCGAGATCGAGCCGAGCTCGAGCATCGTCCGGAGCACGGTGCGCCGGCGGGCGCGTGCGGCGCGTGGGTTCGTCACAGGGTCGTAGCGACTCGGGTCCGCGGGCAACCCTGCGAGCAGCGCGGACTCCGCGAGCGTGAGGCGCTTCGCATGGTGGTCGAAGTAGGTGAGCGCAGCCTGGTCGACGCCGTACGCGCCGTTTCCGAAGTAGATCGTGTTCAGGTACGCCGTGAGGATCTTCTTCTTCGGCCACTGCTGCTCGAGCTGCCAGGCGAGGGCCGCTTCCCTCAGCTTCCGCGCTATCGAGCGCTGGTTGCGGACGTACATGTTCTTCACGAACTGCTGCGTGATCGTCGAGCCTCCCTGGAGGACGCCCTGGTTGCTGACGTCGGCCCAGATCGCGCGTGCGATGGCGCGGACATCGACGCCGCGGTGCTCGAAGTAGCGGCGGTCCTCGATGGCGACGATCGCCTGCTTCATCACCGGGGCGATGTCCCGGTAGTCGACGAGCACGCGGTTCTCGTTGCCCCGGAGCACGGCGAGGACGCGCTTACCGGTCGAGTCGTAGATCTTGGTGTTCGCCTCCGGCTGGGCGCGCGAGGGATCGAGCTTGGGGACCTCGCCGGCGATTGCGGTGACGAGGCCGAACGTGAATGACGACAGCGCCAGGACGAAGAGGCCGAGCGTGAGGACCAGCAGACGGAGCTTCCTGATCCTGCGCCGCTTCTTCGGCGCCGGCGATTCTCGGCGGCGGCGAAAACGCAAGATCGGGGAGTCTAGACTCGACGCCCGATGGCGGTCGCCGACCTCACACGCAACGCGGTGGACGTCCTGCCCGAAGGTGGGCTGGAGCACAAGCTTGCGCTTGGACGGCCGCTTCGCGTGAAGCTCGGAATCGATCCGACGGGTGCGGACATCCATCTCGGGTTCGCGGCGGTCCTTCGGCGGTTGGCCGCCTTCCAGGCCGAAGGCCACATCGCGGTGCTCATCGTCGGCGACTACACGGCTCGGATCGGAGATCCCTCGGGACGCTCGAAGGAGCGCCAGGTGCTGCCGGACGAGGTGCTCGACGCGAACGCCAAGCTGTTCGCAGAGCAGGCCTTCCGAATCCTCGACCGCGACCGCACGGAGATTCGGTTCAACGGCGAGTGGCTCGGCAAGCTGGACTATGCGGAGATCGTCCGGCTGACCCGGATTGGAACCATCGCCCGGCTGCTCGAGCGCGACGATTTCGCGAAGCGGTTCTCGGCCCGAGAGCCGATCTCGGTGTCAGAGCTGCTGTACCCGTTCGCCCAGGGGTACGACTCGGTGGCGATCGAGGCGGACATCGAGGTCGGCGGAACCGACCAGCTCTACAACCTGCTGATGGGCCGCGACGTCATGGAGCATTACGGGCTCGAGCCGCAGGCAGTGATGACCTTCGAGCTACTCGTCGGCACTGACGGCGTCGAGAAGATGTCGAAGTCGGTCGGCAACTACGTGGGCATCGACGAGCCTCCCGAAGAGCAGTTCGGAAAGGTCATGTCGATTCCTGATTCGGCGCTCGACCAGTGGTGGCGGTTGACGCTGGACCGCGATCCGCCTGGTGGCGATGCCATGGAATCGAAGCTTGCGCTCGCGCGCGGGATCGTCGAGCTCTACCACGGGGCCGACGCCGCGCGGGCGGCCGAGGAGCACTTCACGCGCGTCGTCCGTGAAGGGCAGGCGCCGGAAGACGTTCCCGAGGTGGCCCTGCCGAACGGTGATCCCGTGCATCTGCCGGCGCTCTTAGTTGAGCTGGGCGTGCCGTCGACGAGCGAGGCGCGGCGCCTGATCGCCCAGGGCGCCGTCCGTGTGAACGGACAGGCGATTTCGGAGCTGGACATCCCTCGCGCTATCCTCGAAGGGGCTCTAGTTCAAGCGGGAAAACGCCGATTCGGTCGCTTGACAGTGCCCTAAGCGCTGCTACCATACGCGGGCTGCCCATCCGGGCGGTGTAGGAAAGTCCCTGTAACTCGACGATCGGAGCGCCCCTAGAAGGACTGATACGAGCGGAAGTTCGCATCATTCTGGGGCCTTCGG
>DATFQN010000052.1:0-10938 GCA_035264165.1 Gaiellaceae bacterium
AGGGCTGGGACGGTCGCGAGCCCGGCGTCGCGCGCCGCGCGCCAGCGCCGCTCGCCGGCGATCAGCTCATAGCCGCCGCCGGCACGGGGTCGCACGACGATCGGCTGCAGCACGCCGGCCGCGCGCACCGAGTCGGCCAGACCGGCCGTCGCCTCGGCATCGAACCGGCGGCGCGGCTGGCGACCGCTAGGGCGGACCTCGCCGACGGCGACCTCGATCAGCGTGGCCGACGACGCACCTCCGATCAGGACGTCGAGGCCACGCCCTAATCCTCTCCTAGTCGCGTTTGCCGACATCCCAGCGTGTCGACCGGTCATTTCAGGAACGCGTGACAAGCTCCATCGCCACCTTCCAGTACGCATCCGCGCCGGCCGAGCGCGGGTCGTGGACGATCGCGGGCAGGCCGTGGCTGGGCGCCTCCGCCAGCCGGACCGACCGCGGGATGACCGTGTCGAAGACGAGCTCGCCGAAGTGACGGCGGACCTCAGCGACGACGTCGGCCGCGAGCCGCGTCCGTGCGTCCACCATCGTGAGCAACACGCCCGCGAGCGCGAGGCGCGGATTGAGCCGCGCCCGCACGAGGTCGACCGAGTGCACGAGCTGGGTGAGACCCTCGAGCGCGTAGTACTCGGCCTGGACCGGGACCAGCACGCGGTCGGCGGCGGCGAGGGCATTCACCGTCAGCGGCCCGAGCGAGGGCGGAGAATCGAGGAAGACGAACGGCCACTGCTCGCGGGCGCCGTCGAGCGCTCCCGCGAGATAAGCGTCGCCGTCGTCGCGGCGCGCAAGCTCGACGACCGCACCGGCGAGCGCGGGCGTGGCGGGCACGATCGCGAGGTTGGGGAATGCGGTCGGGCGGACGAGCGTGGCGAGCGGCGCGCCGTCGAGCAGGTCGTAGCTCGAGCTCCCGTTCGCCCGCGCACCGAGCCCGGACGTCGCATTTGCCTGCGGGTCGAGGTCGACGACGAGCGCGGGCTCACCGGCGTGCGCGAGGCACGCCGCGAGGTTAACCGCGGTCGTCGTCTTGCCGACTCCACCCTTCTGATTCGCAAGCGCGTAGACGTGCCCCGCCACCCCGGCGAGACTACTCAGGCGAGAGGACGTTTCCTGGCCATTCCCGGCCGGCGGGGGAACCCGGGCGGGGTCGGGCCGGTCTTGGCCAGAACAACGAAGCCCGGTGGCGTGTCGCGGACGTCGGCGGCCAGGCGGCCGGCCGCTCGACGGACGGCCTCCACGTCGGCGCTCGCGCCGATCCACAGGATCGCGCCGCCGCCCTCATGCACGAGGGGGAGGCACCACTCCGCTGCGACTGGCGGCGGTGCCAGCGCCTTCGCCAGCGCCAACCCGAAGGCCTCGACCGACTGCTCCTCGGCGCGGCCGTGCACGACCGTGACGTTGGGTAGCCGAGCCGCCCAGCGCTCGAGGAAGTCGCACTTCCGCCGGCTCGCTTCGAGGAGGATGAACTCACGCTCGGGAAGCTCGACGGCGAGCGGAATCCCGGGCGCGCCGTTCCCCGAGCCGACGTCGACGACCGGGCCGTCGAACGTCTCGACGAGCGGGCGCCCGGCGACGCTGTCGTCCAGGAGCCGGCGCCGCGCGTCGGCGACGTCGCGCAAGGCTGTAAGGCCGGGTGTCGAGACGACCTCCGCGAGCCAGGCGTCAAGCAGGCCGGACAACGACGTACCGCGTGGGCTCGCTGCCCTCGCTGCTCGTCTCGATGCCCTCGGCGTCCGCGAGCCGCGTGTGCACGATCTTGCGCTCGGTCGCGCTCATCGGCTCCAGCGCGACTGCCTCACCGCTCCGCCGCACGCGCTCCGCGGTGCGCTGCGCCAGCGACTCGAGCAGCTCCCGGCGGCGGGCCTGATATCCAGCCGCGTCGACGACCACCTCCTTGCGGCCGTCGCCGTGCGCGCGAAACGCGATCGCGTTGGCGAGGTACTGCACGGCGTCGATCGTCTGGCCGTGGCGGCCAATCAGAACACCGAGGTCGCGGCCGGTGCACGAAACGGTGATGGTGTCGTCCGCCTCCGAGACGTCGATGCGGCACTCGACTCCCAGCGCCGCGGTGATCCGCTCCACGAGCTCCCGTGCATCGGCCGCGGCCGCGCCGAGCTCGGAGGGCTCCGCAACAGCGAACGCGCCGGCTGGAGCGGTCGCGAGCACCCGTGCGGGCGCGTAGCCCACGCCGAGCAGCCCCCGCTCACCCTCCGAGAGGATCTCGAACGACACGGCCGCCTTGTCCAGGCCGGGATACATCCGCTCGAGCTCGCGGAGCGCGTTCCACTTCGCCTCTCCGACCGTCTCGCCGGTCGCATCGACCTCGACCGGCTCGCCCATCTACCGCCGCGCCTTCTTCTTGCGGCGCACCTTGCGCACCTGCTTCGGCGCCGCGCTCGCGGCCGGCGCCGGCTCGGGCTCGGCCTCGGCCGCCGGCTCGGCCGCATTCGTGGACGGCGTACGTGAGGAGCGCTTCACGGGTGCGGCCGGCTTCGGCATCAACCGGCGCGTGACGATTCCCTGCCCGGTGGTCCACAGGTTGGTCGTTACCCAGTAGAGAACGAGGCCCGCCGGGAAGTTGAGGATGAAGAACAGGAACGTCAGCGGGAGGATCAGCATGATCATCCGCTGTGTCCGGTCCATCGTCGTTGACATGAGCAGCGTGGAGGTCGTCTGGCTGATCGCATAGATCGCCAGCAGGAGGTAGCCGGACCAGTGGGAGTTCGCGGGCTGGGTGATGTCGGGCACGAACCCGAGCCACGACAGGTCGCCGCCGGGATGCGACTTCGCGAACGTGCGCAAGACGAAGTAGAGCGAGATGAAGACCGGGATCTGCGCGACGATCGGCAGGCACGACGCCGCGGGGTTGATGCGGTTCTCCTTGTAGAACTTCATCAACTCCTCGTTCATCTTCTGCCGGTCGCCCTTGTACTTCCGCTGGATCTCCTTCATCTGCGGAGCGTGCGCCTGCAGGCTCTGCATCGAGTGGATCTGTCGGATCGTCAGGGGCACGAGGAGCATCCGCACGAGGATCGTGAGCGCGACGATCGCCCATGCCCAGGGGAGGCCCACCGTCCCGTGCAGCCACTCGAGAACGGTCCGAAGGAGGTCCTCGAACGGTCCGAGCGGATTGGAGATGGCGACGATCACGCCCGCCGCGCCTTTCTGCGACCGAACAGGGTCTGGTCCTTGGCGTAGTCGACACCGCCGTCGCTCCAGGGGTTACAGCGCAGGAGCCGCCATGCTGCCAGCACGAGGCCGCGCGCGAAGCCGTAGCGGCGAAAGGCGTCAGCGGCGTACTGCGAGCACGACGGGTGGTACTTGCAACGGCCGGCGACGAGAGGCGACAGCAAGAACTGGTAGAGGCGGACGAGACCGATTCCAGCATAGGCGGGCGCACGGCGAACGGTGGAGGTCACCCGAGCGACGCTCACGCCTTCGCCTTTCCGACCACCTCGCGGACACGCTCCCGTAGCCAGTCGAAGCCGCGAGCGTCAGCCCCCTCGGGTAGACCGGGCCGCGCGATCAGCACGTAGTCACGCCCCGACGGCACCTCCCCGAGCGACGCCCGCCAGGCCTCGCGGAGCTGTCGCTTGACACGGTTCCGTACGACCGCGTTCCCGAGCGCCTTGGGAACGGCCAGCCCGAGCCGGGCCTCGCCGTCCTCCTCGCGCGGGAAGGAGTAGAGGACCAGGAAACGCGTGGAGACCGAGCGGCCGTGCCGGTAGACGGTGTCGAAGTCGCGCGAGCGCGAGAGGCGGTGGCGGCGCTGCACGTGGGGCGCGCGCTCAGGCAGAGAGCCGCTTGCGCCCCTTGGCGCGGCGGTGCTTGAGGATCGCGCGGCCCGCGCGGGTCGACATCCGAGCGCGGAAACCGTGGCGCCGCTTCCGCCTGCGCACGTTGGGCTGATAGGTCCGCTTCATCGCAAGGAGAGGGCCGGATTTCGGCCGCCGACGAGTATAGATGAGCACCTCCCGGCGACCTCGTCTCCGCCGGTTTGTCCACAGCTACGGATGCCGTGCAGGGCCGCGAATCCGGCCCACTTTTCCCCAGCTCCGTCCACAGGTGTGGAGATACCTGCGCTGCGCAAAGAGCCTGCAAATAGGTATCTTTTCGGTCATGCGGAAGGCATTGTCTCGCCTCCGGGACGCTGCTATGCTCGGCGCTTCCCTTCGCCGTCGAAGGACCGTTAACACACCGTGCCGCCACCCGCCCAGCTGACCGCCGAGACCCTCTGGACCGAGGTGGCGGGCCGGCTCAGGGGGGCCCTCAACGACACCACCTACCGCACCTGGTTCGCGCAGACGAACGGGGAAGGGCTCGAGGGCGAGACGTTCGTGCTCTCCGTGCCGAACGACTTCACGCGCGAGTGGATCGAGGGCCACTACGTCGGGCTGCTCCGCGCGATCGTTCACGAGGTTTCGGGGCAGGAGGTGCGGATTCAGCTGACCGTGCCCGACGAGCCTGCCGTCGAGCTCACGCTCGAAGAGCAGCCGGCACGTGCGGCCAGCAGCGACACCGCGCGCAACCCCAAGTACACGTTCGACCTCTTCGTGATCGGCTCGTCGAACCGCTTCGCGCACGCCGCTGCGCTCGCCGTCGCCGAGGCGCCGGCCCAGGCGTACAACCCACTCTTCATCTACGGCGGCACCGGGCTCGGCAAGACACACCTGCTCCAGGCGGTCGCGCACTACGCGGTCGAGCACACCGGGACGCTGTCGGTGCGCTACGTCACGAGCGAGACGTTCATGAACGACTTCATCAACTCGCTGCGCGACAAGCGGATCGAGGGCTTCAAGCAGCGCTACCGCACGTACGACCTGCTCCTCATCGACGACATCCAGTTCTTCGAGCACAAGGAGCGGATCCAGGAGGAGTTCTTCCACACCTTCAACTCGCTCTACGAGGCGGGCAGCCAGATCGTCATCTCGTCCGACCGGCCGCCGCGCGAGATCTCGACGCTCGAGGAGCGGCTGCGCTCACGCTTCGAGTGGGGGCTGATCACCGACATCCAGCCGCCCGACCTCGAGACGCGCATCGCGATCCTGCGCAAGAAAATCAACACCGACCGGATCGAGATCGCGGACCCGGAGCTCCTGACCTTCATCGCGGGTCGCATCTCCTCGAACATCCGCGAGCTCGAGGGCGCGCTCACCCGCGTGGTCGCGTTCTCGTCGCTCACCGGGCGGCCGCTCACCGTCGAGACCGCCCAGGAGGTGCTCAAGGACGTCTTCCCCCAGGGCGACGTGACGCAGGTCTCGATCGAGGGCATCCAGAAGGCCGTCTCCGAGCGCTTCGACCTGTCGCTCGCGGAGCTCTGCGGCGACAGGCGCTCACAGAACATCGTCTATCCGCGCCAGGTCGCGATGTACCTCTCGCGCGAGCTCACCGACTCCTCTCTACCCAAGATCGGCAAGCAGTTCGGCGGCCGCGATCACACCACCGTCATCCACGCGACGTCGAAGATCGCGCGCCTGATTCGTGAGGACAGGTCTGTTTACAACCTGGTGCAGGAACTCACCGCACGTGTGAAGCAGGTTCGATAACGCCGTGACCAGAGCAGCCGTGGCATCAACAGGCGTGGAAAGTGCAGCGTTGTCCCCGACGGCCGTCCACGGCCGAATCGGCCGATCTGAGCCATCTGCGATCGTCTTCCCCGTCGTCCACACTCTCTATGACTACTACGAGAGGATCTAAGAGATGATCGAAGCAGATGTCGCGGTGAGCTCCGAGATGACGGTCACCTGTGCCCGCGACGAGCTGACGCGTGCGCTCGGCATCGTGTCGCGCGCCGTCTCCACCCGCACGGCGGTTCAAGTGCTGCTCGGGGTGTTGCTCCGCGCCGAGAGCGGCAGCCTGCATCTGGCGGCGACCGACATGGAGCTGTCGCTGCGCGCTTCGATCGAGGCCGAGGTCGGTGCCGAGGGCGCCGCCGTCGTTCCGGGTCGCCTGCTCGTGGACATCGTCAGGCTGCTGCCGGCCGGCGAGGTGGCGATCGCGTACCGCCCGGAGGAAGGCGTGGTCACGATCGAGTCCGGAAGCGCGAGCTACCGCCTGAACACGTTCAGCGCCGACGACTTCCCCCGGCTGCCCGAGACCGACGCCGTGCCGAGCTTCGAGGTGGAGCGGGCGCCGTTGCTCGAGACCGTCGCTCGCGTCGCACGCTCGGCGTCGCGCGACGAGTCCCGGCCGGTGCTGACAGGCATCCTCGTGCGCTTCGAAGCCGGCAAGCTCGTCATGGCGGCGACCGACTCCTATCGGCTGTCGGTCAAGGAGACGCCGCTGGATGCCACGGCTCCCGAGCTCGAGGCGATCGTGCCGGCGCGCGCGCTGGCGGAGCTCGCCCGCGTTGCGCAGAGCGGCGAGACCGTGTCGCTCGGCGTCCACGAGAACCAGGTCGCGTTCGAGGCCGACGGCGTCTGGCTGACGACACGCCGGATCGACGGACAGTTCCCCAACTATCGGCAGCTCCTCCCTGAGAGCTTCGAGCACGAGCTCACGCTGCCGCGGATGGAGGTGCTCGACGTCGTCCGGCGGATCGGTGTGCTGCTCCAGCGCCAGAATCCACTCGAGCTCGCGTTCGCCGAGGGCGAGCTGACCGTCATGGCGAGGATGCCCGATGTCGGCGAGGCGAAGGAGTCGGTGCCCGCGCCGTACCAGGGTGAGCCGATGCGGATCGGGTTCAACGCGGAGTTTCTGCGCGAGGGCCTCGAGTCGGTCAGCAGTGACGACATCCGGCTGAAGCTGATCAGCCCGCTCCGTCCGGCTGTCCTCCAGGGCGACAGCGACGACTTCACGTATCTCGTCATGCCGATCCGCCTGCCGGGCTGATCGTCACGGCAGTCTCGCTGGCGGACTTTCGCTCGTACGCGCGGCTCGATGTCGAGTTGGCGCGCGGGCTCGTGCTGGTGACCGGTCCGAACGGGGCCGGCAAGACGAATCTGCTCGAGGCGCTCCACGTCGGGACGCAGGGGTTCTCGCCGCGCGCGCGCTCCGATGCCCAGCTGATCCGGTTCGGCCGCCCGGCTGCACGCATCGCGCTCGAGGGCGTGCGCTCGCACAACGTTCCGATCGCGCTCGAGGTCGTCCTCCGGCAGGGCGCTGCCAGACAGGGATCGCTGAACGGCAGCCGGCTGCGGGCGGCCGAGCAGCTCCGGACGGAGGTCTCGACGCTCGTCTTCACGCCCGATCGGCTCGCCGTCGTCAAGGGCGCTCCTGCCGTGCGGCGCGCGTACTTCGACCGCGTTGTCGGCCGCCTGTTCCCGGCCCGGGCGAGCCTCGCTGCCGCCTATGGCGCGGCGCTTGGGCAGCGGAACGCCGCCCTGCGCCGCGTCGGCCTCGGCCTCTCGTCGCGCGATGCGCTCGCGCCGTGGACGACGCGGGTCGCGGAGCTCGGGTCCGAGCTCGTCGCTTCGCGGCGCGAGGTGCTGGACGCGCTTGCGCCGGCCTTCGCGGCGCGCGCTTTCGAACTCGGGTTGGGCGACGGCGCGCTCGTGTACGAGGGTGAGCCGTCGACCGAAGCAGCGCTCGCCGAGCGGCTCGAGCGCGACCTCGAGCGAGGCGTGACCGGCGCAGGCCCACACCTCCATGACGTCGCCATCCGCGCGGGCGATCGCGAGCTGCGGAGCTATGGCTCGCAGGGCGAGCAGCGCGTCGCGGTACTTGCGCTGTTGCTCGGCGAGGCCGACCTGCTGGCCGATCGCCGCGGCGAGCCGCCGCTTTTGCTGCTCGACGATGTTCTCTCGGAGCTCGATGATGGCCGCCGGCGAGCGTTGCTCGGCCGCCTGCCTGCCGGAGCGCAGGCCGTCGTGACGGCAACGAGCGCCACGCTCGCCCCGATCGCGGCCGAACAGGTGCTCGAGGTCGGGGGCGGCACTGTCCGCATGCACGCATGAGGCGTATCGGCGACGCCGTCGGCCGCGAATTGACGCGGCTCGGGCCGCAGGGAGCGATCGCAGACGTGGTCGCCGCGTGGCCTGCCGCGGTCGGCGATGGGATCGCCCGCAACGCGTGGCCGGCGCGAATCGCTCGCGACCGGACGCTGCACGTCGCGACGGCGTCGTCGGCCTGGGCGTTCGAGCTCGCGCAGCTGGCGCCCACGGTGCTCGAGCGCCTGCGCGCAGCGCTTCGTGCCGAGATTGCGCCGAGCTCGCTCCGATTCGCGCCGGGCCCGTTGCCTTCTAGCTCGCCGGCCACCCCGGTCGAGTCGTCGACCGTTGTACGGAGGGCCGCCGCTCCGACCCCCGAGGAGGCCGCGTTCGCCCATCAGCTCGCGAGCTCGATCGGGGACGACGAGCTGCGCACGCTCGTCGCGCGGGCGGCGGCGGCGAGCCTCGCGAGGCGGTCGCTGTGAGGCGCCTGCGCACGCCGGTGCCGACCGGCGCATCTGGTACACTGCAGAAACCTGCAAGTCGGGAAATTGCAGGGATTTTTTATGGCCGAAACGACCTATACCGCTAAAGACATCAGCGTCCTCGAAGGCCTCGAGCCGGTGCGCCTGCGGCCGGGGATGTACATCGGCACGACGGGCAGCCGCGGCCTACACCATCTCGTGTTCGAGGTGGTCGACAACTCGGTCGACGAGGCGCTCGCCGGCCGTTGCGACCTCGTCGAGGTCACGATCCATCCCGACGACTCGATCACGGTGCACGACAACGGCTCCGGGATCCCCGTCGACGTCATGGCCGACCAGGGCCTGCCCGCGCTGACCGTCGTCCTGACCAAGCTCCATGCGGGCGGCAAGTTTGGCGGCGACGGCTACAAGGTGTCAGGCGGCCTCCACGGCGTCGGCGTCTCCGTCGTCAACGCGCTCTCCGAATGGCTCGTGGCCGAGGTGCACCGCGACGGGGTTGCCTATCGGCAGCAGTTCGCGCGCGGTGAGCCCGTGACCGAGATGGAGGAGGTCGGAGCCGCTACCGACAGTGGAACCACGATCAACTTCCTCCCCGACGCGACGGTGTTCGACGAGACGGAGTTTTCGGCCGAGATCCTCGTCCAGCGTCTCCGCGAGACGGCCTTTCTGACCGCGGGTCTGCGCATCGTGCTCGTCGACGAGCGCGCCGGCGGCGAGCGGCACGAGTTCCATTACGACGGCGGGATCCGCGACTTCGTCGCGTACGTCAACGGCGCCAAGGATCGCGTGCACAAGCACGTCATCTACTTCGAGGGCGCGACCGACCCCGGCCAGGTCGAGGTCGCCATGCAGTGGAACACCTCGTATGTCGAGTCGGTCTTCTCGTTCGCGAACAACATCAACACGCACGAGGGCGGCTCGCACCTGTCCGGGTTCAAGGCCGCGCTCACGCGCACGATCAACGACTACGCGCGCTCGAAGGGGCTGCTCAAGGAGAAAGAGGACAACCTCGAGGGCGAGGACGTCCGCGAGGGACTCGCCGCCGTTATCTCGGTCAAGCTTGCCGAGCCGCAGTTCGAAGGACAGACGAAGACGAAGCTCGGGAACCCGTGGGTGCGAGGTCTCGTCGAGCAGACCGTCAATGCGAGGCTGGCCGAGTTCCTCGAGGAGAACCCGACGGAGGCGAACCAGATCGTCCGCAAGGCCATCGACGCCGCGCGGGCGCGGCAGGCGGCTCGCAAGGCGCGTGAGCTGACGCGTCGCAAGGGGGCGCTCGACGGCGCCTCACTGCCGGGCCGGCTCGCGGACTGCCAGATCTCCGACCCCGAGCTGGCCGAGCTCTTCCTGGTCGAGGGTGCCTCGGCCGGCGGCTCCGCGGTCGACGGGCGCGACCGGACCTTCCAGGCGATCCTGCCGCTCCGAGGCAAGGTCATCAACTCGGAGAAGAATCGCATCAACAAGGTGCTCTCGAATACCGAGATCCAGTCGATGATCACGGCGATCGGCACGGGGATCGGCGACGAGCTCGACATCGCCAAGCTCCGCTACCACCGCGTGATCGTCATGACCGACGCCGACGTCGACGGCTCGCACATCCGCACGCTGATCCTGACCTTCCTGTACCGGCAGATGCCGGAGCTCGTCGATCGCGGCCATGTCTACATCGCCGTGCCGCCGCTCTACCGCGTGAAGGTCGGCAACCAGGAGCAGTACGTCGAGAAGGAGTCGCAGTTCGAGGAGCTGCTCGTCCGCGAGCGCGTCAAGGACATGGACGTGCGAGCGCGCGACGAGAGCGTCCAGAAGCTCACGGAGGCACGCTGGGGCCGCTACGTCCGCGCCCTGCACGAGTTCGACGGCTGGGCCTCACGGTTGCGTGCCGACTTCGGTCCGGTCGCGAGCACTTTCGTCGTCGCTCACCGGCTGGTGGAGACGGACATCGCCGACATCGCCGACATCGCCGAGGCGATCGCGAAGATGCCGGCCAACGGCTACGAGGTATCGCTCGTCGAACGCGGCGACGACGGCGTGCAGCTGCGCGTCGTCGAGCGCGAGACGAACGCCGCCTCGAACATCACCGTCCCGGCCGAGCTGCTGCGCTCGCCGGCCTATGCGGGCCTGCGGCGGGCGTACGCGAAGCTTGTCGACGCCGTCGGCGCGCCGCCGTTCACGGTCACCTTCCGCAAGAAGACGCGGGAGGCCGAGAGCTTCGACGACCTCCGGCCGGCGGCGATCGAGCTGGCGAAGGAGGGCATCCAGGTCAGCCGCTTCAAGGGCCTCGGCGAGATGGATGCGGCCGAGCTCTGGGAGACGACGATGAACCCGGCCAAGCGGATGCTGATCCGCGTCGACGTGGAGGACGCCGCCGCCGCCGATCTGGTCTTCTCGACGCTGATGGGCGACCAGGTCGAGCCGCGCCGCGAGTTCATCGAGAAGAACGCGAAAGACGTGCGCTTCCTCGACGTCTAGGAGCGAGCGATGTCCACGGTCGAACCGCTAGGGCCGGGCCGGATCGAGCCGCGCGAGCTCGAGCAGGAGATGCGCTCGAGCTTCCTCGACTACGCGATGAGCGTGATCGTCGCGCGCGCGCT
>DATFQN010000053.1:0-4897 GCA_035264165.1 Gaiellaceae bacterium
GCGCCCTCGTCGACGAGGATGAGCGTGCGCTCGAACTGGCCCATGTTCTCGGCGTTGATCCGGAAGTAGGCCTGGAGCGGCATCTCGACCCTGACGCCCGGCGGTACGTAGATGAACGAGCCGCCCGACCAGACGGCCGAGTTGAGCGCGGCGAACTTGTTGTCGTTCTGCGGGATGATCGTCCCGAAGTACTGCTTGACGAGCTCCTCCTGCTCGCGGAGACCCGAGTCCATGTCGAGGAAGAGCACACCCTGGCGCTCGAGCTCCTCCTGGAGCTTGTGGTAGACGACCTCCGACTCGTACTGCGCGCCGACGCCGGCCAGGTACTTCTTCTCCGCCTCCGGGATCCCGAGCTTGTCCCACGTGTCCCGGATGTCGTTCGGCAGGTCGTCCCAGGACTTGGCCTGCTTCTCGGTCGGCCTGATGTAGTAGTAGATGTTCTCGAAATCGATGGTCGTGAGGTCGCCGCCCCAGCGCGGCAGCGGGCGCGCAAGGAAGTAGTCCAGGCTCTTGTGCCGGAACTTCCGCATCCAGTCCGGCTCGTCCTTGTGGCTCGAGATCGCGTCGACGAGCTCGTGCGAGAGACCACGGCCCGACTTGAAGAAGTAGTCCTCGGGAACGTGGAAGCCGTACTTGACCTCGTAGTCGGAGCCGATTCCACGGACGACCTCAGTCTCAGTCAACGCCACTGGTCGTCACCTCCTCTGGGACGAACGCTTCATAACCTTCGGCCTCGAGCTTGTGCGCGAGCTCCGGGCCGCCTTCTTCCACGATACGCCCGCCTACGAACACATGCACGAAGTCGGGCGTGATGTGCTCGAGGATGCGCTGGTAGTGCGTGATCACGAGCGCGCCGAGATCGGCGCCGACCAGGTCGCGCACGCCTGCGGCGACGATCCGCAGCGCGTCGATGTCGAGCCCGGAATCGGTCTCGTCGAGCACCGCGACGCGCGGCTTCAGCAGCGCCATCTGGAGGATCTCGACGCGCTTCTTCTCGCCGCCGGAGAAGCCGTCGTTGATGTAGCGCTGGGCGAGCTCGCGCGGGACGCGCAGGCGCTCCATCGCGGCGAGCATCTCCGTGCGGAACTCCTTGACCGGGATCGGGTCGTCGGTGCCGCCGTTCCGCGCCTTCCGGATCGCGTTGATCGCGGAGCGCAGGAAACTCGTCACCGTGACGCCCGGCACGGCGTGTGGGTACTGGAACGCGAGGAAGAGCCCGCGCTGGGCACGCTCGTCCGCGGCGAGCTCGGTCACGTCCTCGCCGTCGAGCAGGATCTGGCCCTCGCTGATCTCGTAGGCCGGATGCCCCATGACGGCGTACGCGAGCGTCGACTTGCCCGAGCCGTTCGGGCCCATGACGGCGTGCACTTCGCCGCTGTCGACGGCGAGATCGACGCCCTTGACGATCTCGGTGCCGTCCTCGAGCGCGACGTGCAGGTTTCGCAGCTCCAGCAATGCCACTTCGTGCGTCCTCTTTCCGTGGAAACAGCGGGATTCGCGACCCCGCTCGTGCGACCATGATAGCCGCTGACGGGGTCACGCCCGGGGGCCCCCGCACGGCCCCGGATGCGCGCCAAGGGGGTGCTATGCTCGCCGGGTGCCGTTCGGGATCGGGATCTGGGAGATCGCCATCCTCCTCCTGGTCGCGCTGCTGGTCTTCGGGCCGAAGCGGCTGCCGGAGATGGGCCGCTCGCTCGGTAAAGGCATGCGCGAGTTCAAGGACTCCATCAGCGGCAAGGACGACGACGACGACGACGACGACGAGCCGCGCGAACTGCCACGCGCCGACGAGCCCGTCGGCGCCGCTCCGCGCGAGCGCGAGACCTAGAAGCGAACGTGATCGCCGGGTCAGGGCGACCCGACACGTCGGAATGAGGCTCACGCCCTGATCCGGCGGATGCTCCCCCGGCGCCTCGGCCACGGCGAGGAGGCGACGCTCGTCGAACACCTCGGCGAGCTGCGCACGCGGCTGCTCGTGGCCCTCGGCTCCGTCGCCGTCGCATTCGTCGTCGCGTTCGCGTTCAACGAGCGCCTCATCGGCTGGCTGAGCGAACCGCTTCCCGACGAGTACAAGCTCGTGACGCTCGGTGTCACGGAGCCGTTCTTCACGAGCATCAAGGTCAGCATGTACGCGGCCTTCGCGCTCGCGCTGCCCGTCGTCCTCTACCAGCTCTGGGCGTTTCTGGCCCCGGCGGTCGAGGAGGGAATGCAGCGGGTGGTGTCGGGCTTCGTCCTGATCGCGACGGGCCTGTTCGCCCTCGGCGTCGCCTTCGGGTACTTCGTCGTCCTCCCGCGTGCCCTCGCCTTCCTGATCGACTTCAACGGCGACCTCTTCAACGCGCAGGTGCGAGCGAGCTACTACTTCTCGTTCGTCTCGCTCGTGCTCGTCGGCATGGGGCTGGCGTTCGAGATGCCGATCTTCGTGCTCGCGCTCGTGCGCCTCCGCGTCCTGACGGCGGACCGGCTACGCCGCAACCGCAGGATGGGTGTCTTCCTCGTCGTGCTCTTCGCCGTTCTCCTGCCGACGGTCGACCCGGTCTCGCTCGCCTTCGAGACGCTGCCGCTCCTGCTGCTCTTCGAGGTCTCGATCTGGCTGGCCGTGCTGATGGAGCGACGCTGGGAGGCGGCCGCCGTCGACGATTGGGCGACCGAGACCTGAGCCGAGGGCCGCTTCCGTGGACCTCCAGCGTGTCGACCGGTCGGTTCAGACGGACGCCGGGGCAAAGCCCCCGCGTCCTGACGGCTATCGCCTGATTTCGGCCGACTGGGTGCTGCCGGTAGAGGGCGCACCGATCGAGGACGGGGCCGTGTCGATCGCCGACGGGCGGATCACAGCCGTCGGTCCCGCCTCCGAGCTCGGCCAGGGCAAGCGCTTTCCCGGCGCGGCCATCATTCCCGGCCTTGTCAACGCGCACTCGCATCTCGAGTACGCAACGTACGGCGGGTTCGGCGACGGGCTGGACTTCGGCGAGTGGCTCCTCGTGCACGTCGAGCGCAAGGCCAGGATCGCGTGGGACGAGTTCGTGGCCATCGCCCGGCTGGGCGCGGCCGAGTCCTTGCGCTCGGGCGTGACGACGGTCGGCGACGCGAGCTTCAGCGGCGCCACCGCGCTTGCCTGCGCAGAAATGGGCCTGCGCGCGATCGTCTACCTCGAGGTCTTCGGCACCGACCTCGGCACGCTCGACGAGCGCTTCGCCAGGAACCGCGACCGCATCGAAGGCGCTCTCTCCGACCGCGTGCGGCTGGGTGTCTCTCCGCACGCTCCGTACACCGTCTCGGCCGAGCTCTACGGAGCATGCCTCGGGCTCGGACTGCCGGTCGCGACGCACCTGGCGGAGAGCGAAGCGGAACAGCGCTGGATGCGCTCGGGCACCGGCCCGTGGGAGCGCTTCGCCGACGTCCTGCCGACGCCGCCCGGCACGACCGGAGTCAGGCATCTGGGCGCGCACGGGCTCCTCTCGCCGGCGATGGTCGCCGCCCACTGCGTCAAGGTCGACGCGGACGAGATCGCCCTGCTCGCCGAGCATGACGTCGCGGTTGTGCACTGCCCGCGCTCGAACGCGCTCCTCGGCTGCGGAATCGCACCGCTCGCCGAGCTCCGCGCCGCGGGGATCCGCGTAGGCCTCGGCACCGACAGCCCCGCGTCCGCACCGTCGTTCGACATGTTCGACGAGCTGCGCGCGGCGGTCCAGGCCGCACGGGCTCGGTCGGAGCGCGCGGACGCACTGACGGCCACCGAGGCGCTCGAGCTCGCGACCCTAGGCTCGGCGCGCGCGCTCGGGCTCGACGGCGAGACCGGCTCGCTCGTCCCCGGCAAGCGCGCCGACCTCGCGGTCGTCTCGATGGCGGGGTCGAGCTGGCTACCTTGGGAGGACGCGACGGCGGCGATCGTCCTCGGCGGCTCGCCCGAGCGCGTACTCTTGACACTTGTCGATGGTGAACCGCGATACCGCAGAGAGGGGCCGCGCGAATGGCACGCGCTGATCGCCGCCGCGCAAGCCGCTCGAGCGCAGCTGCTCGCCCGCGAAGCGAATACGCCCTCATAGAGGAGACGCTGTTCTTTACCCGCCTTCGCCGCCACGCGAAGGTCGGGTTCGTCTTCCTCGCGCTCGTGTTCGCCCTCGGCTTCGTCGTCTTCGGCGTTGGTTCCGGCGGGGGGGTCGGGCTCGGCGACATCCTGCAGGGACAGTCGTCCGGCGGCCCGTCGGTCGACGATGCGCGCGAGAAGCTGAAGGAGAATCCGAGCGACGCCGCTGCGCTGCTCGAGCTCGCCTCGGCGCTTCAGCGCGACGGCCGCGCGGACGAGGCGATCAAGCCGCTCGTGCAGTACACGAAGCTGCGCCCCAAGGACGAGGACGCGGTCCGCCAACTCGCCAGCCTCTACGTCAGCAAGGCGACGCGTCTGCGCAACCAGGCGGCGCAGGTGCAGGCCGAGGCGCAGCTCGTTACCGCGCCGAGCCAGTTCGACCCATCGGCCACGACGCCGCTCGGGCAGCTCGTCGGCCGCCAGCCGATCAACGACGACATCCAGCAGCAGGCGAACCAGCAGCTCAGCGACGTCTACAGCCGCATGCAGACGGCGTACCGCCAGGCGCAGGGAACCTATGGCAAGCTCGCCAAGATCTCGCCCCAGGACGCGAGCATCCAGCTTCAGCTCGCCGACGTCGCCGTGAACTCCGGCGACGTGAACGCGGCGCTCAAGGCTTACGGTCGCTTTCTGAAGCTCGCGCCCGACGACCCGAGCGCGCCGCTCGTCCGCCAGGAAATCAAGCGGCTCAAGACGGAAGCCGCTGCGCAAGGCGGATAGACTCCCGCGGCATCGTCATTCGAGTCGCGGGGGAACTGATGAGCTTCGACGTCAAGACCGAGCAGCTGGGCGACGACAGCTACGTCATCG
>DATFQN010000054.1:0-30312 GCA_035264165.1 Gaiellaceae bacterium
TTGACGATCGCCTCGTAGGCCTTGACCCGCCCGACGGTGTCGTCGGACTTGATCGTGAGCATCTCCTGGAGCGTGTAGGCCGCGCCGTATGCCTCCAGCGCCCAAACCTCCATCTCGCCGAAGCGCTGGCCGCCGAACTGCGCCTTGCCTCCCAGCGGCTGCTGGGTGACGAGCGAGTAGGGGCCCGTGCTCCGCGCATGGATCTTGTCGTCCACGAGATGGAGCAGCTTCAGGATGTACATGTAGCCGACGGTGATCTTGTTCTCGTACGGCTTTCCGCTCTTGCCGTTGAAGAGCCGGAGCTTGCCCGACGCCTGCCGTCCGAGCGGCCGCTTCTCGTCGACCACGAACTTGATCGGCGAGTCCGGGTTCCGCTTCGTCCACTGCACGAGCGCTGCGTCCACGTCCTCGGGCGAGGCGCCCTCGAAGACAGCCGTCGCGACCGGAGTCGGGCCGTTCTGCTCGCCGTCCTCCGAGAAGACGCCGTGATGCGCCGCCCACCCGAGGTGGGTCTCGAGCACCTGGCCGATGTTCATCCGGCTGGGCACGCCGAGCGGGTTGAGCACGACGTCGACCGGCGTACCGTCCTCCAGGAACGGCATGTCCTCCTCGGCGACGATCTTCGCGATCACGCCCTTGTTTCCGTGGCGGCCGGCGAGCTTGTCGCCCTCCGCGATCTTCCGCTTCTTCGCGACATAGACACGGACGAGCTCGTTGACGCCGGGTGAGAGGTCGTCGCCCGCCTCGCGCGAGAACGTCTTGACGTCGATCACCTTGCCGCCCTCGCCGTGCGGGACCTTCAGAGACGTGTCGCGGACCTCGCGCGCCTTCTCCTTGAAGATCGCGCGGATCAGCTTCTCCTCCGCCGTCAGCTCGGTCTCGCCCTTCGGCGTGACCTTGCCCACGAGCAGGTCGCCGGAGCCGACTTCTGCCCCGATGCGAACGATCCCGCGCTCGTCGAGGTCCTTCAGGGACTCCTCGGAGCGATTCGGGATGTCGCGCGTGATCTCCTCGTCGCCGAGCTTCGTCGAGCGGGCGTCGATTTCGTACTCGTGGATGTGGATCGAGGAGAGGACGTCCTCCTTGACCAGCCGCTCCGAGATGACGATCGCGTCCTCGAAGTTGTAGCCCTCGAACGGCATGAAGGCGACCAGCAGGTTCTTGCCCAGCGCGAGCTCGCCCTGGGAGGTCGAGCTGCCGTCGGCGAGCACCTGGTCACCGCGGACGCGCTCGCCCAGGCCGACGATCGGGCGCTGGTGGATCAGCGTGCCCTGGTTGGAGCGCATGAACTTCGTCAGGTCGTACTCGTCCTTGCCGTCCTTGGTCTCGACGACGATCTTCTCGGCATCGACGTCGACGATCGTGCCCGGATTCTGGGCGACGACGACGTCACCGGTATCGACTGCGGCGCGGTACTCGAGTCCGGTTCCGACGAGCGGCGCGTCGGTGATCAGCAGCGGCACCGCCTGCCGCTGCATGTTCGCGCCCATCAGCGCGCGGTTCGCGTCGTTGTGCTCCAGGAACGGAATCAGCGCCGTCCCGACGGAGACGATCTGCGCCGGAGAGACGTCCATGTACTCGACTTCCTTCGGCGCCGCCATGACCGCCTCGCCCTCCTTCGAGCGGCACAGAACCTGGTCGTGGAGGAACCTGCCCGTTTTCTCGTCGACCGGCTCGGACGCCTGGGCGATCGTGTACTGCGCCTCCTCGGCGGCGTCGAGGTAGACGATTTCGTCGGAGACCTTTCCGCCCGACACCTTGCGGTACGGCGTCTGGATGAACCCGAACTCGGAGACCGTCGCGTAGGACGCGAGCGAGCCGATCAGGCCGATGTTCGGGCCCTCCGGCGTCTCGATCGGGCACATCCGCCCGTAGTGGGTCGGATGGACGTCGCGCACCTCGATCGGCGCGCGCTCGCGCGTGAGCCCGCCGGCGCCGAGCGCCGAGAGCCGCCGCCTGTGGGTCAGGCCGGCGAGCGAGTTCGTCTGGTCCATGAACTGCGACAGCTGCGACGAGCCGAAGAACTCCTTCAGCGCGGCGACCACCGGCCGGATGTTGATGATCGTCTGCGGCGTGATCGTGTCGACGTCCTCCGTCGTCATCCGCTCGCGGACGACGCGCTCCATCCGGTAGAGACCGACCCGGAACGCCTCCTGGATCAGCTCGCCCACGGTCCGCAGGCGCCGGTTCCCGAAGTCCTCGTACTCGTCGAGCTCGCCGCGGATCGCGTCACGCGACAGCGTGGCCGCGTCGGCGGCGTAGTCCTTTGAGTCCTCGGGCACGTCCAGGTTCTTGGGCAGGTCCACGAGCCGCTTGACCAGCGCGAGGATGTCCTGCGTCGTCAGGACGCGGGTGTCCTCGGGCACGTCGACCTCGAGGCGCTGGTTCAGCTTGTAGCGGCCGACCTTCGTCAGGTCGTAGCGCTTGGGGTCGAAGAACAGCGAGTTGAGCAGGTTGCGGGCGTTCTCCACCGTCGGCGGCTCGCCCGGCCGCTGCTTCTTGAAGACCTCGATCAGCGCCTGCTCCTCGGTCAGCGTCGTGTCCTTCTCCAGTGTGTGCTGCATGAAGATCGAGTTGTCGAAGAGCTTCAGGATCGCCTCGTTCGAGCTCGTGTCGAGCTTGAACCCGGTCGAGGGGTCCTCCTCCGGCAGGGCGCGGAGCAGGGTGGTGATCGGAAGCTTGCGCTTCCGGTCGATGCGGGCGTAGACGATGCCCTTCTTGTCGATCTCGAGCTCGAGCCACGAGCCGCGGGACGGCATCAGGTTCGCGGTGAAGACCTGCTTCGTCGCGTCCTTGGGCTCCATCAGGTAGGCGCCCGGGCTGCGCACGAGCTGCGTGACGATCACGCGCTCCGTGCCGTTGATGATGAACGTGCCGAACTCCGTCATCATCGGGAAGTCGCCCATGAAGACGGTCTGCTCGCGGATCTCGCCGGTCTCCTTGTTGACGAAGCGGACCGTCATCGAGAGCGGGACCTGATAGGTCAGGTCCTTCTCGCGGCACTCCTGGATCGTGAACTGCGGCTCGCCGAACTTGTAGTCGCCGAACTCGACGGCGAGCGTCCCCGTGTAATCCTCGATCGGCGAGATGTCGTCGATCGTCTCGCGAAGGCCCTCTTCCAGGAACCACTGGAACGACGCCTTCTGGATGTCGATCAGGTTGGGGAGGTCGAGAACGTGCTTCAGGCGCGAAAAGCTCTTGCGCGCGCGTGGCGCGGCAACCCCTCTAGTCAACTATGAAGCCTCCCTTGAGAACGGCTCGGAACGATGGAGAACTCAGGCGCGGACGTGGACGGCCGGAACCGGCCAGCTTAGCGAACGTGGACAAGCCTGCGCAAGGGCAAAGGGCCGCCCCTGGCGCAGTGCAGGAAGTATAGCGGAGGCCTCGGCGCTCGCGGCGGCGCGGCGCGGGCCGCGGCCGGCGCTCGTTCACGTTTGTGCGTTTCAAGTTGGCTCTAGCCTTTTTCCCTGCAACGTAGGACAATCCGGCTGCCGTTAGTTCCATCGCTGGAGGAAGTCATGAAGAGGTCGTTGCTCGAGGCCTCTGCGGCGGCCCTCTCCCAGGTGGCTATCGCAACACGGCCTCGACGCGAACGGCGGGGGGACGTCACGGCGGCGAGCGCCGGAGCCGGCTCACGGGTGGAGGGCAGCTCCTAGGCGCCGCGCCGTAAAAACGAGGGGCGTGCGGCCCGCCCCTCGTTCCATTCCCGACGGTCGCCGCGGTGGCACGTAACGTGCCCGGCCGGTGTACCAGGTTCTCAACCCTCGAAAGCTGCTGCGGCTGCGAGGCGCCGGATCGGGCCGAAGGTGGCCCGGAACGTCGTCCTGCTCGGGCTCGTCAGCCTCTTCACGGACATCTCGTCCGAGATGGTCGCGACGGTGCTGCCGCTGTACCTCGTCTACACGCTCGGCTTCACCCCGCTCCAGTTCGGGATCGTGGACGGCCTGTAGACGCGATACGTACCCCTCGCGTCACGGACGGTCTTCACGAAGGGGTCTGTGCGTTTCGATGCGCTGCCTTCATTCGCGGTGCTGTTGTCGTGCCAACCGAAGGAGTAGACAGCGAAAGCTGCAACGGCCCCGCTTACGACGATTGCGAGCGCGGCAAGCGTCTTCCACGCCACGGCACGAGTCTATCCGGGCTTTTGGGTCAAACCCTCCGTAGAACGCCCGGCCACGAGCCTCGACATGACTCGTGACCGGGCCATCTCCTAGAGCGGGTACATCTCCGGTCGCCGGAAGCCCTCTGTTGGCCTACTTCCTGCCAACCCGAGAGGATCGGAGGAACCCGGGGTTCCCCCGCGGCTTACTTGACCTCGACCGTCGCCCCGGCCTCTTCAAGCTGCGCCTTGATCTGATCCGCCTCGTCCTGCGCCACGCCCTCCTTGACGGGGTTCGGTGCACCGTCGACGAGGTCCTTGGCCTCCTTGAGGCCGAGGCCGGTGATCGCGCGGACGACCTTGATCACCTGGATCTTCTGGCCGCCCGGGCTGGCGAGCACGACGTCGAAGGCGGTCTTCTCCTCCGCGGCGGCGCCGTCTCCGCCCGCGGCCGGGGCCGCTCCCGGAGCGGCGACCGCGACCGGCGCCGCAGCCGTCACGCCCCACTCCTCCTCCAGCTTGTTCTTCAGCTCGACGAGCTCGAGGACGGTCATCCCGCCCAGCTGCTCGACGACCTTGTCGGTGTCTGTCTTGGCCATGCCTATTCCTCCTGTGGTGTCTGTTCGGTTGTGGTTTCCTGCTCGGGCTCTTCAGCCGCTTCCGCCGGCTCGGGCTCGGCGGCCTCCGCTGCCGGCGCGTCCGGTTGGGCTTCCTCGGCTCCGCCCTGCTCCTCCAGCTGCTTGATGCGCGCGTCGATGACGTTCACGAGGTCGCGGAGCGGGGCCGTGAACAGCCCGACGACCGTCATCAGGGGACCGCTGACGGCGCTCACGAGCTGGCCTCGCAGGACGTCCGTGGGCGGCAGCGTCGCAAGGCTCTTGACGTCGGCCTCGCTGATCTCCTCACCGTCGAGGATCCCGCCGCGGATCTCGAGCACCCGCGTCTCGCGCGCCGCCGCATTCAGCGCCTTCGCGACGGCGACGGGATCGCCGTCGGACTCGAGGAACGCGATCGCCGTCGGGCCCTCGAGCAACGCCAGGAGCGCCTCCGCTCCCGCCTCTTCCGCCGCCCGCTTCGTCAGCGTGTTCTTGACGACAGTAAAGCGAGCGCCGTGCTCGAGCAGCTCTCCGCGGAGCTTGTTGATGTCCGTGACAGACAGCCCGCGGTAGTCCGCGACGATCAGCGTCTCGGTCGAGCGCAGCCGCTCGACGAGGTCTGCGACGACCTTCTCTTTCTCGGATCTCTGCACTAAGTCACCTCCTCGAAACGAATCGGGCCCGCCGGCAGGCGGGCCCGAGCAGAGGCAGGTGACTGACTCTTCTGGGCCGCGCCTCGGCTGGTCTTCTGCTCTCGCGAGCTGCCAACGGTCTTCGGCGACGGGCGTTAACCAGTTCCGCGGAGCCAGACTGAACTCCGGCACCGCAAATTGATTATGCCGTTACAGGCTCTGCCTGCTCCTCAAGTTCCTCGACTATGCCCCTCGTCCGGGCCGGGTCGATGTGGATGCCCGGCCCCATCGTTGTCGTCAGGGTGATGCGGCGAATGTAGCGACCTTTCGCCGCGGCCGGCTTCGCGCGGTTGATCTCCTCGATCAGGGTGGCGTAATTCTCGAGCAGCTGCTTCTCGTCGAAGCTGCGCTTGCCGATTGCGACGTGGACGTTCGCGCCGCGGTCGGTGCGGTACTCGAGCTTGCCGGCCTTGGCCTCGCTGACCGCCTTGCCGACGTCCATGGTCACCGTGCCCGTCTTCGGGTTCGGCATCTTCCCGCGCGGTCCGAGGATCCGGCCGAGCTTGCCGACGTTGCCCATCTGGTCGGGTGTGGCGATCGCGACGTCGAAGTCGTCGAAGCCTTCCTCGATCCGCTTCGCGAGGTCGGCACTGCCGATGACGTCGGCGCCGGCGTCCTGCGCCTCTTTAGCCTTGTCGCCTTCGGCGAAGACGGCAACGCGCGTGTCGCGGCCGGTGCCGTGCGGAAGCATCAGCGTGCCGCGGAGCTGTTGGTCGGCGTGGCGGACGTTGAGGCCGAAGTTGAAGTGCACCTCGACGGTCTCGTCGAACTTGCGCTCGGGCCAGGACTTCAGCGTCCGGACCGCCTGCGCCGGGCTATAGAGCTCCTCGCGGTCGATCTCGGCGCGCTCCTGCCGATAGATCTTGCCGTGCTGAGTCATGGAGCAACCTCGACGCCCATGGATCGGGCCGTGCCCGCGATGATCTTCATCGCCTGGTCGACGTCACGCGCGTTCAGGTCGGGCATCTTCGTCTCGGCGATCTGGCGCACCTGGTCCCGCGTCAGGCGGCCGACCTTCTCCCGGTTCGGCTCGCCCGATCCCTTCTCGAGCCGCAGCGCCTCCTTGATGAGGACGGCCGCCGGCGGCGTCTTCGTGATGAAGTCGAAGGAGCGATCCTCGTAGACCGTGATCTCGACCGGGATGATCCGGCCGTTCTCCTGCTGCGTCTGGGCGTTGAACGCCTTGCAGAACTCCATGATGTTGACCCCGTGCTGGCCGAGCGCAGGACCGACCGGCGGCGCCGGATTGGCCTGCCCGCCGGGGATCTGGAGCTTGATGAGGGTGAGAACCTTCTTGGCCATCAGCGATCAGCGTCCAGCCAGATCGTGCTCACCGGCCGCGAAAAGCAAGCCAGGCTAGGACGCAGGGAGCGTTCGTAGCCGGAGGCTACGGGCGCGACTGAGGACGACGCGTGGCGCGGCTTTGCAGCGCGCCAGTGAGTGCTAGATGGGTGGATGGTGGTCGCCATTTAGTCGATCTTCTTGACTTGGTCGACTTCATGTTCGGCGAAGCCAGACTGAAGTCTGACACCGCACTGACTCGCGAACTTGGTTTCGGGTTTCTGCTGCATCAGTCGATCTTCTTGACTTGGTCGAAACCAAGTTCGACCGGCACCTGCCGCTCGAAGATGTCGACGAGCACCTTGAGCTTCTGGGCGTCGGGCTGGACGTCGACGATTTCGCCGTCGAAGTCCGACAGCGGGCCCGAGGTTACCTTCACCGACTCACCGAGGGAGTACTCGACCTGGGCGCGCGCTCGCTCGGCGATCGCGACGCCCGTGCGCAGGATGCGGTCGACCTCCGGCTGCGAGAGCGGGATAGGTTTCCCGGCGGCGCCGACGAAGCCGGTCACGCCCGGCGTGTTCTTCACGACCGACCAGGCGTCATCATCGAGATCCATGTTCACGAGTACGTAGCCCGGGAGCACGCGCTTCTCGGCCTGCACCTTCTGCCCGTCCTTGGTCTCGATCACCTGCTCCGTCGGGACGACGACGCGGCGGAAGCGAGGCTGCTGGTTCATCGAGACGATCCGGTGCTCGAGATTGGTCTTCACCTTGTTCTCGTGCCCGGAGTAGGTGTTGATCACGTACCAGCGAAACATCGTCGGCCCTTGGTTCTCAGCCGCCGAGCAGGAGCTGCTGGACGAACGGCTTGAGCGCGAGGTCGGCGAGCCAGAGGTAGGTACCGACGATCCCGCAGGCGATGATCACGACGACCGTTCCGGTCAGGACCTGACGCTGGTTCGGCCACTCGACCTTCCGCAGCTCGGCGATCGACTCGGAGATGAAGCGGCGCCCTCCGCCCCCTGCCCCACGGCGGCCGGTCTGCGTCTTCTGCGGCTGCGGCGCCGGGCGTACCGCCTGCTGGCGCGTGCGTGCGCGCTGCGCGACGCCCTGCTGCTCTTCCGGCGCGGCCACCTGCCGCTTCTCGCGCCGCCGGCGGCGCTGTTGGCGAGTGTTCCTGGCCATCTAGCGCGTCTCCCGGTGCACGGTGTGACGACCGCACCAGCGGCAGAACTTCTTCGCCTCGAAGCGGTCCGGCGTGTTTCGCTTCGACTTGGTCGTCTGGTAGTTGCGACGCCTGCACTCCGTGCAAGCGAGCGTGATTCCGACTCTGACTCCTGTGGCCATTTCCTCGTTTATCCCTCGGGAGGTAGCGGCGGGTGGATTCGAACCACCGACCTTCGGGTTATGAGTCCGACGCTCTAACCAACTGAGCTACGCCGCCGGGCGCCGCGCAGTGTAGCGACTACGCCGCCACGATCAGCACCGGCGTGCCGACCTCGACCTCGTTGAAGAGCGCCTCGGCATCGGGGACGCGCATGCGGATGCAGCCGTGGGACGCCGAGTAGCCGATCGAGGCGGCGTCCGGCGTGCCGTGGATGCCGACGAGCGGAGCCGTCGTCCCCATCCAGCGCGTCCCGAGCGGATTGCCCGGCCCCGGGGGGATCGGCTTCTTGCCGCGGGCCCAGTCCGAATCGGGCGGCGGGATCCACCACGGGTCTCGCTGCTTCGTCGCGATGCTGTAGATCCCGAGCGGGGTCGGGTACTCCGCCTGGCCGGTAGCGATCGGGAACGTGCGCACGGCGCGGGGGCCGTCGAAGAGCGTGAGGCGTTTCGAGTCGCGGAAGATGATGATCACCGGGCCGAAGTTCTCCGGCGTGACCTTCGGCGGCACGCTCTCGGTCAGGAGTGGGACGACGTCGCGCCGGTTCGTCTTGAGCATGTACGCCAGCGCGTTCGTCATCTCGTTGCGGCGCACGGCCAGGCCGACCTTCGCGTCGCTGAACGCGGGCCGGCCACCGCTGACGCCGACGACGGCCGAGCTGATCGGCTCGCGACTGAACAGGCGGTCGAGGCGCTGGACGTAGCGACGGATCCGCGGACGGGTCGCGGAGACCTCTAGTGACACGCGCGCGCGAGGACCTGCCTTGAGCGCACGCGAAACCGCCGCGTCGATCGCGGCATTCGCGCCGAGGTAGCGCGGGCTGATGCGCCACCGCTTCTCGCCGAAGCTCAGCCGCAGCGGGCGCGCGAACGCCTTTTCGACCCGTGTCCTCGCCGGCTCCGACGTGAGCCCCCCGACCCTCACTCCGGCGACGGTGACGCCCGGCGCTATGACAACAGGCTTGCGCGCTGCGTCCGGCGCGGCGACACCGAGCGTGACGAGCAGGAGAAACGTCGCGGCGAGCAGGCGTTTCACCCTCCGAACGATACGGCAAGAAGCGCGAAAACGTTCCTACTTCCGCATTAGCGCGCCGACTCCTCCACCCAGTCGCGGGTGAGGTAGAGCCAGAAGGCGAGCCCGGCGTAGCCGCCGTAGCGCTTGAAGCGTCGCTCGATCTGGCGGTCCGCCGCCTTGCGGCCGTTGAGCCTGGCGTACTTCGGGCGCGTCCAGGAATCCAGGATCAGCCGCGAGTGACGGCCGAGCAGCATCATCACGTGCGCTGCGGCGTACGGGCCGACTCCGGGCAGCGCGAGGAGGCGCCCGGCGACCTCCTCGTCGGGGACCTCCGCGTTCAGCAGCTCCTCGAGGTCGAGCGAGCCGTTCGCAACGTCATCGGCGAGCGCGCGGAGATACGCGCCGCGGTAGCCGGCCCGCACGACCTCCTTGTAGAACGACTCCGGCGCGCCCGCCATCGCAGCGGGAGTCGGAAAGGCGTAGCCGAAGCGACCGACGGATTGCTCGCCGAGCTCGTTCACGAGCGCGCCGACCATCCGCACCGTCGCCGACCACGCGCAGTTCGTCGTGCAGATCGTCTTGACGACGTCCTCGAACACCGTCGGGCTGCGCAGCATCCGGCCGGAGCCCTGGGTGATCCACGCGAGCTCGGGATCGTCGGCGGCGGCCGCGTAGAGCGGCGAGAGGTCCTCGTCGAGGTTGAGCATCCGCACGACGACGTCCCGAACGGCCTTGGCCACGAGCGCCGATGGCTTCGGGCCGAAGACGTCGACGCGCGCCTTTCCGGCAGCGCCTTCGCGGATTCGAATCGTGCGCGGCTTCGCACGCGGGATGGGGACGGTCACCGTGAGGATGCGGCTGTCCTCGTCCAGCGCCGACGGTGGCAGCGAGGCGACGCCGTGTGAGACGAGCGTCCGCCAGAGGTCGACCGGCTCGCCGGCCGCTCCTCGCAGTGCGATCTGCATGCCCCGAGCTTAGAGTCGGCGGATGGCCGTGCTCGGGGTCGATGTCGGGGGGACGTTCACCGACGCAGTCCTGATCGGCGACGGGGAGCTGCGAACGGCGAAGGTGCGGACCGCCGAGCAGCAGGCGGAGTCCGTGCTTGCAGCCGCGCGGGCCGTCGGGCTCGACGGCATCGACCGGTTCACGCACGGCTCGACCGTCGCGACGAACGCCTTGCTCGAACGAAAGGGGGCGCGGACGGCGTTCGTCGCGACCGAGGGCTTCGAGCACCTGCTCCACCTGCGGCGGCAAAACCGCGCACATCTCTACCGGCTGTGCGCCTCGCATCCTGAGCCGCTCGTGCCGCTCGAGCGCTGCTTCGGCGTGCGTGAGCGCGTCGGGGCGGACGGTGTTGTCGAGCCGCTCGACCTCGAGTCCCTTCCGGAGCTCGACGCGCAGGCTGTCGCCGTCTGCCTGCTCTTCGCGTTCCGCGCGCCCGAGCACGAGCGCGCCGTGGCCGAGGAGTTGCGGCGACGGCTACCCGACGCCCATGTCGTCGCGTCGCACGAAGTGGCGCCGGAGTTCCGTGAGTACGAGCGTGCTTCGACGACGGCGGCCGATGCCTACCTGGGCCCTGTGCTCGCGAAGTATCTGACGTCGCTGCAGCGCGAGTGCCGGAAGGCCGGCCTCGTCGAGCCGCTCGTGATGCGCTCGTCGGGCGGCGTCGCCACGATCGACGAGGTCGCCGCCCATGCGTCGTGGGCACTCCTCTCCGGGCCCGCCGGCGGCGTCATCGGTGCGGCGCGGCTTGCCGCGGCGGCGGGGTTCGACGACGTCCTCTCGTTCGACATGGGCGGGACGTCGACAGATGTCTGCCTGATCACAAGCGGTGTGGCCGAGCGATCGGCCGAGCGCTCGATCGCCGGGCTGCCGATCCGGCTCCCGAGCGTGGACGTGCACACAGTCGGCGCCGGCGGCGGCTCGGTCGCGTGGGTGGACGCGGGCGCTGCGCTGCGGGTGGGCCCCGAAAGCGCCGGGGCGAACCCCGGACCTGCTTGTTACGGACGCGGCGGGCGGCGCCCGACGGTCACCGACGCGAACCTGCTGCTGGGGCGCCTGCCCGCGAAGCTCGCCGACGGGCTCGAGCTCGACGTTGCCGCGGCCGAGCAGGCGCTGGAGCGCCTCGACCCCGCGGATGTGGTCAGCGTCGTCAACGCGGAGATGCTGCGGGCACTTCGCGTCGTCTCGGTGGAGCGCGGCCTCGACCCGGGCGACTTCGCCCTGGTCGCGTTCGGCGGCGCCGGCCCGCTGCACGCATGTGAGCTGGCGGACGAGCTCGGGATCTCGACGGTGCTCGTGCCGGACGCGGCCGGCGTGCTCTCGGCGCTGGGCCTCGCGGTGAGCGACGAGCGGCGGGATCGCGTGCGCAGCGAGGTGCGTCCGCTCGCCGAGATTCGCGACCTGCCGGCGGAGGGGGAAGCTGACCTGCGCTACCGCGGCCAGTCGTTCGAGCTTTCGGTGCCGCTGGGGCCCGAACTCGAGGAGCGCTTCCATCGGCTTCACGAGGAGCGCTACGGCTACGCGGACCGAGCGCGCGAACTCGAGCTCGTAGCCGTCCGCACCGCGGAGGTGAAGCCGGGCCCAGCGCTACAGCTGCCCGCGGGCAAGCCGGAGGAGGCGCGGGGCCCGGCGGTGCTGGAGCTCGACGGCGCCACGTGCTGGCTCCCCCCGGGGTGGGTGGGGGTTAGGGATGGTGGCGCGTGGAGGGTCACGAAGGCGTGACGACACAGTGAAAATCGAGCTCCAGGTGTTGGGCCACGCGCTCCGCGCCGTCGCCGAGGAGATGGGCGCAGCGCTCGTCCGCTCCGCCTTCTCCGCAAACATCAAGGAGCGCCGCGACTGCTCGACCGCCCTCTTCGACGAGGGCGGCCGCATGGTGGCGCAGGCAGAGCACATCCCAGTCCACCTCGGCGCGATGCCGGACGCCGTCGCTGCGGTCATCGCGCGCGAACCGGGACGTGCGGACGTCTACGTCCTGAACGATCCCTTCTCCGGCGGGACGCACCTGCCGGACATCACCCTCGTCTCGCGCACCGACGTCGGCTTCGCCGTGACGCGCGCCCATCACGCGGACGTCGGCGGGATCGAGCCGGGCAGCATGCCGGCGTTCTCGCACACACTCGCGGAGGAGGGCGTCGTAATCCCACCGATCCGCGTCGAGACGGGCACGCTCGAACGCATCGCTGGACAGACGCGCGCGCCGGAGGAACGTCTCGGCGACTTCCGGGCGCAACTCGCCGCCCATCGCATCGCCGACCAACGCGTCTCCGAGCTCTGCGGCCGCCACGGCGTCGACCGCATCCGCGGGGCAATGGACGAGCTCCTCGCCTACTCCGAACGCGTCGTCCGCGGCGGCATCGCTCGTCTTCCGAACGGGCGCTACGAGGCTGCGGACGTCGTCGAAGCGCTGGAAGGAGAGCTCGACGTGCGCGTAGCAGTCACCGTCGCCGGCGACGAGGTCGAGATCGACTTCGCCGGCACCTCGCCGCAACACGACGGCAACCTCAATTGTCCCATCGCAGTGACGCGCTCCGCAGCCTACTTCGTCGTGCGCTGCCTCACCGATCCCGACGTGCCCGCCTCTGCCGGCGCCTTCGCGCCCGTGCACATCAGCGCTCCCAGCGGGAGCCTCGTCCATGCGCAGCCTGGCGCGGCGGTTGCCGGTGGAAACGTCGAGACGTCCTGCCGCATCGTCGACGTGCTCTTCGCCGCCTTCGGGCAGGGCGTACCGGTGCCCGCACAAGGACAGGGGACGATGAACAACCTCACGCTCGGGAACGAGCGCTTCACCTACTACGAGACGCTCGGCGGCGGGCAAGGCGCTTGCCCTGGCGGCGACGGCCCTTCGGCGGTTCACGTAACGATGTCGAACACGCTGACGACGCCCGTCGAGGCGCTCGAGCTCGCCTACCCGCTGCGCGTTCGCCGCCACGGGCTGCGCCTCGGCTCCGGCGGAGCCGGACGTCACCGCGGCGGCGACGGCGTCATCCGCGAGCTCGAGGCGCTCGAACTCTGCCGCGCCTCGATCCTCAGCGAGCGCCGCACCCATGCGCCCGCAGGCGCACGCGGCGGCGCTCCGGGCTCGCCAGGCCGCAATCTCTTGAACGGCCGAGAGCTCCGCGCGAAGACCTCCGTCGGCCTCGCTCCCGGCGACGTGCTGCGCCTCGAAACGCCCGGCGGAGGCGGCTTCGGGCCCGGGTAATCTGGCGGCATGGCCGTCGTCGAGGCTCAGGATCTGCACCGCACCTACCGCACGTCCACCGGGACTCTCCGGCGCAAGTGGATGAATGTCGAGGCCGTGCGCGGCGTCAGCTTCGGGATCGAGAAGGGCGAGCTCTTCGGCCTGCTCGGCCCGAACGGCGCCGGCAAGACGACGACGATCAAGATGCTGATCACGCTGCTGCTTCCGACCAGCGGAACGGCGCGCGTGCTCGGCTACGACGTCGTCAAGGACCCGCGCGAAGTTCGCAAGCGCATCGGCTACGTCTTCGGGGGCGAGCGTGGCGTCTACGAGCGTTTGTCCGGCTACGACAACCTCCGCTACTTCGCCGAGCTCTACGGTGTGCCGCCGAAGGAGATCCGGCCGCGAATCGAGTCGCTGCTCGAGCTCGTCGGGCTCAAGGGCCGGGAGGACGAGCGCACCGAGGGCTACTCCCGCGGGATGAAGCAGCGGCTGCACATCGCGCGCGGCCTCCTCCACGACCCGCCGGTCGTCTTCCTCGACGAGCCGACGATCGGGCTCGACCCCGTGGGGGCGCGCGAGCTGCGGGCGACGATCGCCTCGCTCGCCGAGGCCGGCAAGACGATCCTGCTGACGACGCACTACATGTTCGAGGCGGATGCCCTGTGCGACCGGATCGCGGTGATCGCCCGCGGCCAGATCGTCGCCGAGGGAACCCCCCTCGAGCTCAAGCGCGGCGTCGCTCAGGGCGCGGTCGTCGAAGTCGAGGTCTTTGGCGTCCCCGACGGAACGGTGGAGCGCGTCCGCGGGCTTCAGGGCGTGATGTCGGTCTCGGTCGAGGAGCGGGAGCAGGCGCAGGTACTGATCGTCCAGACCGGCGCCGACGTCGAGCTCACACACTCGATCCTCGGGGCGCTGAACGGCGCGAACGTCGGCCGCATCTCGCGGCGAGAGCCGACGCTCGAGGACGCTTACGTCGCCCTCGTGTCGGAAGAGTGAAGACGCTCCGGCTGCTCGCGGTCGGCTGGTACTACCAGTTCAAGATGATCTCCCGCTCGCCCTTCGAGGGCATCGGGCAGGTGATCTACCCCCTCTTCTTCGCGACCGTCGCGTTCTTCATCTTCCGGGCGAGCGAGAGCCCGAGAACGCTGCTCTACGCGGCACTCGGGTCGGCGGTGATGGGCATGTGGTCGGCGACGAGCACGACCGCCGGCAACGCGATGCAGCGTGAACGCTGGCACGGCACGCTCGAGTCGCTCGTCGCCACGCCGCCGCATTTCGGACTCGTCCTGCTCCCGATCACCCTTGCGATGTCGACGATCGGGATCTACTGCCTCGTCGCGACGCTCGCGCTCGGACGCTTCGTCTTCGGCATCGACCTCACGGTCGAGCATCCGCTCCTGTTCGCACTGGCGATCGTCGGGGCGGTGGTGTCGTTCGGCTCGCTCGGGTTTTTGTTTGCCGTCTCGTTCGTCCGGTTCCGGGCGGCCTGGGCGCTGGGGAACCTGTTCGAGTACCCGGTCTGGCTGATCGGCGGGTTCCTCGTCCCGCTCGTGCTCCTCCCCGAGTGGGTGCGGCCGATCTCGTGGGCGCTGGCGCCGACGTGGGGCATGAGCGCGATCCGCGAGGCCGCGCTGGGCGGCTCGCCACTCCCCGACCTCCTCCTCTGCCTGGGCCTGGGCGCGATCTACGTCGCGCTTGGGCTCGCCATGCTCGAGCGGGTGCTCTCCGCGGCTCGGAAGCGCGGCGCGCTGGCGCTGTCATGACTTCGCTCCGGATCTTCGCGATCGGAGGCCTGATGAGCTACCGCGCGCTCTTCTACTGGCTGACGTTCTGGATCTTCGTACCAGGCCTCGTCGTGGCGCCGGTCTTCCAGATCCTGCTCTTCGCCTACATCGGCCGGTCGGCGGAGCTCGAGTCCGACGAGTTCTACGTCGTGGGGAACGCGATCCAGTACGCGGCAATCCCGGCGCTCTTCGCCATGAGCCAGCTCGTGGCCGGCGAGAAGTTCCAGAACACCCTGGGCGCCATCCTCGTCAGCCCCGCCCCGCGACTGCCGCTCTTCTTCGGCCGCGCCGTTCCGGTCGTCGCGAACAGCGTCTTCGTCGCGGCCTTCGCGCTCACCGCGGGGACACTGATCCTCGGCGTCGACGTGCCGGCTTCGTCGATCCCCGCCCTCGCGCTCGTGATCGTCGTCGCCGCCGTCTCCTGCACCGGCCTCGGGCTGATCAACGCGGCGCTCGGGCTGAGGATCCGCGAGAACGCCGTGCTCTCGAACGCCATCTTCGGCTTCCTGCTCATCTTTACCGGGGCGAACATCCCGCTCTCGCAGCTGCCCGACTGGATGCGGGCCGTCTCCGAGGTGATTCCGTTCACGCACTCGATCCAGGCGGCACGGGAGCTTGCGGACGGGGCGAGCCTTGGCTCCGTCATCGACCTGGTCGGCACGGAGCTCCTCATCTCCGCCGCTTACCTTTCGGCCGGCTACCTACTGCTCCGGTTCTTCGAAGGGCAGGGCCGCCGGCATGCAACTCTGGAGCGGTCATGAGCCGGCTCGTGCGCCTGATCTGGATCGGTTGGAAGTTCTACGTGAAGAACCTCACCCTGTCGGGGTTCTTCATCCTCACGTCGGTGCTCCAGCCGATCATCTTCGCCTCGGTCGCCTACCTGATGTTCAGCGTCGGAGCCCGCGAGGGGACGCTGCTCTACGTCGCGCTCGGGGCAGGGATGATGGGGATCTGGTCGTCCACGTTGTTCGGCTCGGGCGGCGCGATCCAGTGGCAGCGGTGGCAGGGCACGCTCGAGTACATGATCGCTGTCCCGCCCCCGTTCCTGCTCGTGATCGTTCCGTTGACCCTGGCAACGGCGAGCATCGGGATGTACTCACTCATTGCGACGCTGCTCTGGGGACGGCTCTTCTTCGACGTGCCGCTCACAATCGCGCATCCGTTCGCGTTCGTCGTCGCGCTGCCCGTGACGGTCATCGGGCTGGGGCTGCTGGGATTGATCCTCGCCTCGACCTTCATCATGTACCGGAACGCGAACGCCCTCTCGAACCTGCTCGAGTACCCCGTCTGGCTCGTGACCGGGCTGCTCGTCTCGCTCTCGCTGCTTCCCGGCTGGGTGTTGCCGATCTCGTGGGTGCTCGCGCCCACCTGGGGGGTCGACGCGTTGCGCGAGGCGGCGATTGCCGGGAACCCGTGGCCGGAGATCGGGATGTGCCTCGTGCTCGGCGCCGTCTACCTCGTGATCGGTCACTTCGCGCTGCAGCAGTTCGAGCGGCTCGCGCGTGAGCGGGCGACGCTCTCACTGACATGACGAACCTCAGAGTCTTCTTCATCGGCGGGTACCTGTCGTACCGCGCGCTCTTCAACTGGATGCACTGGTCGTACTACATCCCCACCATGCTCGGCGCGCCGATCTTCCAGGTGCTCTTCTTCGCCTACATCGGCCGGTTCGCCCAGGTCCGCAACGACGAGTTCTTCGTCGTCGGGAACGCGGTGCAGCTCTCTTCGATGGCAGGCATCTACGGGATGGCGATGACCGTCGGCGGCGAACGCTGGACGCAGACGCTCTCGCCGCTGATGGCGACGCCGGCGAACCGGCTCCCCCTCTTCCTCGGGCGCGCCCTGCCGCTGATCGTCAACGGGATCTTCACCTCCGCCTTCGCGTTTGCCGTCGGCTGGCTGCTGCTCGATGTCGACATCTCCGCCTCACAGCTGCCGGCGCTCGCAGTCGTCATGGCGGCCAGCGCGTTCGCGTGCACGTCGCTCGGCCTCGTAGTCGGCGCATTGGGGCTTCGCGTCCGGGACGTCTTCTTCCTCGCGAACTTCGTCGTCTACTCGCTGGTGCTCTTCTGCGGCGTGAACATCCCGCTCGAGTCGCTGCCGAAGTGGATGGAAGAGGTGGCGCGCGTGCTCCCGCTGACGCACGGGATCGAGGCGGCGCGCGCGATCGCCGACGGCGCGTCCCTGGCCGAGGTCGCCAACCTCGTCTGGACGGAGCTCGGCATCGGCGCGGTGTACGCCGCCGCGGCCTTCGCGCTCTTCAAGCTGTTCGAGCTCGAGGGCCGCCGCCGGGCCAGCTTCGAGACGATCTAGGCGAGAACCTGCGGCGAGCTGGTCTTGATGTGGGTCAGCGCCCACTTCATCTGCAGGTCCGTCTCCGGCTGCAGCTCCTTCGTCAGCTCAAGAAGCTCCTTGTCCCGGACGGCCATCGCCCCCTGCCTGACGATCACCCACGTGATCAGCGTCTCGTGGGCCGCGAGGTAGAGCTCGCGCAGGTCGCGCAGGAGCAGCAGTCCGCTCTCCGGCCTCCTCCCCGTCGCCTCGGACGCGCGTCGGCGCACAGCCTCCATCACGCTGTCCCAGAGCCCCGGCTCAGCGTCCTCCGACGCATCCGCCCCGTACCGCTCGGCGATCGGCCGGAGCCGATCGACGTGCGCGGCGCACTGCTTCGCGAAGTTGTCGGACTGGTGGTAGACGTCGTGGTCGGCGGCGTGCCGCTGGCCAAGCTTGCGGAAGTCGTCGGCGAGGGCGACCTCGGCGTCGACGAGGCGCTCGAGCGCCAGCCCGAGCTTCACGCCTTCGCCACCCTTACCGCCCCCGTCTTGTAGATCGGCTGCTTCGACGCCGGGTCCCACGTGGTGATCGTCAGCTCGTTCGCCGCCCGAGGGCGTCCGTTCGGCCCGGCTCCGTCCTCCTCGTCCCAGTAGCCGAAGTGGAACGGGATGAAGACCGCGCCCTCGCGGACTCCGGTAATCCGCGCCGGCGCGACGACGGCTCCCCGGGGCGACTCCACCCGAACCGCCTCACCGTCCGCGATCCCCAGCCTCGACGCGTCGGCTTCGGAGAGCTCCACCCACGCGTCCGGCGCCGCCTGCCGCAGCTCCGGCGCACGGCCCGTCTTCGTCCGCGTGTGGAAGTGGTAGACGGTGCGGCCGGTGTTGAGGAGGAACGGGTACTCCTCGTTCGGTTCCTCGGGCGGCGGCTGGTACGGCGCGACCTTCAGAAGCGCGCGGCCGTTGGGAGCAAGGGCCTTGAACTCGACCTCGCTGAAGGTGACCCCCGTGGACAGGTCATGGCCGTAGTCCTCGACGTACTCCGGGGAAGTGGGGAAGCGGCCGTCGGTGTACAGGCGCTCGCCGCCCCACTGGATCCCGCTCCCGCCGCGGAGCTTGTCGTACGTGATCTCCGAGTAGTCGCAAGGCCGGCCCTTGGAGCACTCGCGCCAGGCGTCGTAGACCTCTTCGCGCGTCTGCCACTTCAGCAGCGGCGCCCCGTCCTTGTCCTTCAGTCCGAGCCGGTTCGCGAAGTCGATGAAGATCTCGCCGTCGGTCCGGGCTTCGCCGGGCGGCTCGACGGCCTGCTCCGAGAGGTGGACGGTGCGATCGGCGTTCGTGTACGTCCCCTCCTTCTCGCCCCAGATCGCCGTCGGGAAGACCACGTCCGCGAAGTGCGCCGTCTCGCTGAGGAATGCATCCGAGACGACGACGAAGAGGTCGTCCTTGGCGAGGATCGAGCGGATCCGGTGGAGCTCCGGCAGCGACACTGCAGGATTGGTGCCGATGATCCAGAGAAACGTGATCGAACCCTGCTCGGCGTAGCGGAAGATCTGCATCGCGTGGGTCGGTGGGCCCCAGTGCGGGATCTGCAGTGGCTCGACATTCCACAGCTCCGCCAGCTCCTGCACGTGCTGCTCGTTCTGCCAGTTGCGGAACCCCGGTAGGTCGCCGTTGCACCCCGTTTCACGCGTGTTCTGGGCAGTCGGCTGCCCGTTCATCTGCATGACTGCACAGCCCGGCCGTCCGATCATCCCGCGCAGCAGGTTGATGTTGTTCACCTGACACGCGGCGGCGGTCGCCTGGTTCGACTGGTACACGCCCTGGAGCACGAAGGAGAGCAGCCGCTCGGCTCCGCCGAGGATCTCGGCCGCTCGGCGGATGTCGTCGGCGGAAATGCCACAGATCTCGGCGGCATGCTCCGGCGTGTACGGCTCGACCGCCTTCACGAGCGCCTCGAATCCGACCGTGTGGCCGTCGACCCACTGCTGGTCGATCCAGCCGTTCTCGATCAGCTCACGGATCAGGCTGTTGAGGACCGCGACGTTCGTCCCACTCCTGATCGCAAGGTGGACGTCGGCCTCGCGCGCCGTCGGCGTCTCGCGCGGGTCGATCACGACGAGCTTCGGGCGGTCGGGCCCGTGGAGCCGGTCGAGCATCCGCATCCACGTGACCGTCTGCGTCTCGGCGATGTTGATCCCGACGAGGAAGAGCGTGTCGCAGTGGTTCACGTCCTCGAACGACCCCGGCTGTCCGTCGCAGCCGAAGGTCTCCTTCACGGACTGGCCGGCAGTGGCCGTGCACAGGCGGGTGTTCCCGTCGAGATGGTTCGTGCCGATCCCACCGCGGGCAAGGACGGCGAGCGGGTAGTAGTCCTCGATGAAAAGCTGCCCCGTGGTGTAGAAGCCGACGGCGCTCGCCCCCCTCTCCTCGAGAACGCTCCATGCGTGTTCGACGACCGCCGCCATGGCCGTGTCCCAGTCCGTTTCCTCCAAGTCGCCGTTGCGGCGTACGAGCGGGCGCGTCAGGCGGTCGGGCGCGTTGTTCGCCTGCCAGCCGTAGAGGCCCTTCGGCCCGAGGCGGCCGTGGTTGACACGGTCGACCCCGCGTCCGCGAACGCCGACGATGCGTCCTTCGGCGACGCCGATGTCCAGCGCGCAGCCGTTCGAGCAGAGCACACAGGCCGACTGCACCCACCGTTCGGGCTCTCGCTCGACGTGTTCGTCGACGCGGGCGGGCCAGTCACCGTCCGCGGCGAAGGGCGTCCGCTCGCCCCACGGGTCGTCGATGCGGTCGGACATCGCCAACCGCGTGAGGTTAACCCCTAGTTCGTAGGACGATGCAAAAGTTTGCTCACATCGGCCGGAGCGAGGCCGGAGCGGCCGACGAGGTAGCAGAGGAGCGGGGCATTCGTCCGTGCGCCGCTGTCGTGCGCGGCGATCCGCGCGAGGTCGAGCAGCGTCTTTTCGGTCTCGGCGTCGAGCTCGAGCTCCTCGCACCCGATGCGGGCCGCCGCGGCAAGCTTGTCACGAGCCTCGGCAAGCCACTCGTCCACGGCCGAGGATTGTACGGAGGCAACTCGGGGAAGCTGCCGCCGGGTGAGCGCCTCGACGGAGCGCAGGCGGTTGAGCGTTAGCGGTGTGCTGCTCGTCGGCGGCGCGAGCCGGCGCTTCGGCTCGCCGAAGGCGCTCGCACGCTTCCGCGGGCAGACGCTCGCCGAACGGGCCTGGGAGGCGCTCGCGTGGTGCGACGAGCGGATCGCCGTCGGCAAGCTCGGCGGGCCGGAGCTGCCGTTTCCGGTGCTCGACGACGGCAGCGATCTGCCGGCGCCGATCTTCGGCGTAATCGCCGCGCTCCGCGCGGCGCGCAACGACGTCTGCGTGATCCTGCCGGTCGACTGCCCGCTCGTCGGCAAGGCGGAGCTCCGCGCGCTCGCAGAGGCCTGCCGCGACGCGGCTGTCCCGCAGACCGGCCCGCTGCCGGGCGCCTACCGACGATCCGCGCTCAGCGTCGTGGAGCGCCGCCTCGTCGCGGGCCACCTCGCGCTCCGTGAGGCGCTTGCAGAGCTGGACGTCGCCGTGGTGGAACTCGACGAGGCGCGCTTGGCCAATGTCAACACGCCGGCGGAGCTGGCGGCGCTCGAGAAAGTCGGATTTTCGAGCGAATATTGACGTTCCTCTATTTACCGCCTACCCTGCTGCGTGCGGTCTCAGAGGGAGCCGCGCGACAAAGGGCTGAAAAGAGGGATGAGGAAAGCCTGGTATGCGCTGGGCGCGGCGATGCTTCTGGTCGTTGCGCTCGCGTCGACCGCCGCGGCGGAGCCCGATCAGCGGGACGTGCGCAGCGGCAAGTACAAGTCGTACAACGACAACCTTCCGGGCGCGAACGCCCAGAAGCAGAACGAGCTTCGCCAGCAGGCGCTGATCGCGAAGCTGCGGGGAAAGGCGAAGGGCAAGAAGGTCGAGGTTTCCGCGGGGCAGTACGTGCAGCTCTCGCGCGAGGGCACCGATCGGATCTTCGTGCTCCTCGTCGAGTTCGGGAACCGGCGGCACGCGTCGTTCTGCGACGCCGTCGACACCGATCCCGCGCCGCCGAACCCGTGTGCCTTCCCGGCCGACGGCAGCGCCGCGACGTACGAGGGCCCGGAGAACAACAAGATCCCCCAGCCTGACCGCTCCGTCGACAACTCGACGCTGTGGAACGCCGACTACAACAGGCCGCACTAGGAGGACATGTACTTCAACCGGATGAAGGCGTACTACGAGCGTCAGTCGTCGGGGCGGTACTCGATCGCGGGCGGCGTCCACGGCTGGGTACAGGTGCCGTTCAACGAGGCGCGGTACGGCCGCGACTTCTCTGGCTCGATCGTCTGCTCGAACGTCTGGTTCCTGATCCGCGACGGTCTCGCGTACTGGGTGCAGGACGAGCTGGCGACCGGCCGCTCGATGGCCTCGATTCAGGACGAGCTGCGCTCGTACGACGTCGAGGACCGGTACGACTCCGACTTCGACGGCAACTTCCGCGAGCCGGACGGCTTCATCGACCACTTCCAGATCGTCCACGCCGGCGGCGACCAGGCAGCTAGTGACCCGTCGCAGGGCACGGACGCGATCTGGAGCCATCGCTCCCAGGTCGGGCTCGAGACCGGCCCCGGTGTCAACCCGGGCGTCGAGGTCGGGCGCGGAGGCGTCTCCTCCGGCGTCACGATCCCGACGAACCTGACCGGGATGTGGGTCGGCGACTACACGATCCAGCCCGAGAACGGCGGCCTCGGCGTGTTCGCGCACGAGTACGCGCACGACCTCGGTCTGCCCGACCTGTACGACACCTCCGGCAACACCGGCGGCACCGAGAACAACACGGCGTTCTGGACGCTCATGTCGTCAGGCGCCAACATCGGCGACGGCGGTGTCGACGGCATCGGCGACGACCCCGTCGACATGGGTGCCTGGGAGAAGTTCCAGCTCGGGTGGCTCGGGTGCGAGACCTGCGACGGCGGCCGGACGTACGACGCCGTGCTCGCCGGAGGCCCGAAGACCCAGCATCAGCTCGCACCCGCGAGCAAGCAGAACTTCGTGAAGGGCAAGGAGGCGCAGGCGCTGTTCGTCGTCCTGCCCGAGCTCACGAAGACCTTCGACGTCGGGCCCGCGGCCTCCGGGCAGTACTACTACTGGAGCCGTTCCGGCAACGACCTGAAGACGTGGATGACGAAGCCGATCAGCTATGCGGCCGGCGCCACGCTTTCGGCGAAGATCAAGTACGACATCGAGGAGCACTGGGACTACGCATTCATCGAGGTCTCGTCGGACAACGGTCAGACCTGGACGGCACTCGAGGTCCCCGGCCACTCCGATGAACCGGCGAACGACCAGAGCGGCTTCAACCAGTTGGGCGGCGGGATCACCGGCACGTCCACGGGGTGGGAGCCGATGTCGGTCGCTCTCCCCGGCTCCGGCTCGAAGCTGCTGCGCGTCCGCTACCGGACTGACGGGGCGGTCGTCGGGCTCGGCTTCTCGATCGATGACATCGCGATCACCGGCAGCGCCGTCGACGGGGCAGAGACCGGAAACGAGGGGTGGACGTACACGCGGTTCGAGCGCATCGACGGCGTCTTCAAGACTCTGAACCCGAGCGTCTACATCGCCGAGTACAAGACGCACACCGATTACGACGCGTCCCTCGCAACGGCGTACAACTTCGGCTTCCTCGATTCGAAGCCGGATTGGGTCGAGACCCATCCCTACGCCGAGGGGCTCCTCGTCAACTACTGGAACGGCACATACGAGGACAACAACGTCGGCGAGCACCCGGGCGAGGGCCAGCTCCTCCCCGTGGATGCGCACCCGACGTGGTTCCACGCCTCGGACGGCCACCTTCTGCGGAACCGGGTGCTGTCGTTCGACTCGGCCTTCGGGCTGAAGCCGGTCCCGTCGATCACGGTGCACAAGAACAGCCAGCCGACGACGATCCCGGCCCAAGCGGCCAACCCGCTGTTCGACGACACGGTCTCGTACTGGTCGGCGAACGACGGTCACGTCGGCGCGGACGGCCTGCACGTCGGCCGCTACCAGCCGGGCTGGTACTCGGTCCGCACGCCGAGCTCCGGCACGCAGATCCGCGTCGTCGACCAGAGCGCCGGCAAGATGATCGTGCACGTCCAGCCAGGGCGCTAGCGACCCCGGCCATCACGTCTCGACGAGCGGGGCGGCCTCAGCGCCGCCCGGCTCGTTTTGCTGGCTGGGCGCCGGATGGACGCGCACTGTCGGCCGACACTTAGGCCCGCATGTGGTCGAGGCCGTCGAGGATCAGGTCGAGGACGAGCTCGAACGCGCCCGGCTTGCCGCGGCCGAAACCGGCGAGGTGTTGCTGAACGTGATCGTGCGTTACGGGTAGTCGTCGGCGGGAACCCGCGGAGACACTGGCCCGCCAGGTTCGCGAGGTCGCTCTCATCCGCGATCGAATGGCCGACCTGCCACAGCGTGAAGCCGAGGATGTGGCTGTCGAGGGCGTGGAAGGCGTCGTAGGCGACCTGGGGCGGAAAGCCGGCCTCGCGTAGCCGGCGGAGCATCCACTCCGCCCGACGCGCGCAACACGCCGTCCGCGATCGATGACAGGCATGCCGATGCGTGAGCTGAGCGCGGCGGCGACCTGCTCGCCGGCCGCAAGGCCCTTGTCGATCAGCGCCTGGGAAAAGGTTCCCGTGCGTGCCCGTGCGCGGACGGTGGCGACGTCTTCGGCGGAGAGAAGCCCGTCCGCTCGACGACGTCGGCAACGAGCTCAGCGAGCCCGTTGACCGAGAACGCAGCCCGAAGCGGACCCGCCGTCGGCGTGGCCTGCTCGTCCGGCGCATCGCTCCGCAGCTCCGCTGTTCCAGCTCCATAACCCAAACGAGGTAATCGGCATCGGGGGATCGGGCTTGACCCCTGCGGACGCCCGGAGCTTCGGCGTCAGGCGAGGAGCGTGAGGTAGGCGTCGAGGATCTGCTCACCGAAGAACAGCGCCACGACGGACCCGAGGGCGAGGAACGGCCCGAGCGGGATCCCCATCTTCCGTGCCGCGGAGCCGTGCCGCGCGAGCAGGATAACGGCCGGAACGAGCGCGGCGAACAGCCCGATCATCAGCGCGACGCCCACGGTCTTCCCGAGCGCCGCGCCCATCGCCAGCGCGAGCTTGACGTCGCCCATCCCCATGCCCGCCGGGTAGACGAGGACGGCCGCGAAGAGGAACGCCGAGGCGCCGAGCGCGCCCAGCACCCACTGCGGGCTCGGCTCGAGCGCGGTCTGCGCTACCAGGATCACCGCCGCGGCTGGGAGGACGATTCGGTTCGGGATGATCCGATGCGTGATATCCGTGGCGGTCACGGCGACAAGCACTGCGCAGAAGAACGCCGCCACGACCGTGCGACCGCTCAGCCCGAAGTCAAGGACGCACGCCGCGACGAGGAGCGCCGTCGTCAGCTCCACAGCGGGGTAGAGCGGAGAGATCCGCACGCCGCAGTATCGGCATCGCCCGCGCAGGAGCACCCAGGAGAGCAGTGGGATGTTGTCCCGCCGGGCGATCGGCGTCCCGCAGTTCATGCACGCCGAAGCCGGCTTGACGATTGACGTCCGCCGCGGCACCCGCGCCGCGACGACGTTCAGGAAGCTGCCGAGCGCAAGGCCGGGCGCAAGCGAGAGCACCGCAAGTTCCACCGACTTCCTATCGGCCGAGAGGCGGCGAAGCCTTTAGCCGGCGAACAGCTTCGGCGGCAGCGGCTGGGCATAAAGCGCGTCGTTCGACGGCATTCCGACGGGGACGGTGTCGATGCAGGGAAAGTCGTTCGTCGTCAGGTTGTTGCTGAGAACGATCTGGCTTCCGACGACGGGGCCCGTCCACGTTCACGTTGTTCGGCGGAAGCGCCGGTCGCCGCGATCAGCGCAAGCGATGACGAGGACGAGGCCACGGTGCTCGTCCGCGAGGCGCAGCACGCCTTTGGGCATGCGCAGCTGCTCGAAGCTGGGGATGTCCTTCGGGATCACGCGGAGAGCGAACGAGATCGCGCCGCGCTGCAGGAAGCCGTTGACGCGGTAGCGCGTCAGGTCGTTCGAGGTGTAGGCGATGTCCAGTTCGCCGGTGGCGCGGAAGTCCGCCTCCTTCTGCTTGTTGATCACGGTGATCGCCGCGAGCACCGACTCGAGGTCGGCCGGCGTGAGCGCGTTCCAGTTCTCGAGGGGGACGAGCGCGCCGTCGTGACGGAGGATCGGCGGCCTGCCGAGCTTGAGGTGGACGTCGGTGGCGCCGGCCTTGACCGCGCCGAGAAGGAGTTCATTCAGGTCCATGCCGCGACCCGCCGTTCATCGGGAGGCTCGGGGTTCGTCTTTAGGCGAATGCCCGCCCAGGGTCCCCGGAGAGCCGGGCGAGCCATTCGGCGGCGCGGAGGGCTGCGCCTCCGGGCCCGCGAATCGCGCCGGGATGCGTGACGTCTGCCCGGAGGATCTGCTCGAGCGCCCGCCAGGCGTACGGCGCCTGGAGCAGGCTGAAGCTCAGGTTCGGGAAGCGCTCGAGCGCGAGCTTCGCGCGCCACGAGGCAGCCGCGGAAAGCGCAAGCGCCCTGCGCAATCTCCCTGCGTATGAGCTGAAATCGGCGGTGCGGCCGGCAATGATGTCGAGCGCGTTCTCAACCGCGAGCTGCGAGCTCAGCAGCGCCTCGTAGATCCCGTCGCCTGAGACGGGATCGATGAGCCCTGCGGCGTCGCCGACGAGCGCCGTTCGTCCGAGGGCCGGCGTGAAGCCTGGACGGCGAAGGGGCAGCCGGTAGCCGCGGACCTCGGTGAGCGCGTCTTCCGGAATGCCGTGCTCACGGCACAGGCGTGAGAGGTGCTTCCGGAGCAGCGGGCCCTGGTGCAGCCAGCCGCCCACGCCGACGTTGACGTGGTCGCCCTTCGGGAACACCCAGCCATAGCCGCCGGGGACGATCCCGAACTCCACGACCGCCCGTCGCGCGTAGCGGCTGTGCGGCGCTGGACCGTACGGGACGTTCCCCTCGAGCGCGACCTCGTACTCGTGCGGCTCGAAGCCGAGGGCCTTCGCGGTCGTGCCGTTGACGCCGTCGGCGCCCATCACGACCGTCGCCTCCACTCCCTCGACGGTGGTGCCGTCGCGAAACTCGGCGCCCGCCTCCTGCGCCTGCTCGACGAGGAACGCGTCGAGCCGCCGGCGCTGGGTCATGACGACGAGCGGCTGGCGGGTGCGCCGCTCGAAGCGTCGGCGGTAGCCGAGCCCGAGCTCGAAGATGTCGACCTCCTCCTCCACGACGGGGTCGACCGAGAAGGGCAGCAGGCGGACGGCGCGATAGGTGAGCCCGCCGCCGCAGGGCTTGTCGCGAGGGAACCGCGCCTTGTCGATTAGTAAGACGCGCGCGCCCGCGCGCGCGAGGCGGAAGGCGGCAGTCGATCCCGCCGGGCCGGCTCCGACGACGAGAGCGTCGAACCGCTCCATGGCTACTATGCGCCTTCCCCAGGGGGTGTTCCCGAGTGGCCAAAGGGGACGGGCTGTAAACCCGTTGGCTCAGCCTTCGGAGGTTCGAATCCTCCCGCCCCCATCCTGTAGATCAACACGATCGGCAGCAGGACGATCGCGGCGGCGCCGAGCGCGAGAGCCGCGACGCCGATCGCCTCGAGCGCCGCGCCGCCGAGAAGCGCCAGTGCCGCGCCGAGCATCGCCGAGCCGAGGTCGTTGAAGCCGAGCAGCTTTCCGCGCTCTGCGGGACTGCTCCGGTCGGCGAGCTGCGCAGTCGCGGCGACGAACGAGAGGTTCCAGCCGAGGCCGAGGCCGAACAGCAGGACGGCTGTGGACGGAACGCTCTCCAGGAATTGCAGGCCGGCGCAGGAGACGGCCATCAATGAGAGACCACCAACCAGTGCCGTCGTCCTGCCGATGCGATCGATCAGTGCCCCGATGAAGAGGACGAGCGCGTACATGCCCAGGACGTGGGCGCCGATGATCGGAAAGATCAGGTTCTGCGCGTGGTGGCGGTGGTCGACGACGATGTAGCCGGTCAGGTTCATGACTGACACCATCACGCCCATGCTCGCGAAGCCGGCGAGCAGCGCCGGGATGACGCCGGGGCGCCTGATGATCTCCTTGAGCGGCGCAGCCGGCCCCGCGACGACGCCCGTGTCCGGGGCGATCTGCTCGGCGATCCGCTTGGGGTCGGGGCGAACCGCCAGGGCGAGACCGAGTGCGATGCAGCTGATGAACCCGGCGGCGATCCAGGGAATCGTCAGGACGTCAGCGTCGAGCTCCTTGCCCGAGAAGAGCGGACTGAAGAACGCGGGGCCGAGGATCGCCCCGAAGACGGCGCCGAAGAGCACGTACGAGATGCCGCGTCCACGGCGCGCCGCCGGGTACATGTCGCCTGCAGCGGTCCGAACGAGAAGCGCGATACCGCTCGAGGAGCCGATCAAGGCGAAGCCCGCGATGACGGCGACGGCGGAGCCGGTGGCGGTGCCGAGGGCGGTCAACCAACAGCCGATCGCGCCGAGGGCGAAGCCGCCCGCGATGACAGGAATGCGGCCCAAGCGGTCCATCAGCCGCCCGGCCGGAACAGCCGTCAGCGCCGAGGCGACGAGGAAGATCGCGGGTCCGAGTCCGAGCAGCTTCTCGAAGCCGGTGACGAGGACGAAGGTGAGCGAGGAGACGGCGGCCACGAGCTGCAGCACCGCGGAGTTGACTGCGAGCACGCCGGCCAGGAGTACGGTGTTCCGCCGGATCGGGAGACTGACGGCGGGCGCGGCCATCGTCAGATGATCGCAGCCTCGCCACGGGTGCCAAATACGTCCGGCGGCGACCGTAGATTTGAGGCGTGCAGCGCGACGCATTCGCCACTGCGGCCTACGTGCTAGCGCTCGTCCTGGCTGTCGGCTACGCGGCCGCCGGAATCATCGGCTGGATCGCCGACGTCACCGACGGCGACGGCAGCGATCTCTTCTTCTGGCTCCTCTTCCTACTCGCGGGCGCGGCGCTCATTCTCATCGGCCTCTTCCGCGTCCCACGGTGGTCGTGGACGTCCGTGATCCTGATCAGCGCCGGCGCCCTCGCGGGCGCCCTCCCGCTCGTCTGGTCGATCGTTGCGCCGATCCTTGCGGTCGTCCTGATCGTGCTCGCGGTGCTCGTCGCCCGGCGCCCCGCCGCGGCCACCTAAGCGCCCGCCGGCGGTGCTCACCGCTGCATGATCGCAGCGATGTGGGCGACAAGATCGTCCCCGGGCCGTGGGAGCTCGACGACGAACCTGGCGCCTTCGCCGGGCCTGGAGTCGAGGTGGAGCCGCCCGCCCATTCGCTCCGCAAGCTCCCGCGAGATGAAGAGGCCGAGGCCGGTGCCGCGCGCCGCGCGGGAGACTTCTGGGTCCACGCGATAGAACTTCTCGAAGATCCGCTCGCGATCGGCCGGCCGGATCCCAGGTCCGGTGTCCGAGACGATGATCCGTACCTGGCCGTTCGCGCTCTCGGCCGAGATCTTCACGGGCGGGCTGCCGTACTTCGCCGCGTTGTCGATCAGGTTGACGAGCACCTGCTGGATGCGGTCGGAATCGGCGAAAGCGGCTCCGAGCTCGTCGTCGATCTCAACCTCGATCGTCGTGGACTCGGGCAGTTGAGGCTTCATCGCCTGAACCACCGACCGGACGACTTCCGCGATGTTCACCGGCGAGCGTTCCATGCGGAGCTCGCCGCGGTCGAGCTGGCTGGCCAGCAGCACCTCTTCGATGATCTGCGCGAGGCGCGCCGACTGCGTCGCGATCATCGAGAGCAGTGCCTCACGCTCATCGTCGGACAGCTCGATGTCGCGGCGGAGGAGCGTCTTCGCGGCGCCGTAGACGCCCGTCATCGGCGTCCGCAGCTCATGCGAGATCGTCGCGACGAAGTCGCTTCGCTCCTCCTCGAGGAGCCGCTCGCGCGTCACGTCGCGGAACGCATAGACGACGCCGTACGTGCTCTGGACGGCGACGAACGACAGCCACAGGTCGCGGCCTTCGAGCTCGATCGGAAGCGTGACCGCGCGCGCGGTCGCTCCTTCCTCGGCGACGGGAATCGCCGCCGCGAGCGCCTTCCAGTCCGGGATGAGCTCGGCGAACTGCCGGCCGACGACGTCCTCGCGCGAGCTGCCCGTGATCACTGCCGCAGCGCGATTCCAGAAGCGGACGTGGCCGCCGTCGTCGAGCAGGAAGATCCCCTCGCCGACAGCTTCGAGCACCTGCGCGGCCTGCTCACGCTCGGCTGCCGCCGCGCGTGCCGCTGCCTCGGCCGCTTCGAGGCGCCGCTGCTCCTTATGCAGGTGGGCGTTCCGGACCGCCGCGCCCATCTGGGCGACGAGGCCGTCGAACAGCTCGAGGTCGGCGAGCGTGTACTCACCGGCATCGGTCATGAGCTGGACAACGCCGACGACATGGGTCTCGTCCTTGACCGGCACCATCATCGCGGCGTTCGTTCCCGACGGGCCGCTCTCCGGGATCTTTTGGAGGTTGCCCTCGGCGTCGACGTTGTAGTAGACGCCTTCGACATGCGTGACGCGCCGCGGGACATCGTTGAAGAGCTCCGGCTCGCCGCTGACGATGACACGGCTCTGCATCCCGCCGCCCTGGCGGTTCAGCGGGAGGGGCGGGAAGCTCGGGGGGTCGAGCATCGCGCCATCCGTCCATGCGTACTCGCACCGGATCAACTCATCGCGGTCGTCGTAGGACGAGATCACAAGCCCGTCGTGCTGGATCACATCGGCAACGAGCTCGCGAAACCGCTCGTAGATGAGATCCGGCTCGAGACCCTCCCCCAGCTGCCTGGCGGCGTTGAGGAGCAGCTGCGCCACCTCGGCCTTCCGCTGAAGCTCGCGCTCATTCACCGCTCGGAGCGTAGTGCGAAAACCGACTCAGAGACCGGCTACCCTTGGAACCGCGCCCTCTTAGCTCAGTTGGTAGAGCACCTCCATGGTAAGGAGGGGGTCGACGGTTCGAGTCCGTCAGAGGGCTT
>DATFQN010000055.1:0-12449 GCA_035264165.1 Gaiellaceae bacterium
GAGGTCGTCACGGTCACAACGACGTCCTGCTCGCCCGCCTCGCGATGCGTCTCCGCCGGCTCGCACCCGAGGCGCTCGCAGAAGCGCTGGAGGTTCTCCTCGTTGCGGCAGTAGACGACCACACGCTCGACCGACGTGAGGACCTCGCGCATGGAGAGGATCTGGCTCTCGGCCTGCCAGCCGCACCCGATGACGCCGAGCGTCGTTGCGCCTTCTCGCGCCAAGTACTTCGCGGCCACCGCGCTCGCCGCGCCCGTCCGGAGCTGCCCGAGCTTGTCGGCCTCGATCACCGCGGCGAGCGCACCGCCGTCGAGGTCGAAGAGGCAGACGACGAACGGCGTGCCTGCCTGCACCCACGCGTACGACTTCACGCCCGCCAGCCGGAGCTCGCGGTCGACGGCCGACATCGTCGCGAATGCGCCGCCGTCGGCTTTCTGGCGAACCCTCGGGCGGTTGTCGATCTCGCCTCGAGCGAGCCGCTGGAAGCACCGCTCGACCGCCTCGATCATGGGGGCCGGCGCAAGCAGCTCCGCGACCTCGGTCTCGGTCAGGTAGAGGGGCACGGAGGGAGTCTAGGAACCCGTCTTCGGGATGAAGCTGATGTTCCCGCTCGTTTCGAGCACCGCCCATTCGATGTCATCGATGTGCGGAATCTGACTCAGCCTCGCCTGGGAGGCCAGCTCCTCGAGCGTGATGCGGTTCATCCGCAGGTTCCGGTCGACCGTCTTGCCTCGCTCGACGAGGATCACCGGATCTCCCTCGAGCACCGGCTGCGCCCGTGGGAACCGGAAGGCGAGCCACGAGAACAGCACCGTCATCGCAGCGAAGGTACCCACCGCGAGCATGCCGCCTGTGACCGAGAAGTCGTTCTGGGTCACACTCTGCTGGATCAGGTCACCGATCACGACGAGCAGGATCAGGTCGAACGGCTCCAGCGTCGAGAGCTCGCGACGGCCGACGGCCCTCGTCACGAGCCAGACGAAGAGGAACATCACGACTGCGCGGATGACGATGTCCATTAGTGCTCCTCCAGGTGATGTTGCCGTGCCTCTGGCGAGCGAAAAGCAAGCCAGGGTGCGGACTCGGGACGCGTCCATATCGATGAGATATGGGCGCGGCCCGAGGCTACTGCCAGGCGCCGCTTTGCAGCCGCCAGAGGTGCGGATGACATTGCCTGGTGGAGCACCTAAGGAAAGACCGTCACCGTTCGCTCAACCGTCGCCAGCAGCCGCTCGCCGTCGAAGAGGCGGACGTTTTGCGACCGGTGCCCGACGTTCGTCGGGTTCACCTGCAACTGCAGGAAGAAGACGTGCTTCTCGCCCGCCGGCACGCGGCCGAGCTCGAACGCGAGGTCCCCATCCCGGCTCGCCTCGCCGAGCGGCGACGGCACGATCGTGTTCATCGTGATCCCCTCGCCCCAGCCCGGGTCGAGCACGAGCGTCGCCTTCTCGAGCTCCGTGATCGCGTCGATGCGGAACCTCGCCTGGTAGTAGAGGCCGCCGCGCACCCGCTCCGGCGCATGAACCTCGAGCGTCGCGGCCGGCGCGTCGGCACTGGTTGTCGATGGGCGCTGGCCGAAGAGGTTCGCGAGACCGAGGGCGAGCAGCACGAGAATCGCGCCCAGGGCGATGCGGCGAAAGAGGACGTCGCGCTTGCCTTCGCGATCACGATTGACCTTGAGCGTGAGCGCGTCCGGGACGTCGGCCACACGCTTACGCTTCGGCCGGGCGGCCTGGGGTCCTGCTAGCGAGCGGTCGTTCCGTCCTTCACGATGACGCCGCGGCGATCGACGCGGACGACCGCGCTCCACGGAACGACGTCGTCCGTACGGATGCGGGCACCGCGTTGTGGTGCTCCGATTCCCAGCCGCTCGAGCAGGCCCAAACCCCCGACGACGAGCCCGGTGATCTTCAGCGTGCGAGTGGTCAGCTCAGCGCGGACATCGTGGACGTGGCCGAGGTCTTCGCCCGACTCCGTCCGCACGTCGACCCTGAGCAGATCCGAAAGCCTCATCGCTCCGCTCCCGGGATCCAGGCGACGAGCTTGCGTGCCCGGGCGTCCCCGCGGCCGAGACCGTACGCCTCGGCGGGCTGCTTGAGCCGCACGCCCGAATCGACCTTCTCGACCTCGCTCCACGGGACACGGACGGACCTCCCGCGCGCGACCGCCGCCGCAAGGCGCCCGATCGCTCCGCGCCCGCGCCACACCGGCGGCCCAACGAGGATCGTCTCGACTCGCGGGGCGCCCTCGCGCACCCCTTGCAGCTCGAGATCGTCGACGTTTCCGCAGCGGCGGCCCTCGGAATCGAGCAGCTGGTGGTCGAGGATTCCGAGGGCGAGGTCGACGGGTCCGCTCATCCCTGCCCCATGTTGCTGATGATCATGAGCGGGATCGCGGCGACCGCAACGACCAGGATCACCGCGAGGTAGAAGATCCCGAAGACGTTCGCGATGCGGCCGTTCGCGTAGTTGCCCATGTAGGCGCGGTCGTTCGCGACGAGCAGGATCGGAACGTACGTCGCCGGGAGCGCGACGACGGAGAAGATCACCGAGTATTCGGTCACCTGGATCGGGTCGACGCCGGTCACGACGATCAGGAAGCCGAGGACCAGCATCACCATCCAGGCGAGCGTGAACCTCGGAGCCTCGACCGCGGTCCGGTACTTCCCCCACTCCCACCCGAAGAACTGGGCCAGGTTGTAGGCACCGGCGAACGCGGTGTCGATCGCGGCGCCGCTCACGGCGAAGAGGATCCCGATGAGACCCAGCAGCAGCCCGAGCTCGCCGAGCGGCACGTTGGCGCCGAGAGCCACAGAGCCCAACGTCTCGGGACTGATCTCCCGGGGGTAGAACAGCTCTGCGGCGGTGATCATCAGCGCGAACGAGAGCAGACCCCCCAACGAATAGCCGATGATCGCGTTGGCCTTGTTGATGCCCAGATCCTTCGGCGTCCAGCGTTCTTCGATCGCGCCGGACGAGTAGAAGTAGACCTCGTAGGGGACGGTGGCCGCGCCGAGCAGGCCGACGACGAAGAAGAGGTACACGGCGAGGTCGCCGGTGTCGGCGTGGGGGACGAAGCCGGAGGCCACGCCACCCCAGTCGGGGTGGAGCTTGATTGCGCCCACGGCGAAGACGAGGAGCGCCAGACCGATGTAGCCGAACACGCGCTCGATCCACTCGAAAGGCATCGCCCAGATCGCGAGCCCGAGGGCGAGGACGGCGATCACGAGCAGGACGCGAAACGGCAGGCCGGCCACCAGCTGCAGCGCCAGCGCGATGCCGCCGATTTCGGCCGCGAGCGTGAGCAGGTTCACGAGCTGGCCGGCAACGAGCGCCAGCAGGCCGACCCCGAACCCGAGCCGCTCGCGCACGGCGTCGAACGCTGCGCGCTGCGAGACCACGGCGACGCGCCCGCACATCTCGGAGTAGGTGACGATCGCGCCGACCCCGATCACGACCGCCCAGAGGAGCTGGTACTGGAACAGCGCGCCGGCGGCGGTGTTGAAGACGATGTCGCCGATGTCGACGAAGCCGCCGATGGCGGCGAGGATCCCCAGCGCGATCTCGAAGACCTTCTTCACTTCGCGAGTTGCTCCAACTCGGCCTCGACGCGCCGGGCGACGGCCTGATCGTCCGGAGCCCGATGGAGCTCTTCGAGTGCGACGAACGTGGAGCGGGCGTCCGCGGCCGCCTCTCGGCGCTTCGCCTCCAGGGCCGCAGGCGCGCGCGCCTTCGTCAGGGTCTGCGCTGCGGCCTTGGCCTGATCGGCAAGCTCCCCCGAATGGATGCGCGCAAACGGCTCCGTCGTCTCGTCGTCGGCGACTTGCTCGGCGAGGAGAGCGCCTTCGGCGGCCGCCGACGTGATCGCGTCGCGTTGCTGTTGCAGTGACTTCGCGGTGAGCGCGCTCGAGCCGCCGCAGGCCACGGCGAAGAGCACGAGCGCCGCGAAGACGATGCTAGAGACGCTTGCGCAGAAGCCCGAACATCCCGCGAATGACCTCACGTTGCATCGCTTTACCCTGACGGGAGGTGAGGAAATCCGTCAGCGGATCGCCGCCGCCGTCTGACCGCGCCGTTTCCTTGCGCTTGGGCGGTGCCTCCTCGACCGGCTCCGGCTCGCGCTGCTCCATTCGTGCGGCGAGCAGCTCGCGAGCACTCGCGCGGTCGACCTTCGTCCCGTACTTGGCGTAGAGGGGGGATGCCTTCGCCGCGCCGTCGACGTCGTCGGCCGGGGTCATGCGCGCCAGCGGCGCCCGGAGCCTCGTGTGCACGACGGCCGTCGGAGCGCCGCTCTCGGAGAGGATCGTGACCGCCGCCTCGCCGATGCCGAGCTGCGGCAGCAGCTCCTCGAGGTCGTAGAAGTCGGAGGTCGGGAACGTCGAGACGGTCGCCTTCAGCGCCTTCGCGTCCTGCGGGGTAAAAGCCCGCAGTGCGTGCTGCACCCGGTTCCCGAGCTGGGCGAGGACATCGGCTGGGATGTCCTTCGGCGTCTGCGTGATGAAGTAGACGCCGACGCCCTTCGAGCGGACCAGCCGGACGGTCTGGACGACTGAGTCGACGAACGCGTCTGTGGCGTCGGCGAACAGGAGATGCGCCTCGTCGAAGAAGAACACCAGCTTCGGCTTCGGGATGTCGCCGACCTCCGGCAACTGCTCGAAAAGCTCGGCCAGGAGCCACATCAGCACGGTCGAGAAGAGCTTCGGCTTGTCCTGCACCGCCGGCAGCTCCAGGCAGGAGATGATCCCGCGGCCGTCCGGCGCCGTCCGCAGCAGGTCGGCGATCTCGAACTGCGGCTCGCCGAAGAACTCCGTGCCGCCGCCGTCCTCGAGCTGGACGAGCGACCGGAGCAGCACGCCGATCGTCGCCGACGAGACGCCGCCGATGCCCTTGAGCTCCTGCTTGCCCTCCTTCGAGTCGAAGAAGGTGAGGAGCGCTCTCAAGTCGGCGAGATCGACGATCGGCAGGCCGTTTTCGTCGGCGTAGCGGAAGACGAGCGAGAGGCTCTGCTCCTGGGTCTCGTTCGCTTCGAGCGTCTTCGCGAGCAGGAGCGGACCGAAGTCGGACACCGTCGCGCGAATCGGAATCCCTGGGCCGATTCCGCCGAGCGAGAGGTACTCCGTCGGAAAGCCGGTCGGCTGCCAATCCTGGTCGAGCGCGCGTCTCGGCAGGCCCGCCGGTCTCTCCGGGGTGCGCGATCCCGGAGACGTCCCCCTTGATGTCGGCCGCCACGACCGGGACTCCGGCGGCCGACAGCTGCTCCGCGAGCAGCTGAAGCGTCCTCGTCTTGCCGGTGCCCGTCGCCCCCGCGATCAACCCGTGCCGGTTGGACGTCGCGAGCGGCAGTCGAACCTGGGCTTCGGCAACGACCTTGCCCTCGTAGACGCCCTTGCCCAGGTCGAGCGAATCGCCGTCGAACTCGTACGCCTCGCCGATCGCCTTTCCGAACTCCGCCATCGGAGCGTCGGAAGCTACCGTGCCGAGCAACATGCCGCGCAATCCGCTGGACGAGGTCTCGCGCGGGCTGCGAACGCTCAGCGAACGCCTGCGCACGACGCCGGGCGGCGACGGCGCCGAGTGGCTCGCCGATCAGGTCGAGGCGCTGCGGCGGCCGGAGCCGGCGCCGAGCCTGGAGGAGCTGCAGGCCGAGCTCGACGGCCTGATCGGGCTCGACTCGGTGAAGGAGCAGGTCCGGGCGCTCGTCGCATTCCTGCAGGTTCAGGCCGAGCGAGAGCGGCACGGGCTGCCGGAGGTGGCCACGTCCCAGCATCTGGTCTTCCTCGGGAACCCGGGCACGGGGAAGACGACCGTGGCGCGGCTGCTCGCGCAGATGTACCGCGCGATGGGCCTGCTACGCCGTGGGCATCTCGTCGAGGTCGATCGCGCCGGGCTCGTCGGCCAGTACGTCGGCCTGACGGCGATCAAGACGGAGCGAGCGATCCGCCGTGCCCTCGACGGCGTGCTCTTCATCGACGAGGCCTACGCGCTCTCGACCTCGGAAGACCGCCTTGACTTCGGGCCCGAGGCGATCGAGACGCTGCTTAAGCGGATGGAGGACTATCGCCACCGCCTGATCGTGATCGTCGCCGGCTATCCCCGGCTGATGCACCGCTTCCTCAACTCGAACCCGGGGCTGCGCTCGCGCTTCGCGCGCGAGATCGTCTTCCCGGACTACTCCACCGATGAGCTGCTGCAGATCACCGACAAGTTCGCGCGGGACAACGAGTACGTGCTCGGCGAGGACGCGGAGGAGACGCTCAGGCGGATCCTGGTCACGCCGGTTCGGGGAGAAGGCTTCGGGAACGCGCGGTTCGCGCGGACGCTCTTCGAGCAGGCGCTGAACGCGCAAGCCTTGCGGCTCGCCCAGGTGCAGGGCGCCGCGCTCGCGTCGCTCGAGCGGGACGAGCTGATGCGCCTGCGCTCGGAAGATCTGATGGCCGCCGCGCGCGCCCTCGGCGAGGAGCCGATCCGGCCGCTCAGGAAGCCGTTCTGGCGCCGCTAGACTGGTCCTCCCCGCGCCCGTAGCTCAGGGGATAGAGCGCTGCCCTGCGGAGGCAGAGGTCGCATGTTCGAATCATGCCGGGCGCATCCGCAACGGCTGTACCTGATTCAGTTAGACAATGGCCGAGGAGCGGAGGACGCTGCGGCAGGGCATTCGCTCCCTCCCCGGCCCGGTGTGGCTCCTCTGCGCCGGCTCGTTCGTCAACCGCTTCGGCAGCTTCGTGGCGGTCTTTCTCGTCCTCTACCTGCGGGAGAAGGGCTACTCGATTGCCGAGGCGGGCTTCGTCGTCAGCCTCTACGGCGCAGGCAATGTCGCGGCGGCCGCAGTCGGAGGGCTCCTCGCCGACCGGCTGGGACGGCGGAATGCGATTGCCCTCTCGATGTTCAGCTCCGCGGCGACGCTCCTGGCGCTCTGGCAAGCCGACGACATCGTGATGATCGGGGCGCTGACCGTGCTCGCCGGTCTGACGGGCGAGTGGTACCGGCCCGCGTCCTCGGCGCTCCTCGCCGACCTGGTGCCGGCGGGGCAGCGGCTTCCCGCCTTCGCGCTCAACCGGCTCGCCGTCAACCTCGGCTTTGCCGTCGGCCCGGCGGCGGCGGGCCTGCTCGCGGACCGTTCCTTCACCTACCTGTTCGTCGGCGATGCGCTGAGCTCGGCCGTCTTCGGAGTGCTGACCCTCGTCGCCCTACCGGAGGGGGTGCGCACCCGCCGCGGCGAAGAGCGGCACGCAGAGGGCATCCGAACGATCGCCCGGCACCGCGCGTTCCTCTTCTTCCTCGCTTCGTCCGTCGTCGGCGCCTTCGTGTACTTCCAGTCGACTGCCACCTTCCCGCTCCACGTGAAGGAGAGCGGCCTCTCGAACTCGGACTACGGGCTGCTGATCTCCCTGAACGGATTGGCAATCGTGCTCCTCGAGCTCCCGTTCACCTCGATTACGCAGCGGTTTCGCGCAGTCCCGACTCTGGCCGTCAGCTCCCTCCTCGTCGGCCTCGGCTTCGCCCTGAACGCGTGGGCGGAGAGTCTTGCGGCGCTCGCGTTCACCGTCATGATCTGGACGATCGGCGAGATCGTCTACGCGCCGGTCGCGGCGACCTACGTCGCGGACATCGCCCCCATCCATCTTCGCGGCCGGTATCAGGCCGCCAAGAGCCTGACTCACGGCCTCGCGTTCATGCTCGGCCCCGGGATCGGCGCCGCGCTCTTCGCGTGGAACGGCGACGCGTTCTGGCTCCTGTGCGGGCTGCTCGGGGTCGTCTCGGCGGTGCTGCTGTTGCCCGCTGCCGCCCAGCCTGCCCTCGCGGAGGCGGACGAGCGTCCGACGCTCCCCGACCACGAGCGTGTCCTTGTTCCAATCGTGCGAGCGCATACCGAACCCGTGCGTCGCCGCTTCTAGTCCACCGGCCGCCCTACTTCTTCGGACCCCGGCGAGCCCGTCAGCGGGACGCCGTAGCCTCGCCGAGCGTCAGCTCCGCATCGGCGGCAACGTCGGTGCGCACGTAGCCCAGAGCGAGCCCGGGGACCGACGACGTGATGCGACCGACGACCTTACCGCCGTAGACGATCTCGGTCTCGGGCTCCGGCGCCCCCTCGACCTCGAGCACACGCAGCTCGCGGTTGGCCTTCCCGCGGTGGTGGAGCCGCGCGATCGGCTCTTGGCCCGGGTAGCAGCCCTTCGTGAAGCTGACGTGGGTGTCGGTCAAACCGGCTTCCGCCGGGAGCACGCGATCGTCGATCTCCTGACCCCAGCGCGGCCGTCGCGCAGCGATACGCAGGCGCTCGAGTTCGTCGGGGTCGGCCGGATCCGCGGGGGTCTCATCGTCGAGGACCTCGACCGCCGGCACGCCGTACTCGTCGTTCGGGATGCCGCCACCGCCGCCGAAGACGACGGTGCTCATGTGCTCCTCCGGCTCGATCTCGACCTTCGCGGCGAAGCGAGCGCGCAGCAGCGTCGAGCGGACCGCGTCGCCGAGGCTCGGCTCGGTGAGGAGCAGATAGTCGTCGCCGGAGCGGCGGACGACGACGAGAGGCGCGATCACGCGCGCCTTCGGCGTCAGCAGGAGCGCGGAGCAGGGCGCCGCGTCGACGTCGTTCGAGACCATCCGCTGCAGGAAGTCGCGCGCGTCGGGTCCTCGGACCGCCACGTAGTCGCGGGGCCTGACCACGGCTGTGGGCGTCATCATCTCCACGAGAACTAGTGTAGGAACCGATGTTCCGGTCGCGCGCCGAGCGCAAGGTCGAGGAGGCCGGCTACGACCCGGCGCGGCTGCCACCCGGCCAGTACTTGACGGAGAAATGGCCGGTGCTGCACGCTGGGACCGTCCCCGCGACGGACCTCGCGACGTGGGACTTCCGGGTCTTCGGCCAGGTCGAGAGCCCGGTGACATTCTCGTGGGAGGAGTTCACGGCGCTGCCCACGCGCGAGATCACAACCGACATCCACTGTGTCACGCGCTGGAGCCGCTTCGATACGAGTTTCAAAGGAGTCCACTGGAGCGAGCTCGCCAAGCTGGTGGATCCGAAGCCGAGCGCGCGCTACGTCATCGCCCACGCCGAGCAGGACTACACGGCCAACGTGCCGCTGTCGGCGCTCGAGGCGGACGACGCACTGCTCGCGTACGAGGCCGACGGCGAGCCGCTCACCCCCGAGCACGGCTGGCCGTTGCGCCTCGTCGTCCCGTCGCGCTACTTCTGGAAGAGCGCCAAGTGGCTCCGCGGCATCGAGCTCCTCGACCACGACGAGCCCGGCTTCTGGGAGCGCCTCGGCTACCACAACGAAGCCGACTTCTGGAAAGAGGAGCGATACGGCTTCTAATCCGGGCTCGACCTGGTATTAGTCCCTCCCCACACCATCAGGGAGAGGGGAGATCCAGATGAAGAGATTTGCTGCGCTCGCGGCGCTCGCGTCTCTGGCGGTGTTCAGTCTCGGAGGGATTGCCGGCGCGTCGACGCCGGCGGCTGACACCCGCCTGACGAACGACTGCCACCCCGACGCCGGCTGCGGCGCCGGGTACGTGAGCAACTACACGCTCGCCACGGGACTGCCGTACACCGACCGGACGCTCGCCGAGTGCACGATCGCACACGGTCGGCAGAACGAACCCTCGGTCGCCGTAAACCCGCGAAACACGAGCGTCGTCGTCGGCAGCTCCAACGACTACTGCGGCGTCTACAACCAGACCGATTCCGCCGGCAACCCAGTGCCGCTGGGCCCGATCTGGCTCGGCTACTACCGGTCACAGACCGGCGGCACGAGCTGGGTGAGTTCGCTCGTTCCGGGGTATCCGGACGATCAGTCTTATCCGGACGTCACGCAGCGGCCGCGCACGGCCAGCTCCGGCGACCCCGTGATCGCATGGGACAACCATGGCCGCGCGTTCTTCGGCTCCGAGAGCTCGGACGATCCGGCCGGGACGCTCAAGACGTTCGGCGACGTTTGGGTCGCGCGCTTCGTCAACCCCGACGGGCCGGACGCGCCGAACTCGGCGCGCGACGGGCTCGAATGGGAAGGGACGGCGATCGTCGCGAGAGGATCGTCCGCACCGAACCTGCTCGGAAAGTTCAACGACAAGACCGCGATCGAGGTCGATCGCACCGGCGGCGCCTGTGACGGCAACGTGTACTTCTCGTGGTCGCGCTTCACCGGCAACGGCGGAGTGGGCATCTACTTCGTCCGCTCGACCGATCACGGTGTGACGTTCTCGAGCCCGATCAAGCTGTCCGAGTCGATCCACGACGTGCAGTTCCCGGACATCGCCGTCACCGGCAACGGCCACGTGTACGTCGCCTTCCGCGAGTTCGCGGCGCAGGGCCAGGGGCAGGACGCCATCTGGCTCGCGAAGTCCACGAACTGCGGTCGCACGTTCGCGCCGCCGGTCCGCCTGACGACGTTCATCCGCTCCGATGCCATCGATCAGTCCGATCCGGAGGAGATGCCGCAGCCGCAGCTGCAGCCGGACGACCCGTTCGGCGAGGAAGAGGGTGACGCACCCGGCGGCCTGGCCCGCGATTGCGGCGACTTCGACGCCCACTGCGTCTCCGGCTACACGTTCTTCCGCCGCGACACGCAGGTGCGCGCGACGGCAGACCAGCTCGACGGGTTGCGCGAGTGGGTCTACCTCGTCTACGACGCGACGAAGCCGGGCACGCTCGCGCCGACCGGCACGACCTACGGCACGGTCGGTCTCGGCACCGGCGGCCAAGCGGCGACGTTCTTCCTCCGCTATGACGGCGGCGGGGGAGGCGGGAGCCTCGGGCCGTCGATCATCGACAACCAGCCGACCGGACACCAGATCTTCCCGGACATCTCCGCCGACGGCGGGATCCTGCACACGATCTGGTGGGACAGCCGATTCGACGCCTGCTACAGCGTTACGCGTCCGATCGGAAATTGCGCGAACCGCACGACGGTTCCGTCTCTCGATGTCTTCGCCGCGTTGTCGGCCGATCGCGGCGGGACGTGGACCGGAAAGACGCGCGTGACGGACGTCACCACGAATCCGAACTACGAGCAGTTCGCCGACCGGACGGTGCCGTTCGCTGGCGACTACCTCTGGGTGACCTCGCTCGGCAACTACGCGTACGCCGTCTGGACGGACTGGCGGAACACGCGCCAGGGCCGGGACCCGCGCGAGATGCCGGAGGACGAGGATGCGGGCACGGCGGACGTCTTCCAGTGCCGCGTCGTGCTTTCGTCCACGGACAAGAAGGGCAACACGACCACCGGCTGGAGCGGCGATCGTTGTCCGCACGCCGGCGGCCTCGACCAGAACATCTACGGAGACTTCGCGCCCTAGGCGTGAGCATGCCGAGCGCTCGTTCCCCCAATCGGGGGAACGAGTGCTGCCCAAACCCGCCGATACCTGAGTCAACCCACCTCCCCACCCCTCATGAAGCGGCCCTCATCGGGCCGCTTCGTCAGAGAAAGAGACCGGCCCCCCAGCCGGTCTCTTTCTTGTGGGGGAACCCCTGGTTCCCCCACATGCCCCCTCCTTGCGAACGGTTGCTCGCTCACCACGTTTCAGGAGCCGTCGACGCGGGCGCCCGCTCGGCTGTTTCTCTGTCGCATTGAGCCTCCCGCGCGGCAAAGCCGCGCTCCGGCGGCAGATCGCCGCGATCAAAGAGGGTCTAGGGCAACAGCGACTGCGCCGCCGGAGCCGGGCTTCGCCCGGCGGGAGGCCCACAAACACAAAAGCGGTGGACGGAGCGAGCCAGAAGCCGGCTCCGTCCACCGCTGAAAACCCAGCCCTCCGCGCTAAAGGAGGGGGTTCATGGGGGAACCAGGCGGTTCCCCCATGCGTCACATCATGTCCGGCATACCCCCGCCGGGCATGCCTGCCATGGCCGGCTGCTTCTCCGGCGCCTCGGCGACGACCGCCTCGGTGGTGAGGATGTTCTTCGCGATCGATGCTGCGTTCTGCAGCGCCGAGCGCGTGACCATCGTCGGGTCGATGATCCCGGCCTTCACCAGGTCCTCGACCTCGCCGGTGTCGACGTTGAGGCCGTTGCCGGCCGCGGCCGAGCGCACCTGCGAGACGACGACCGAGCCCTCGAGGCCCGCGTTCGCCGCCAGCTGGCGGATCGGCTCCTCGAGCGCCCGCACGACGATCGCCGCGCCGGTCTTCTCGTCACCCTCGATCGAGTCGATCTTGATCGCCGACGCCGCGTTCAGAAGCGCGACGCCGCCGCCCGGCACGATGCCCTCCTCGAGGGCCGCCCGGGTGGCCTGCACGGCGTCCTCGACGCGATGCTTCTTCTCCTTCATCTCGGTCTCGGTGGCCGCGCCGACCTTGATCACGGCGACGCCCCCGGCGAGCTTCGCGAGCCGCTCCTGGAGCTTCTCGCGGTCGAAGTCCGAGTCGGTGGTCTCGATCTCCGACTTCAGCTGCTTGATCCGGCCCTTGATCTGCTCGGAGTCGCCGGCGCCGTCGATGATCGTCGTGGAGTCCTTGTCG
>DATFQN010000056.1:0-3963 GCA_035264165.1 Gaiellaceae bacterium
ACGTAGACGAACACGTGCTTCGACTCGATCGCGTGCGCCGTGATCAGGCAGCCCTCGATGAAGCGGTGCGGGACGCGCGACAGGATCTCGTTGTCCTTGAAGCTCCCGGGCTCGGACTCGTCGGCGTTCACGACGAGGTAGTGCGGGTTCGGGTTCTGCTCCGGCTTCGGGACGAAGCCCCACTTCATGCCGGTGGCGAAGAATGCGCCGCCGCGGCCGCGCAGCTCCGACGCCTTCAGCTCCTCGACCACCGCCGCCGGCGGGATCGAGCGCGCGCGGCCGAGGGCGCGGTAGCCGCCGATCGCGCGGTACTCGGCGAGCTTCGTGAGGTCGCGCTCGTCGGCGCCCTCGAGCACGACTTCGATCTGCTCAGTCGGCACCGTTGCCCGCTTTCGCCCGGAGCTCCTCGACCATCGCGGGGACGTCGTCGGGCTTGACGTGCAGGCGGTATTCGTTGTCGACCGACACGACCGTCGCCCAGCCGCAGCCGCCGAGGCACTCGATCGCGCGCAGTGTCACGTCGCCGTCGGCGGAGGTCTCGCCCGCATGGCAGCCGAGCTCGGACTCGAACGCCTCCAGCACCTGCTGAGCGCCGACGACGGCGCACGAGACGTTGGTGCAAACCTCGACCAGGTGCCGACCGACCGGCGCCAGGTGGTACTGGTCGTAGAACGACGCGATCGACTCGCAGTAGGCCGGCGTGACGTCGAGAGCATCCGCGACCTCGCGCAGCGCTTCGGGCGGCAGCCATCCGTACCGCTCCTGCGCCAGGCGCAGCGCCGGCATGACCGCGCTCCGCGATCCCGGCGGGTACAGCGCCCGCAGCTCCTGGATCTCGCCGTACAGGTCGGTCGGCTCGGCGTTCACTAGCGGTCGACCTCGCCCATCACCGAGTCGAGCGAGCCGACGATCGCGATCATGTCCGCCACGAGCGCGTCCCGCATGCAGGTGGCCGTCGCCTCGAGCGCGACGAACGACGGCGCGCGGAACTTGACCCGCCACGGCTTCGCACCGCCGTCGGAGACGACGTAGCAGCCGAGCTCGCCGCGCGGCGACTCGATGGTCGCGTAGACCTCGCCCTCCGGGACCCGGAAGCCCTCGGTGACGATCTTGAAGTGGTGGATCAGCGACTCCATCGAGGTGTGGAGCTCGTGCCGCGGCGGGAGGACGACCTTGCGGTCGTCCGAGATCCACGGCTCCCCTTCCATCCCCTCCAGACGGTCGAGGCACTGCTCGACGATCCGCACCGACTCGCGCATCTCGTCCATGTGCACGCGGTAGCGCGCGTAGACGTCGCCCTCCTGGTAGACGGGGACGCGGAAGTCGACCTCGGCGTAGGAGAGGTACGGCTCGACCTTGCGCAGGTCCCAGTTCACGCCCGACGCGCGCAGCACCGGCCCCGTCTGGCCGAGCGCGATCGCGTCGTGCGCCGACAGGAGCCCGATCCCCTCCGTCCGCTCGAGCCAGATCTTGTTGCGGTCGAGCAGCGTCAGGTAGTCGTCGAGGGCATTCGGCATCCAGTCGCAGAACTTGCGGCACTCCGGGTAGAAGCCGCGCGGCACGTCCTCGGCGAGCCCCCCCACCTGGAAGTACCTCGTGTGCATGCGGTAGCCGGTGACGAGCTCGAACAGGTCGAGGATCTGCTCCCGCTCGCGGAACGCGTACCAGAACATCGAGATCGCGCCCAGCTCGAGCGCCGAGGTGCCGAGCCAGACGAGGTGCGAGTGGATCCGGTTCAGCTCGCAGAGGAGCGTGCGCATCCAGGTCGCCTTCCGCGGCACCTCCAGCTCGAGCAGCTGCTCGACCGCCTTCACGAACACGTACTCGTTGTTCTGGAACGAGACGTAGTCGATGCGCTCGGGGTAGGTGATGCACTTCCACCACGTCTTCTGCTCCATCGTCTTCTCGAAGCCCGTGTGCAGGTAGCCGATCACCGCTTCGAGGCCGACCACGTCCTCGCCGTGCAGGTCGACGACGAGCCGAAGGACGCCGTGCGTCGACGGATGGTTCGGGCCGAAGTTGACCGTCATCACGTCGCCGGTCTGCTTGATGGCCTCCGGCACCTGCAGGATCGAAGGGATCTCCGGGATGTGGGAACCGTCGTAGATCGGCGGCCGCGGGCGCGGGCGCCGCGGCGGAGCGACGGCCACTACTCCTCCTCCGAGAACCGGACCGGCTCGCCGCCGATCGGGTAGTCCTTGCGCAGCGGGTGGCCCTCCCAGTCGTCCTCCATCAGGATCCGGCGGAGGTGCGGATGGCCCTCGATGCGAATGCCCATCATGTCCCAGGCCTCGCGCTCGTGCCAGTCGGCGGTCGGCCAGATGCGGATCACGCTCGGCACCGGCTCGCCGTCGCCGACCCAGCACTGGAGCCGAAGCCGGCGCGGCTCGGTGCTGACCGAGAGCAGGTGGTAGCTGACCGAGAAGCGCTTCGGCTTCGCTTCCGGGAGCGCCTGGTAGCCCTGCGTCATCGGCGCGTTCAGGTTCCGGCCGCCGCCCAAAGAAGATGAAGCAGTGCCGATGTAGCCGGAGACGCCGGCCGAGCCCCAGCCGAGGTAGTCGGTCGGGGTGAGGTCCGTGAGCATGTTGAAGTGGCCCTCGTCGCGGAGGTACTCCGCCGCCTCGAGCAGCCGCTCCGTCTCGACGACAACCGTCGTCTCGCCGTGCTGCTCGCGCACGGACACGAACCCCGGCACCGCCTCCCACCCGCCGGAACTCCTTGCCGGCTCCGTCGAGCCTACGCCGGTCAGGACGCGACGCTCCGCAGGTCGTAGGCGGGCGGCACTCCCGCCTGGACGGCCTCGTGCAGGCGGATGATCCCCTCCATCAGCTGCTCGGGGCGCGGCGGGCACCCGGGGACGTAGACGTCGACGGCGACGACCTTGTCGACCGACTGCAGGACGGCGTAGTTGTTGAACATCCCGCCTGAGCTCGCGCAGGCGCCCATCGCGATCACCCACTTCGGCTCCAGCATCTGGTCGTAGATCTGGCGCAGCGGCGCGGCCATCTTGTGCGACACGCGCCCGGACACGATCAGGAGGTCGGCCTGACGCGGCGAGGCGCGGAACGCCTCCATCCCGAAGCGCGCGATGTCGTAGCGGCTCCCGACGATCGACATCATCTCGATCGCGCAGCACGCGAGCCCGAAGGTGTCCGGCCACATCGACTTCGTCTGCGCCCAGCGCACGGCCTTCTCGACCGTCGTCAGCCCGACTTTCTCCTCCAGGTTCTCGACCTCCTCCTGGAAGTAGCTCGCCTTCTGGGGCATCAGCAGGCGCTCGGACTTGAGGCCCAGCTGCCGAAGCGGCTTGCCTACCGCCATTCGAGCGCACCCTTGCGCCAGATGTACACGTATGCGACGAGCAGGATCGCCAGGAAGACGACGAACTCGACGAACCCGAACCACTCGAGCTTGTGCAGGATCACGGCGAGCGGATACAGGAACACGATCTCGATGTCGAAGAGGATGAAGAGCATCGCGGTGAGGTAGAAGCTGACGGTGAACCGCTGCTTCTGCGGCGACCCCTGCGAGACCCCCGACTCGAACGGAATCGTGCGCGCGCGGGTGCGGCGTGACGGCCGCGTCGCGAACGCAAAGCTGAAGAAGATCATCGACGCCGGGATCGCGAGCGCGAAGACCCCGTAGATCGCGAACGGCAGCCAGTCGTCGAACAAAACCCGTCCTTCCCGCGTCGGCGCGTGGAACCTAGCAGTAACGATTGCCCTGCCACGAACCCAACCGAAACCCACGCAGCCAAGCGCGTTGCGGGTGTCACGAAGTCGCGCTCGCGGGCGTCCTCGCTACACTCTGTCCATGGCCACGATCGAGACCCCGCGCGAGGCTGCCCAGGACGCCGTCGTCACGCTCACCGAGCGCGCGGCCGTGAAGATCTCCGCGCTGATGGCGCAGGAGCCGGCCGGCGAGGCCGAGGTGCTCCGGGTCGCCATCCAGGGTGGCGGCTGC
>DATFQN010000057.1:0-6911 GCA_035264165.1 Gaiellaceae bacterium
TCGACCCGATGGGCGTTCGGAGGTGCGGCGATGATCCGGGCTCGGCGGAAGATTCGAATCCAGATCGGCATCGCGCTGGGCGCGGCGGCGCTCGCCGCTGTCCCGCCGGCCGCGGCCGGCGTCAGGGTCACCGGCGTCGACGCCACCTCCTACCCGCGCGTGCGCCTGACGCTCGTCAGCTCCGTGCCGGTCTCGAAGTCGCCCCGCCTGACCGAGAACGGCAAGGCGGTCACCAGCATGCACGCGGAGAACCTCAGCCGCGCGAAGAGCGTCGCGCTGCTGGTCGACCGCTCGCAGTCGATGAAGGGCCAGCCGTTCGCGAACGCGGTCGCGGCCGCGCAGGCGTTCCTCGCGGCCAAGCTGCCCGAGGACCGCGTCGCGGTCGGCACCTTCGCAACGAAGCCGGTGATGTTGACCGAGTTTTCGCCGATGGCCGCCGACGCTCAGAGCGCGCTCCGCTCGCTGTCGGTCGACACGCACCAGGGCACGACGCTCTACGACGGGGTCGTCAAGGCGGCACGGTCGCTCGAGAACGAGTCCTACAACGGCCGCGTCGTGATCGTCGTCACCGACGGGAACGAAACCCGGAGCACGGCGTCGCTCACCAACGCCATCAAGGCTGCGCGTGAGGCAGGTGTCCTGCTGTACGTCGTGGCGATCGAGAGCAAGCAGTTCAACCCGGCGCCGCTGAAGAAGCTGGCGTTCTCGACCGGCGGCAGCTACCGCGGCGCCCACTCGAGCAAGCAGCTCGGCGCGATCTACGCCGGCATCGCCCGGGAGCTCAGGCGCACCTGGCGGGTCGAGTACCTGACCGCGGCGCGGGCAGGCGACAAGCTCGCGCTCAAGGCGACGTTCCAGGGCGTCGGCAGCGCCGCCGCCGACCTCGCGATCCCCGCGGACGCGTCGGTTCAGACGACCGGCGGCCCCTCCGGGATCCTGCCGCGTCACTTCTACGACAGCTTCCTCGGCACGCAGCTGATGGGGCTGCTCGTGGGCTTCCTCGTGCTCCTCTCGGGAACCTTCGTGCTCACCTCCGTGCGCGGGTCGCGCCTCAAGCGGCGCCTCGCTCCGCACCTCGGCGAGACGAAGGGTTCGAAGCGGAAGGTCGACCGAGAGCGGCTTCAGGCCGCAGCCGGGCTCTTCAAGGCCACGGAGCGGACGTTTGGGCACTCGCGCCACTGGATCGCTCTCGACCGGATGATCGAGCGGGCCGACGTGCCGCTGCGGACGGTCGAGTTCGTCTACATCACGGCCGGCGCCGGCCTCGTCGGCGGCCTGGTCGGAGCCGCCGCCTTCAAGGGAACGATGGCGGTGGTGGCCGCGATGGCGGGACTAGGCGCGATTCCCTTCCTCGTGATCTGGTTCAAGGGCCGTCAGCGCACCAAGGCGTTCGAGAACCAGCTCCCGGACCTGCTGATCACCCTCGCCGCAGCGCTCAAGGCCGGCCACAGCTTCAAGCAGGGCTTGCAGACCGTCGTGGACGAGGGTCGGCCGCCGACCAGCAAGGAGCTCAAGCGCGTGCTGACCGAGGCCCAGCTCGGCCGTCCGATCGACCAGTCACTCCAAGAGATGGCCGTCCGCCTCGGCTCGAAGAACTTCGAGTTCGTGATCACGGCGGTCTCGATCCAGCGCCAGGTCGGCGGCAGCCTCGCGGGCCTGATCGACATGGTCGCCGACACCGTCCGGCAGCGGCAGCAGTTCATCCGCAAAGTCCGGGGCCTGACGGCGATGGGCCGCGCGGGCTCGTACGTCCTGATCGGCCTCCCATTCGTGATCGCCGCCGCGATCACGCTGATGAACTCGGACTACATGTCCCCGCTGTACTACAGCTCCGCGGGCCACAAGCTGATGATGCTCGGCTTCACGATGATGGGCATCGGCTCGCTCCTGCTCAAGAAAATCGTGTCCTTCAAGGGGTGACCTGTCGATGATGCTTCTCTTCCTCGCATTCCTCTGCCTCGCCGGCGCGGTCTTCCTGATCGGCGAGGTCGCAACCCTGCCGTCGCGCGAGCGGGAGCGCTCGATCCGGCGGGCCTCCCACTACGGCTTCGTTGGCGTCGCCTCGTCCCTCGACGCGAAGAAGTTCCGCGAGCGGGCCGTCGAGCCGATGCGTGAGAACCTCGCGGGCCTGGTGCTCAAGATCAACCCGAGGACGAGCCTCGAATCGATCTCCCTGAAGCTGCTCGGCGCCGGCCTTGGCCGGCGGATCACGCCGACCGGCTTCCTCGCCGCGAAGGGGGTGGCCGCAGCCTTCGGCGCCCTCGTCGGCGTGATGGTCGGCTCGATGGCGGGCTCGGCCACCGGGATGATGCTCACTCTCGGTCTCGCGGCCGGCGGCTTCTTCGCGCCGGACTACTTCGTCACGCTCAAGGCGCGCGGTCGCCGCGAGCGCATCAAGGCCGACCTCCCCGACGCGCTCGATCTGCTCGCGGTCAGCGTCGAAGCCGGGCTCGGCTTCGACGGCGCGATCGCGAAGATCACCGAGCACATGGAGGGGCCGCTCGCCGACGAGTTCAGCCTCACGCTCGGCGAGATGCGCATCGGCGAGAGCCGCTCGGACGCGCTCAAGCGCATGGCCGACCGCGTCGACGCGCCAGAGCTCTCCTCCTTCACGCGGGCGATCATCCAGGCTGACCAACTGGGGACGTCGCTCGGCCGGATCCTGCGCGTGCAGGCCGCCGACTCGCGCCTGCGCCGCCAGGCCGCCGCCGAGGAGAAGGCGATGAAAGCACCGATCAAGATGCTCTTCCCGACGGTTCTCTTCATCTTCCCGGCGATCTTCCTCGTGATCCTCGGGCCGGCGTTCATGAACCTCGAGAAGGTCTTCTGATCTTCACCACTGCGACTTAGGAGACGACGATGGCAGCCAAGAAGCCCGACAAGAACCAGCCCGACGAGGCCGTCGAGGTCGAGACCGAGCAGGGCTTCGGGACCGGGCTCCGCGCCCAGCTCCAGCGGCGGCGCGACGGCGCCTCGGTGACGGCTGCCGATGTTACGGACCGCCAGAACACGGATACTCCGTACGTACGCGTCGATCTGTACGCGGCGCCGCCGCCGGCGGCGGCCGAGGCCGCATCGGTCGCCGCCGACAACGGCGCCGTTGCGGCGCTTGAGAGCGAGGTCGAGGCGCTGCGCCAGGATCTGGCGGCGGCGGCCAAGCGTGAGCAGGAGCTGCGGGCGGCGCTCGCCGAGCAGGTCGAGGCCTACGAGCGCCGGCTCACCGAAGAGTCCGACGTCTCGCGCGAGGCCGCGAAGGTCGACGAGCGCTTCGCCCAGCTGACCGCCACCGAGACCCACCTCCGTGAGCGCGAACAGCGTCTCGCGGCCGAGCGCAAGGAGGTCGAAGCGGAGCGCAAGCGGCTGACGACGCTGAAGTCAGAGCTGGACGCCGGTCAGTCAGCGGTCGAGCAGCTGTCGGTGAACCTCCAGGCGCGCGCGGAGGCCGTCAGGGAGGCCGAGCGTGCGTCGGCCGACGCGCAGCAGCGGCTCGCCGCGCTGAACAAGCGCGAGGAGAAGCTCACGAAGGCCGAGCAGGAGCTGAGCGAGCGCGAGCGACAGGCGAAGCAGCGCACCGAGGCGCGCGCCGCAGGTCTCGCCGAGCGCGAAGAGCACCTGCGGCGGCGCGAGAAGGAGTTCTCCGAGCGCGAGCGGACCTTTGCGAAGCGCGAGACGCGGATGCTCACCGCCGAGGAGCAGCTCAATGCGCGCGAGTCGTCGCTCGACGAGCGCGAGGAGCGGCTGCGCGCGGAGTCGGAGCGCTTCCGGACGCAGCTCGCCACCCACGGCACCGCGATCCAGGAAAGCGAGGCCCGGCTCACGAACGTCGAAGAGCGCGAAGCGTCGCTGGTCGCGCGTGAGGCGGAGCTGAACCGCCGCGAGGCGTCAGTCGGCCGGCTCGAGGGTGAGCACGAGGCCGGCCGCGATCTCGAGCTGATGAAGGTACGGCTCGAGGAGCGGGAGCGCGAGCTCACTGAGCGCGAGGCCGCGATCAACGAGGCCGAAGAGCACAGCGACAGCAAATCGAAGCGCGTCGAGCGCAAGGAGAAGCGCCTGGCCGACAGCGAAAGCGAGATCGGAGCACGGATGCACGAGCTCGACGAGCGCGAGGCCGAGCTGGAGACCCGCGAGGCAAGGCTGGAGGCAGACGTCGACCTCCGCCTGGACAAGGTGGAGCGGCGCGAGGAGCAGCTGGCCGAGCTCGAGAAGCGCCTCGACGCGAAGGAAGCCGAGCTCGCAAGCTACGTGGCGCAGGCCCAGAGCACGCTCCACCAGCGCGAAGCGGACTGGTGGAAGAAGGTGCTCGGTCCCGACGAGGCGACCGCAACGAAGAACGGCTCGTAGCGGGTCGCGGGTCCGCGGGGTCAGACCCCGGGACGAGACTGCAACATCTCGTCCACAGAAGGGACACGTCCCACGTCTCCACAAGGGCCGCCCCTGGCCGCGTGGCTATGCGAAAACCCGCTCCCGCGAGTCACATTCTCGAGCCACAATCGTTCCTGCCTCGACACGGGGTCTGACCCCGTTACGCTCGCCCCGCCACGTCCGCCTCGACGCGGTCGCGCCAGCGGAGCGAGCCGAGCATGAGCGCGACGGCGCCCACGCCCAGCGTCAGGTTCACCGTGATCGTGACGAGCTTCACGCCAACGCTGAAGGCGAGGATCTGCGACGCGGGCGCGACGCCGTTGAACACGAACACGAGCAGCGCCTGCTCGGTCCCGATTCCGGCGGGCGTGAGCGGGAGCGCGGTCGAGAGGCTGCCCGCCACCTGGTAGGCGAAGACGTTGTAGACCGTCGCCGGCAGCGCGAACGCCTTGAGGTAGAAGAAGACGGCCGTCAAGCGCAGCACCCAGTCGGCCATGTCCCAAGCGGCCACCCGCCGCAGGTAGAGCAACGGGTCGCGGAGGATCCACAAGCCCTGGCGCACGTGGGCCCAGAACTCCGTGATCCGCCCGTAGGCCAGCGCACCCACGATCAGCGCAACGGCAAGGACGAACCCGGCGATCACGAGCGACTGCCCCGGGTTCTTGAAGACCCAGAGCCAGTCGACGGCGGGGAGGTTGGGCAGGACGTCTCCACCGGGAAGGACGCCCGCGGACAATGCCCAGATGAGCAGGGAGGTCGCCGCGAACAGGTCGAAGATCCCGTCCGCGAGCATCGTCGCGCCGAGGGTCGGATACGTCGAGCTCTCGACTCGGTGCTTGACGATGTAGAGGCGCAGAACGTCGCCGCCGCGTCCCGGGAGCAGCGCGTTCGCCCCCACGCCGGCTACGTACCCGCCGAAGACGGCACGCCACTGGACCTCCCGATCCGGATACGCGGCCGCGATGACGTTGCGCCAGGCCCGCGACCGGCAGATGATCCGCCCGAGATGGCAGAGCACGGCGAGGGCGAGCCACCCCCAGTGGATCGATGCGAGCGTGTCGAAGAACGCTTGGATTGCGTCGAAGACGTCGTGCACCCTGGCATCCTGCCCGCGTGAGCTCCTCCCCGACACCCACCGCCGAGGAAGCCGCCCCCGTCGCCGCCTTCCGCTTCGCCCTCCGGCGGTTCATGCGCCAGACGGAGCTCGTCGCGCGCGAGTGCGGCATCACGCCGCAGTGGTATCTCCTGCTCCTGCAGATCAAGGGTGCGCCCGATTTCAGCGAGCGCACGACCGTCACCGGGCTCGCTGACCACCTCCAGCTCGCGCAGAGCAGTGTTACCGAGCTGGTTGCGCGCGTGGAGCAGGCCGGCCTCATCCGGCGCGAGCGGTCGAGCGAGGACGGCCGCGTCGTCCACCTCAGGCTGACGCCGGAGGGCGAGCAACGCTTCGCGCAGGTCTTCCGGACGCTTGGCGCGGAACGTCAGGCGCTACGCGACACGATCGCGCAGCTCGACGACTAGGTCACCGCCTCGTACAGCTCGCAGAGCCGGTGGATGTTCGCCTCGACCGTGAGGTCGAGCCGCGCGGCGCCGATGCGCCGCCTGAGTTGCGGGACGTCGAGCGCCGCGAGCTGTCCGCCGAGCTCGTCCAGCGTCGCGAGGCTGTGGCCGAGGCCGTCGCCGTCGAGCAGCCGCGAGAGCGCGCGGTGGCCCAGCGTCAGCACCGGCAGCCCGCAGCCGATGTACTCGTAGGCCTTGTTCGGAAGGCACGTGTCCAGGTGCGGGCGGTTCAGCTCCGCGTTGAACCCGGCCCAGCCGAAGTCGTAGTCCGGCAGCGCGGCGAGCAGCTGCCCGGGCGGAAGCGTCGGATGGAGCTGCAAGCCCGCGATCTCCGCGTACGCCGGAACAGCGCGCGAGGGGTAGACGTCGAGCGGTAGACCCTCGCCGACGATCGCCGAGAAGATCTCGCGGAGGTCGTAGTGACCGCCGTTCGTCGAGAGCGTGCCTTGGTAGACGAGCCTCGGGAGCGCGCCGTTCCGGCGGTCGCCCGGCGGCAGCTCCCGCGGCAGGTCGCGCCGCAGCGCGTAGTTGGGAAAGGTGAGCGTCGGCGCCGTCAGCCGATGGCGCGCGCGGATCTCGTCCAGCAGCTCCTCCGACACTGTCACGAGCGCCGAGCACTGCTCGATCGCCGCGCACTCGAGCTCGACCACGTCGGCCGGCTGCGGAAAACCGTTCTCGTACGGCGTCTGCCTGAGGCTCTGCAGGTCGTGGACGTCGTGGACGATCGGGATGCGACCGCCGAAGAGCTCCAGGGCGAGCGCCGTCAGCGAGTCCGGGAGGTTGTGGCTGTGGATCAGGTCCGGCCGGAACTCTTCGACGGCGGCCGTCAGTCCGCCCGCAGAATCGGAGCCGAGATCCCACCAGCGGTCGAACAGCTCGTCGCCGGCGCCGTACCACTCCGACAAGGTCTTGCCCTGGTAGGCAAAGCCGAGCGTGAGGGACGGGTACGCGCCGCGAAGCGCCACGGCGTACTTGCGCGCCCGCATGCA
>DATFQN010000058.1:0-69017 GCA_035264165.1 Gaiellaceae bacterium
AGAGCTCGCCGAGCCGCTCGTCCTGGGCTCGTGCAAGCTGGGCTACCGCGACGGTTGTCCTGATGCTGAGCGCCGGCTGCGGTTCCCGGTCGTCGACGAGCCGCACCGCTTCTGGATCTCTCGGTGCCTCGCTCACACGCCGAGACCCGGCTGCGGCAGCTCAGGATTCTCGGATATCGGGTCCTCCCTGTAATCGGATCGAGCTTGTGTGGTCATCCGTAGAGACGAGCCCAACGCCCGGAACTCACCGTGGCCGGAGGTGGCACCTCTACGCCGCTCTTGCCGCCTCGAGCAGCCCGAAGCTTGCTCCTTGGGGATCGGCGAACACCGCGGAGCGCCCGGTCGGGCCGTCGAAGGGTGCGGACAGGACGTACCCTCCGGTCGCCTCGACTTCGAACTGGACGCGTTGGGTGTTTTCGACCGGGAAGTAGGGGATCCAGCAGCTGGATCCTGCGCCTTCCCGTTCTCTAGGCTCGCGGATCGTTGCGATCGGGCTGCCGGCATTGATGACCGTCGTTGATCCGCTCGCGTCGGTTTCGTAATGCCAGCCGAGCAGTTCACCGTAGAAGGACTTCGCTCGGTCGCCCTCCGTGGTGATGAGGTCGTGCCAGCGGAGGACGTCGACGTCCGCGAGGAGCTCCCTGCCACTGCGTCCGCTCGGCTGCCAGAGCGAGACGATGCCCCCGGCCGGATCCCGCACGGCGGCGACTCGACCAGCGCCGGGGAGGTCGTGGGGATCGCGGAGAAGGGCGCCGCCGAGCTCCTTCGCGCGGAGCGCGCTCGCGTCAGCGTCCTCGACGGAGAGGTTCGGCGTCCAGTGCGGGGCCGCTCTCGCCGCTCGCGCCTCGCGCGTTTGTCGGTAGAGAATCGCCACAACGCCGCCGTCATGGCGCAAGATCGTGTAGGTGCCGAGCTCTCCCGCCGGTAGATCCTCACTTTGCCAGCCGAGCAGCCGCGCGTAGAAGGCCTTCGCATCTGCCGGATCAGAGGTGGCGAGCCCGACCCAGCCGAAGTCTCCGAGAGCGCACGTTGCGGCGGTCATGTCTCGTCGCGTGGCGTCAGAGCGAACCGGTTGCCCTCCGAGTCCTGGAACATCGACCACCAGCCGAACGGCTGCTGGACAGGAGGCTGCGGAAACTCGACACCTCGCGTCCGCAGCTCTTCGTACGTCCCCGGCAGATCGTCGCAATAGAAGAAGAGATTCGACGTCGGCACCTCGTTCGGCGCGGTCGAGACTTCGCCCTCCCGCAGACTCAGCACCACCGTGACGGTGTTGTCGGGAGTCCGCACCTCCAGCCAGCGCTCGTCGCGGTACCGCTCGTCCCGGACGAGGGCGAAGCCCAACAGGCCGGTCCAGAACGCCAGTGCCCGATCCTGATCAGCTACCTCGAGGACCACTTGATGGATCCCGCGAACCATCTCACCTCCCTCACCTTCCTTCCCTCCAACGCAAGGATTGCGACGGCGCTCTATCGATGCAACACAAGTTGTAAATGCTTGTATCTATGCTGTCGATCGATGCACGACCTCCGCCGGCTGCGCGCTTTTCATGCCGTCGCGCGCAACAATTCCTTCTCCGCCGCTGCCCGCGAGCTCGGGTACACGCAGTCGGTCGTCTCGCACCACGTCGCGACGCTCGAGCGTGAGCTCGGGCTCACGCTCGTCAACCGCGGCACCCGGCCGGTCACCGTCACGGACGCCGGCAAGCGCTTGCTGCGTCACACGGAGGCTGCGCTCGGACACATCACTGCCGCGGAGGACGAATTGCAGGCGGTCGCGGGACTCCAAAGCGGCAGCCTCCGCGTGGGCGCCTTCCTCTCTGCCTCCAACTCATTTGTGCCGAACGCCGTCGCTCGCTTCGAGGCCGCGCACCCCGACGTCCACGTCCGGCTCGAGCACGTGGAGGAGCCTGAGGAGCTGCGACGTGTGCGCTCGGGCGATCTCGATCTGGCGGTCGTATTCCGCGTGCGGGAGGAGCTGGAGAACGCGCGCCCCCGGCGCGACGAGGGCTTCGACGAGGTGTATCTCGCGGATGACCCCTACCGTGTCGTGCTACCGCCGACACATCGCCTCGCGCGCCGTCGCGCGCTCCGGCTGGCGGATCTCAGGGCCGAACGCTTCACCGCTCCGCCGGGTGGCGGCTTCCAGCCCTACCGCGCGCTGCTCGAACGCCTCTGCGCCGATGCCGGGTTCGAGCCGGACGTCGCCCACGAGGTGCACGACGTCACCGTCGCGCGGGCGTTCGTGGCCGCGGGGCTAGGAGTCGCCGTCCTGCCCGAACTGGCGCTGCCACCGCGCCATGATGATGTCGCCGTGAGACCCGTTCGCGATAACCAGCCGTTCCGATCCATCCACGCGATGTGGCTCCGCGACCGGCGGGTGCCTGCGGTGGCCCACATGGTGCGCTACCTCGCCGACGCTGCGACAGCCAGGCTCGGATGACGGGTAGAGCGGAGGGTGGTGCCCGCTAGACCTTCGCGCGGCAGTCCGAGGCCCACGCCGCGACGGCGGTCCGAGACCGTTCGATCAGTCGCTCCTGCTTTTCCTCGGGCTCCTCGGTTCGGATGATCTGGACGATCAGCTCGTCGAACTCGGCGCTCTCCACGTACTCGACCATCGTCTCCTCGAGGTGCGGCAGCGCTTCGGCACGGAACTCGTCGAATTCGTCGAGCCGGAAGTACGCGTCCGCGAGCTCGCGGTACCGCTCCAGCTTCTCTTCGTACGAGAGGTTGCTGTCGCCGATCGCGAAGTAGTCGCGCGTCGGCTGGTACACGCCGACCTTGCGATCGGTCGCCGTGCAGAACAGGCACCACGCCGCGAGGGCTTGGATCGCCCACGGGAAGTAGTAGTGGAGGCTGACGAGGGCCATGTCCGGCGACGCGTTCGCGTAGTCGATCGGGTGCGCCTCGCCGTTCTTGACGATCACCTCACAGGAGTTGAACTCCCAGCGGAAGAAGGCGTTGACCACCCCTCCGATCGTCTCCACTTCCTGCATCGGCTCGGGCGGCAGGAAGTCGTCGCCGACGATGTAGCGGTAATGGCCGTCAGCGTCGGGGTCGTACTGCATCACCTTCGTCTGCGGCCCGATCGAGAGGCTGCGGGTGAAGACGTCGAAGTCGTCCACCGCGGCTTGGAGGTGCATCAGCCGCTCGCCGGAGGCTTCATACGCCCGGTGGAGCTGCTCGCTCGACTCGATCCGCGTCACCCCGACCCACATCCCGCCGTCGAAGGGCTTCATGTACAGCGGATAGCCCACCTGCTCCGCCACGAAGTCGAGGTCGAACTCGGGGCTGTAGCGCTCGGCCATCGGGATGTAGCGCGGGTTGTCCGGCGGCAGCTTGTGCGGGATCAGCCAGGTCTCCGGCACCTTGATCCCGAGGCGCATCAGCGCGCAGTACGCCGAGTGCTTCTCCATCGCCTGGAACGTGAACGGGTTGTTCAGGAGGTAGACCTCGTCCATCAGCGCGAGCTTCTTCAGCCATTCGCGCGGGACGTCGTACCACCAGGCGAGCCGGTCGATGATCAGCTGGTAGCGCGGCTTGTAGCGGAGGTCGAACGGCTCGTGGACGACGCGCTCGGTGACGAACTCGTGCGTCTCGCCCCGCCACTGGATCGGGCCGAGGCGCTGGAGCAGGGTCTCGAACGCGGTCGGCCAGTCCTCCTCCGTCGCCAACAGCAGCCCGATCAGATGCCGCCTCGCCACGGTTTGCAGCGAGTTTACGCTGGTGCTTGTGGAGTTGCCGCCTGCCGCACGCGAGTTGATCGAGTCCGGTGCTCTCGCCCACCTCGTGACGCTGAACGCGGACGGCTCACCACAGGTCTCTTGCGTCTGGGTCGGGCTCGAGGATGGCGAGATCGTCTCCGGCCACCTCGGCGACCGGCAGAAGCTCCGCAACGTTCGGCGCGACCCGAGAGTCAGTCTGTCCCTCGAAGGGACTGAGGTGCAGCCGCCCGGGCTCAAGGAGTACCTCGTCGTGCACGGCCGCGCACAGGTGGAGCCGGGTGGAGCACCGGAGCTCCTGCAGCGGCTCGCGCACGTCTACCTAGGGCCGGACGTGACATTCCCGCCGATGGACGACCCGCCGCCGGGGCTCGTGCTGCGGATCACGCCCGAGCGCGTCGGCGGCGTCGGGCCGTGGGCTCGTTAAGCGGCCGCGAAGCGCTCGGCGGCTCGCGCCCGCCGCTTCGCGGCCTCGACCTCGCGGTCTCTCGGCGGTGCTGTGGTCACGAGCGAGTCCAGCAGCCGGCGGGACACGTCGGTCACCTCGGCCACGGCCCGCTCGAACGCCGCCTCGTTGGCCTGTGAGGGCTCGGTGTACCCGCTGATCTTGCGGACGTACTGCAGCGCGGCCGCCTGGACTTCCTCGTCGTTCGCGGGCGGGTCGAAGTTGAAGAGCGTCTGGATGTTTCTGCACATGTGCCTACCGTAGCGACGCGAGGATCTCCTCGGCGTGCCGGGCGAACAGGAGGTGGCCGTCGCCGCGCTGCACGCGCAGCGAGCTGCCCGGAATCGTGCGGTGGAAGAACTCGCCGACCGCGAACGGCACGGCAGGGTCGCGGTCACCGTGCCAGATCAGCGTCGGCACCGAGATCTGCTCGGGCGCGAAGCCCCACGACGAGACGAACAGGATGAAGAGGTCGCGCGCGTACCCCTCGGCGCTCGCTCGGGCGCCATCGTCCGACCAACGCTCTTTCGCGAGCTGGCGGCGACAGTCTTCGAGAAGCACCTCGGCCGCCGCGGCCCGGTCTCGCGCCGCCACCTCGACGAGCGGCTGCCGGTGGAGCGGAAGCGAGAAGCGGAGCTCCGGCCGGTCCCAGACGGGCCCGGGTGAGCTAACGAGACAGAGCGCCGAGACGCGATCGCCGAGTGCGTACGCACACGCGGCGGCGTGTGGCCCGCCCCCCGACATCCCGAAGACCGAAAACCGGTCGAGCCCGAGGGCGTCGGCGAGCTGAGCGACGTCACCCGGCCAGTCGAGCAGCTCTCGGTCAGGCTGAAAATCGGATCGGCCGTAACCCGGGCGGTCGACAACGACGAGGCGGACGCCGGTCGATTCGGCGGGCTGAGCACCAAGACCTTCGAGGCCCGAATGCGGTGTCCCGCCGAACCCGAACACGGGGTAGCCTACGCGCGGACCGAGGTCCTCGTAGCCGAGCGCACGGCCGTCGCGGAGCTCGACCGTCGCGGCCACGGCCGGAACGTAGCGCGTTTAGAAGTTCCGTACGAGGGGTTACTAGCGGATCGCTGGACGATTCCCCAGCGCGGCTCGAACGGAGGGCAGACGGAGGCCGGGGTCGCCCGGCCCCGCCGTTAGCATCCAGCGCATGACCGAGCCGAAGCGCCCCGACGACGCGCCGCTCGAGCGGGAGGTCCGCGAGGCGGCGCGCGGCGAGAGCGCCCGGACCCCGGCCCTCGTGATCGGAGGCGTCGGCGGCCTGATCGCGGTGGTGGTGGCGATCGTGCTCGTGATCGCCTTCCTGATCTTCTGGCTCACCTAGTCCGCGGCCTGAGCACCGCGAAGGGGTCGGTCACCTCGAGCTTCGACGAGCGGAAACGAAAGAGCTCGGCCGGCCGGCCGCCCGTCCTCCCGGGCTCGCGCTTCGCGCCGATGCGCTCGAGCACGCCGCGCCGCAGCAGCACTCGCTGGAGGTTCGTCGCGGAGACGTCGCGGCCGAGCGCCGCGACGTACACGGCCCGGAGCTCCGAGAGCGTGAACTCCGCCGCTGCTAGCGCAAAAGCGATGTTGGTGTAGGAGAGCTTCGCCCGGAGGCGCTGGAGCGCGGCCTCGACGATGTCGCCGTGGTCGAACGCCGCGGTCGGCAGCGAGCCGACGGCATGCCACGCCGTGTCCTCCGGCACCTCGGGGTCGAGGCCAAACGGGACGAGGCCGACGTACGCGGTCGCCAGCTCCCAGCCTCTCGGGTTGCGCCTCGGATCGCTCCGCGTCTGCAGCTGCTCGAGGTGCGCGAGCTCTCGGACGTCGACTTTCGCGGCTAAGTGCCGGCGGATCGACTTCTCGAGGGTCTCGCCCCGCTCGAGGTAACCACCGGGCAGCGCCCAGCGCCCCTTGAACGGCTCCCGCGCCCGCTGCCACATCAGCACCTCGAGCGCGCCGTCTCGCACCTGGAAGACGACGGCGAGCGTGACGTGGAGCGGCGCCTGTGGCGTAGACTTCGCCACCAGGTTTGAGACTACCAAGCAAAAACCTCCTGGCTCTCGGCCTGCTCGGGCTCGCGCTCGCGGGCTGCGGCGGCGACGACAACGCCGCAGCGCCCGGCACGACCACGACGAAGCAGAGCGACGTGCGGGTCGCGCTCGTCACCGACGTCGGGCAGCTCAACGACCGCGGCTTCAACCAGCTCGCCTACCAGGGGCTGAAGCGGGCGGAGAAGGACCTCGGGATCGGCGTCCGTGTCGTCGAGTCGGCGTCGGCCGCCGACTACGTTCCGAACTACGCGTCCCTGGTCCGCCAGGGCTACGACCTCGTGATCGGCGTCGGCTTTGCGCAGGGCGACGCGATCGACCAGGCCGCAACGCAGTATCCGCAAACGAAGTTCGCGATCGTCGACGTCGACCAGACCGGCCTCAAGCACAAGCCGCAGAACGTCGTCGGGCTGCTCTTCAAGGAGCAGGAGGTCGGCTACCTCGCCGGCTACCTCGCCGGCCTGACCGAGAAGCGGGAGGGCGGGAACATGATCTCGTCCGTCGGCGGCTTCAAGGAGCCGCCCGTCGACCGCTTCATCGCCGGCTACGAGGCGGGGGCGAAGGAGGCGATGCCCGGGATCCAGACGTTGAACGCGTACTCGTCCGACTGGGACGACCAGGCGAAGTGCAAGGAGATCGCGCTCAGCCAGATCGCACGCGGCTCGCAGGTCGTGTTCCAGGTCGCGGGCGGCTGCGGCCTCGGCGCGCTGACGGCCGTGAAGCAGAAAGGTGTCTGGGGGATCGGGGTCGACGCCGACCAGTCGTTCCTCGGCCCGCACGTCCTCACGAGCGCGCTGAAGCGCGTCGACGAGGCGGTCTTCGAGACGATCAAGTCCGTTGTGGACGACAGCTGGCAGGGCGGCCGGAACCTGACGTTCGGGCTCGAGCAAGACGGCGTCGGGCTCGGGAAGATCAGCGGCAAGGTGCCGAAGGAAGACCTCGACACGCTCGAGCAGATCAAGGAGAAGATCCGCTCGGGCGAGGTCACCGTTCCGACGTCGCTCTAACCGCCGGCGACCGCGGCGATCACGCGAATCTCTTGCGCGCCGGCGAGCGGCGTTTCGAGACCGTCGCCGCGTCGCGCATCCTCTCCGTCCACGTAGACGTTGACGAGCCGGCGGAGCTCGCCCCGCTCGTCGAGCACGAGGTCGCGCACCGGCAGCCCCCGGAGCGCCTCGCCGACGGTCGCCGCCTCCACTTCGAAGGTTCCCTGCCCGCCCGCCTGATCCGCGAGCAACGAAGGGATCCGGACTACGACCACTCTCCAACCTCGACGGACAGGATCGGCGGCAGCTGGCGGGCGACCTCCATCCACTCGTCGCCTTCGGACGCCGACGCGAAGACCGAGCCGCTCTGCGTGCCGAAGTAGATCCCCGCCGGGTCGTTTCGGTCCGACGCGAAGCCCTCGCGCATCACGGCGGCCCAGGCCTGCTGCGGCAGGCCGTTCTGGAGCAGCTCCCAGTTCGCACCGCCGTCGGTCGTCCGGTAGACGCCGAGCCGGCCGTTGGGCGTGACGCGGTTCTCAGCTCCCTCCTCGGGAATGACGTATGCGATGTCGGGGTCGCGCGGGTGCAGCGCGAGCGGGAAACCGAAGCCCGCAGGGAGGCCGTTGCCCTCGAGCCGCTCCCAGTCGTCGCCGCGATCGTCCGAGCGGTAGACGCCGCAATGGTTCTGCTGCCACAGGCGCTCGCGCTGCTCCGGGTGCAGCAGCAGCTTGTGCACGCACTGTCCGACCTCCGGAAACGGGTCCGGCATGAAGTCGGCGGCGACGTTCTTGTTGCGGGGCATCCAGGTCTCGCCGCCGTCGTCGGTGCGGAAGGCGCCGGCGGCCGAGATCGCCGCATACATCTGCTTCGGGTCCTCGGGGTCGATCTGGATCGAATGGCAGCACATGCCGCCGGCTCCCGGCTGCCACTGCTCGCGCGTCTCGTGCTGCACGAGGCCCATGAGCGGCTCCCAGGTCTCGCCCTTGTCGCCGGAACGGAAGAGCGCGCCGGGCGTCGCGCCGAGGTAGAGGGTCTCCGGCTCGCTCTCGTGCCCGGACTCGACGTGCCAGACCTCCTCGAGCTTGAGCCCGGTTTCCTCCGGAAGTCCAAGTCCTTCGGAGCGTTCCCAGGTCTGTCCGAGGTCGCTCGAGCGCTGCACCGTCCCGCCGTAGACGAAGTTGTTGCCGGCGACGTAGAGGTTCCCGTCCCGCGGGTCCTGCATCGCGTGGAAAACCGACCAGCCCGTGAGCAGCGGGCCCTCGAGTTCCCACGAGCTCCGGTTTGCGCCGCCCCGGATGAGAAACAGCCCCTTCCGCGTTCCTACGAGGAGCAGCACGCCCACGGCGGTACGTTACGCCACCAGGAAAGGAGCCAGCCAGTGGCCAGGTTGAACGAAGCCGAAGCCCGGATGTTCGAGCAGCCGAACTACGCCGTCGCGTCGGCTGTGCGGGAGGACGGCTGCCCGCAGCAGACGGTCGTCTGGGTCGACTACGACGGTGAGCACGTCGTCTTCAACACCGCCGAGGGCCGGTACAAGCCGAAGTACATCCGACACCAGGGCCGCGCCGGCGTCCATGTGATGGACCCCAAGGATCCCTACAAATGGGTCTCGATCGCGGGGCCTGCAGAGCTCACCCACGAGGGCGCCGATGAGCACATCGACAAGATGGCGAAGAAGTACCTCGGCAAGGACTCGTACCCGTGGCGCAAGCAGGGAGAGCAGCGCGTGATCGTCAAGATCACGCCGGAGCACGTCACCGCCTACGGCCTCGACGGCTCCTAGGTGATCCGCGAGGTGGGCCCGCGGGACGGGCTCCAGAACGAGCCGCAGGTTCTCCCGCCCGAGACGCGCGCCGACCTCGTGCACCGCCTCGCCGACGCGGGTCTCAGACGCATCGAAGCCGCGAGCTTCGTCAACCCCGAGCGCGTCCCGCAGATGGCGGGCGCCGAGGAGGTGGTCTCCAGGCTTCACCGGCGCGACGGCGTCGTCTACACAGGCCTCGCGCTGAACGAGCGTGGCTACGAGCGGCTTCGGGAGACGGCGCTCGCTGAGGTGAGCTTCGCCGTCGCCGCGACCGAGAGCTTCTCCCAGCGGAACGCGGGCGCGTCGGTCGACGACAGCCTCGCGGCCGCGGAGAAGATCGTCACGCGGGCGCGCGAGGACGGGATCCGCGTCAGCCTGACGATCTCGGTCGCGTTCGGCTGCCCGTTCGAGGGCGAGGTCGATCCGGGCCGGGTCGTCCAGATTGCAGATCGTCTGGCGGCGACGAGCCCCGACGAGCTCGTCCTCGCCGACACGATCGGAGTCGCCACGCCCTCCCGCGTCGGCAGCCTGCTCCGGCGGGTGGTCATGCTCGGCGTCCCCGTCGGCGGCCACTTCCACAACACGCGGAACACGGGCTACGCCAACGCCTACGCGGCATTAGAGGCGGGCGTATCGACGCTGGATGCGTCCGTCGGCGGCCTGGGCGGGTGCCCGTTCGCGCCTCGGGCGACGGGGAACATCGCCACCGAGGATCTCGTCTACCTGCTCGAGGGCGAGGGAATTGAGACGGGGGTCGACCTCGAGGCGCTCATCGCCGTCTCCGAGTGGCTCGAGGAGCTGCTGGGCCGCCGGCTCGAGGGCTACGTCTACCGAGCCGGGCCGTTCAGAGCGTGAATCTGACGACCAGGTAAGTGGTCAGCGCCGCGCACACGAGGAGCGCAACGGTCCAAAGCGGGAACGTTCGCTCCTTCGTCGCAGGGGCCGTGGTTTCGAACCCCGCGAGGATCTGCTCGTGCACCTTCTGCTCGATTTGGGCGGCGAGGGCGTCGGCGCTCGTGCGCGTCGGCTCCGTCTTCAGCGGCGGGAACTCGTTCGGCTGATTGGCGAGCGCGAGCTCGAAGATGCGCTCGTGCTGGATGTCCTTGAGGTGCGCCTGGCCGAGATCGCGGATGAAGACTCCTTCAGGGACGTTGTTGCCGACGAGGGCACGGGTCGTCTCGGAGAGGAGGATCTGGCCGCCGTGGCCTGCGGAGCAGATGCGGGCGGCGCGCACGACGTCGATGCCCAGGTAGCCCTCCTCGCCGAGCGCCGGCTCGCCGGTGTGGAGGCCCATGCGGACCTTGACGTCGACGCCATCCGGCCACTCGTGCTCGGTCAACGCGCGCTGGGCGTTCACCGCTCCGGCGACTGCGTCTTTCGCGCGCGGAAACGAGAAGAAGAACGCGTCGCCCTGGGTGTCGATCTCCTGTCCGCCGGCCGCGCCCAGCTGCTCGCGCAGGATCCGCCGGTGATCGCGGTCGACGTCCTGGTAGCGGTCACCGAGCTGCTCGAGCAGCCGCGTCGAGCCCTCGATGTCCGAGAAGAGAAAGGTGACGGTGCCGCCGGGGAGACTCAATCGGGCGGCAGCAGCCCCAGGCTTTCCTCGGCGCTGAGGCCCGGATCGTCGTCGTCCTCGTCGGTCTCCTCAGGTTCCTCGGGCTCGGCCGCGGGCTCGAGCAGGTCATCCGGGGGCTCTGTCACGCGTCTAGCCTAGCCGTGTGAATCGCCTCGCCCAGGAGACCAGTCCGTACCTCCTTCAGCACGCCGACAACCCTGTGGAGTGGTATCCGTGGGGCGAGGAGGCATTCGAGCGCGCGCGGGCCGAGGACAAGCCGATCCTGCTCTCGATCGGCTACGCGGCGTGTCACTGGTGCCACGTCATGGAGCACGAGTCGTTCGAGGACGAGGAGACGGCGGCGCTCATGAACGACCGCTTCGTAAACGTCAAGGTCGACCGCGAGGAGCGGCCCGACGTCGACTCGCTCTACATGGAGGCGGTCGTCGCGCTGACGGGGCACGGCGGCTGGCCGATGACCGTCTTCCTGAAGCCCGACGGCTCGCCCTTCTTCGGCGGAACGTACTTCCCACCCGCGGCGCGCCACGGCCTGCCGTCGTTCCGCGACGTGCTCGAGGCGATCTCGTCGCTCTACCGCGACCGCCGGGGCGCCGTCGACGGATCTGCGAGCCAGCTCCGCGACGCGCTCGAGCAGGCGAGCCGCGTGACACCCTCGACGGAGCCGCTGACCGGGGACCTGCTGCACGACGCGAGCCGCGCCCTCGGGCGGCAGTTCGACCCAGAGTGGGGCGGGTTCGGCGGCGCCCCGAAGTTCCCGCCGGCCTCCACGCTCGAGTTCCTGCTCCGGATGCACCTGCGCGGCGACGACGATGCCCTGCCGATGGTCGCGAAGACCCTCGACGCGATGGCTGCGGGCGGGATGTACGACCTGATTGGGGGCGGGTTCCACCGCTACTCGGTCGACCGCACCTGGCTCGTGCCGCACTTCGAGAAGATGCTCTACGACAACGCGCTGCTCGCGTCGGCCTACCTGCATGCCTGGGCCGTCACGGGGGAAAACAGGTACCGGCGGGTCGTCGAGCAGACGCTCGACTACGTCCTCCGCGAGCTCGCGCTCCCCGAGGGCGGCTTTGCCTCGGCGCAGGACGCGGACACCGAAGGGGTGGAGGGCCTCACGTTCACGTGGACCGCGGACGAGGGCGTCCCGGAAGAGCTGCTGCACCCCTTCGAGGAGGGCCGCTCGATCATCCGCGGCGAGCTCGACGAGGAGCTCCGCCTCCGCCTGTTCGAGGTGCGCGAACAGCGTCGGAAGCCGCTGCGCGACGACAAGGCGATCGCGTCGTGGAACGGCCTCGCCCTCGCTGCGCTGGCGGAGGCCGGCCGACGGCTAGATCGGGACGACTGGCTCGGCGCCGCGCGGCGGCTCGGCGAGTTCCTGCTCGGGCCGCTGTCCGACGAGCGCGGCCGCCTCTTCCGCACCTACCGGGAGGGCATGGCCAAGAACACCGGTTTCCTGGAGGACTATGCGGACGTCGCGAACGGGCTCTACGAGCTTCACGTCGCCACGGGCGAGCTCCGCTGGCTCGACGAGTCGCTGCGGCTTGCGCGGCTCGCGGTCGAGCTTTTCGGCGACGACGAGCGGGGCGGCTTCTTCCTCACGCCCGCCGACGGCGAGCAGCTGATCGCCCGCCAGAAGGGGTTCGACGATCACCCGACCCCGTCCGGGAACTCGATGCTCGCCTTCGTCCTGCTGCGGCTCGCGCGGATCTACGGCGATCCGGAGCTGGAGCGGAAAGCCGTCAGTGTGTTCCGGCTCGTCCGCAACGCGCTCGCCACCGCACCGCACGCGTTTGGTCACGCCCTGACGGCGCTCGAGCTGCACTTCTCGCCGCCCCGAGAGCTTGCGATCGTGGGCCCCGTGGACAGCGAGGTCGCAAGGGCGGCGTTGGAGCCGTTCCAGCCGGACACGGTCGTCGCCGTCGGTCCTGCGGAGACCGTTCCGCTCCTGGTCGGAAAGGTTCTCGTGAACGGCGATCCTGCTGTCTACGTGTGCGAGAACTTCGCCTGCAGAGCGCCCGTGACCGAGCCCGAGAAGCTTTCCAAAGCGCTTACAAACAGCTAACTCGACTCCGGCGTCTTCAGGTCATGATGGCGGGCATGAGGCCGGGGGCTTGGGGGGTCCTGGCGGCCGTTTCGGCGGCGCTGACGCTCTCGGCCTTGCTCGCCGTTGCTGTTGGTGGAGGGGCGGCACACGCCTCTCCCCAGCAGCAGGCAGCCAAGCCGAACATCCTCGTCTTGATGTCCGACGACCAGACGGTCGAGTCGATGCGGGTGATGGCGAACGTGAACTCGCTGCTAGCGAAGCAGGGCACGACCTTCGCGAACAACTTCGCGTCGTACCCGCTTTGCTGCCCGTCGCGCTCCACGTTCATCACGGGGCAGTACGCGCACAACCACACAATCATGGGGAACGCGGCGCCGTCGGGCGGGTACGAGAAGCTGGTGCCGACCCAGGCGAACACGCTGCCCGTGTGGCTCCAGCGGGCCGGCTACACCACCGTTCACCTGGGCAAGTACCTGAACGGCTACGGGAGGGCGCGGCCGACGGAGGTTCCGCCCGGCTGGAGCGAGTGGTACGGCTCGACGGATCCGCAGACGTACCGCTTCTACAACTACCGCCTCAACGAGAACGGGCGGCTCGTCAACTACGGGACCGGCGCCGCGAACTATCAGACTGACGTCTACAACCGGAAGGCGGTCGAGCTCGTCCGGCGCCTCGCGCCCGGCTCGAAGCCGTTCTTCCTGTCCGTCGCGTTCCTTGCCCCGCACAGCGGCGGCCCGCGCGACCCGGACGACCCCGCGAATCCCGCCAGCCCCTCGCCGGCGCCGCGCCACCGCAACGCTTTCGCGAACCAGCCGCTGCCGGCGCCGCCGTCACTGAACGAGGCGGACGTCTCCGATAAGCCGGCGGCGATCCGCAACCGCCCGCTGCTGGCGACGGCGCGGCTGAACGCGATCCGCGAGAACTACCAGCAGCGGCTGGAGTCGCTGCTGGCCCTCGACGAGGCGGTGCGGGACATCCTCTCTGTCCTCAGCGCGACGGGCGAGCTCGAGCGGACGCTTGTGATCTACACCTCCGACAACGGCTTCTTTCACGGCGAGCACCGTGTGCCCGCCGGCAAGGTGCTCGTCTACGAGCCGTCGGTCCGCGTGCCGCTCGTCATCCGCGGTCCGGGCATCCCGCGTGGGATCCAGCGCACCAATCTGGTGGCGAACGTCGACCTGGCGGCGACCATCCTCGACGCGGCGAGGGGGCGCGCCGGGCGCCGCCTCGACGGGCGCTCGCTGCTGCCGTTCGCGCGCGACCGGCTGCGGCGCTCCGGCCGCGACATCCTGCTCGAGACGACGACGTACAGCGCGATCCGCACGCCGCGGCACGTGTTCGTGCAGCACTCGACGGGAGAGCAGGAGCTCTACGATCTGGCAACCGATCCAAACCAGCTGACCAGCCTGCATGCGGACTCGCGGTACGCGGCGCTCAAGAACGAGCTCTCGCGCCGGCTGACGGCGTTGAGGGTATGCGCGGGCGATCTCTGCCGCCGCGGGCCCGACCTTCGGCTCGCCGTGCGGTACCGCCGTGGGCGTGGGGGCTGTGCGCGGACGAACGTCCGCCTGCGCGTCGGCGGCTCCGCGGCCTCGCGCCTTTCCTCGGTCGTCTTCTACAGGGGCACGCGTGCGATCAAGCGCGACACGCGCGCGCCGTACAACGCGCTCATTCGGGGACGGCGGCTCGGCAAGCGCGTCCCGACCAAGCTTTGGGCCATTGCCTCGCTGAAGGATTCACGCAGCGTCTCCCTCGAACGGGCGTTGCGCCGCTGCCGGTAGCGGGCCGATCTTCAGCACATGAGCAGCGGTCCGCCTCAAGGTCTTCACGACGCCATCGAGGCGAGCCAAGACGGCAACGAGCGGCTGGAGCACGCCGTGCTCGTCGGCTGGGTCGTGGTCGCCGAATGGGCAGGCGTCGACGGCACGCGGACGCTCACGCGCATGAGCGGCACCCCCGGCGGGGCGATCCCGCCCGAGTGGCAGACGCGCGGCTACCTGCACGAAGCCCTCTTCGGTCGCTGGAACACGAGCGACTGACCCTAGGCACCGACTAGTCGGTGCCGGCCAAGGAGGCCATGCCGGCTTCGCCGGCGTGGCCGTTCTAGAGTCTGCCCGTGGAGCGGCTGCTCGAAGCGACGACGGAGGAGCTCTGCGCCGAGGCGCGGCGGCTGCGCCGGAGCACGGTCGTCACCTTCTCGCCGAAGGTCTTCATCCCGCTGACGAAGCTCTGCCGCGACGTCTGCCACTACTGCACGTTCGCGCGGCCGCCGCGCCGCGGGGAGCGTGCGTACATGTCGGAGGAGGAGGTGCTCGAGGTGGCGCGGGCGGGCAGGGCGGCCGGCTGCCGCGAGGCGCTCTTCACGCTCGGCGACAAGCCCGAGCTGCGCTATCGCGCGGCGCGCGACGAGCTCGCGAAGCTCGGGTTCGCGACGACGGTCGAGTACCTCGCCCATTGCGCTCGGCTCGTGCTCGAGGAGACGGGCTTGCTTCCGCACACGAACCCGGGCGTCGTCACGCGCGCCGAGCTCGCGCTGCTGCGGACCGTGAGCGTCTCGCAGGGGCTGATGCTCGAGACGGCCTCGGACCGGCTGTCGCGTCGCGGCGGGCCGCACTTCGGGTCGCCCGACAAGCTGCCCGCCGCACGCCTCGAGACGATCCGGCTGGCGGCCGAGCTCCGGATCCCGTTCACGACGGGGATCCTGATCGGGATCGGGGAGACGCGCGAGGAGCGGCTCGAGGCGCTATACGCGATCGCCGAGCTCGGCGAGCACGTCCAGGAGGTGATCGTCCAGAACTTCAGGGCGAAGCCGGGGACGAAGATGGCGTCGCATCCCGAGCCGTCGCTGGACGAGCTGCTCTGGACCGCGGCCGCGGCTCGTGTGATCCGCGGGCCGGACGCGCACATCCAGTGCCCGCCGAACCTGAGCGGCGACGACTTCGGCGAGCTGCTGGAGGCCGGGATCGACGACTGGGGCGGCGTCTCCCCGGTCACGATCGACCACGTCAACCCCGAGGCCCCGTGGCCCGAGCTCGAGCGGCTACAGCGGGAGACGCAAGCGCGCGGATTTGCGCTGGCGCCGCGGCTCGCGGTCTATCCGGAGTTCGTGTCCGGCCGTTGGCTCGATCCGAGCGTGATGACGGCCGTGTTGCATGCCTCGGACGGCGACGGGCTGGCGCGCGAAGACCGCTGGGCAGCGGGTGAGCAGGTGGCGATCCCGTTCACACCGCGCGACGAGCTTCCGCTCGACGCGGGGGACGACCTCGGGGAGGACGAGGTCGTGCGTCTCTTCTCGGCGCGGGGCGACGAGCTCCACCGGGTCTTTGCAGCGGCGGATGCGCTGCGGCGCGAGGTGAGCGGCGACACCGTCAGCTACGTCGTCACGCGGAACGTGAACTACACGAACGTCTGCTACTTCCGCTGCGGCTTCTGCGCGTTCTCGAAGGGCCGGCTCGCCGCGAACCTGCGCGGGAGGCCGTACCTCGTGCCGCTCGACGAGATCGTGCGCCGCGGCCACGAGGCGTGGGAGCGCGGGGCCGTCGAGCTGTGCCTCCAGGGTGGGATCCATCCCGGCTTTACGGGCGAGACCTACCTTGAGGTCTGCCGTGCCCTGAAGGCGGAGCTGCCGGACCTCCACATCCATGCCTTCTCGGCGCTCGAGGTGTGGCAGGGGGCGGCGACGCTGGGCCTCTCGCTGGAGGAGTATCTCGGCGCTCTGCGGGAGTCCGGGTTGGCGTCGCTGCCGGGCACAGCTGCCGAGGTCCTTGACGACGGGGTGCGCCGCGTGATCTGCCCCGACAAGGTCACGACGGCGCAGTGGCTGCGCGTTCACGACGTCGCGCACCGTGTGGGGCTCCGGTCGACGACGACGATCATGTTCGGGCACGTCGACGGGCCGCGGAACTGGGCGCGGCACCTGATCGAGCTCCGCGAGCAGCAGGCGCGTTCCGGCGGCTTCACGGAGTTCGTGCCGCTGCCCTTCGTCCACATGGAGGCGCCGATGTACCTGCGCGGGCGGGCGCGGCCGGGGCCGACGTTCCGGGAGGCGATGCTGATGCACGCCGTCGCGCGACTGGCGCTCCACCCCTGGATCACGAACATCCAGGCGTCGTGGGTGAAGCTGGGCGTGGAGGGGGCCCAGGCCGTGCTGCGGGCAGGGGCGAACGATCTCGGCGGGACGCTGATGAACGAGTCGATCTCCCGCGCCGCAGGCGCCGATCACGGCCAGGAGCTCCCGCCGGAGCGAATGGAAGAAGCAATCCGCGGGATCGGCAGGGTGCCGCGCCAGCGCACGACGCTGTACGCCGACGCGCCGCCGGAGCGAGTGGAGGCGTCATTCGGCGCGCCTTCGCTCTCGGAGCCGGTCAACCCGCCGGCGAACGAAGCCGGCTTGAAGCCGCTCCCGGTCCTCGACCGTCCGGGCCTCCAGCTCGCCGCGAACCGCCCCTAGGCCTGGCTCGCCGACCCGTGTCCGCGTGCCTGGCACGCGAGCACCGCCCGAAGGGCCAGCCGCGGCAACGGCGCGGTCGGCCCGTGAGGCCGCGTCTGCGCCGGGCGATCCAAGCGCTCAGCGCCTCGAGGCTTCACGAACCTCGCCGTCCTGCCGGGACCGGTCCGCGTGCCTGGCACGAAGGGCTGGCCGAAAACGACGGCTCGCGCGCCGCTCGGGCCGGCTGAAGCCGCGGCCTACCGCCTGGGCATGGCCCGGTGGAGGCGGACTGGCCTCGACACGCCCCGGAGCGCCACGTCGCCGACGAGCTCGAACTCCACTTCGGGGAGATCGGCGGCGTGGCGTGCCTCCTCGCTCACCAGCACCTCGCGGGGCCTCGCGTGGTCGGCGATCCTCGCCGCCACGTTGACCGTCCTGCCGAAGTAGTCACCTTCCTGGACGACGACCGCTCCTGCATTGATCCCGATGCGCGCCGGAACGGCCACGGCGCGCTCGGCGTCGTGGACGAGATCCATGCCCCCGCGAATCGCACCGGTCGAGTCGCTGAAGTGGAACATGACTCCGTCGCCGAGCCACTTCACCGGTCGGCCGCCATGCGCGCGAGAGGTGTCCTGCACCACACTTGCCAAGTCGGCTGCGACCTCCGCCGCCGCCTCGTCTCCTCGCTCCTCGACCAGTGCCGTGTAGCCCGTAAGGTCGAGGAAGGCGATGGCCGGCGGCTGCCGCTGCGGCGCCGCGCCGATCCCACGCTCCTCCAACCAGCCCTCGGTGAGGCCCGTGAGGTACTCGCGGACGCCGTGCTCCCGGTGGCGCTGTTGGAGTATCGGAACCACCCGCGCGACGAGCTGGGTGTACGCCGTGGCGCGCTCGTAGACGAACTCGTCCTGCTCCTCGTTCGAGAGGTCGAAGGTTGCCGCCCGTTGCCTGACGGTCCGGTCGAAGAACTCAAGGCCGGCCGTGACGAGCCGCTGGACGCTGCCGCCGTAGAGACGGGCGAAGCGCGAGAGATCCTCGTCGTCGGCGAGATCGAGTGTCGTCAGCATCAGCGTCAGCATCTCCGCGTCCTCGGGGCGCACCCGGTCATCCTCCGGCGGCGGCACGCCGAGCTCAGTGGCGAGCCGCCTCACGAGCTCGGGCGAGCGCCCGAGACCCGCCGCAAGCTCGGCATACGTCGTCGACGAGACTTCCGGCTCCGCGAGGAAGCGTCCGAGAGGGTAGGAGAGCTCGCCCGAAGCTACTCCTCGAGCGACGTCTGCGAGCGCGATCCCGGCTGCCTCGAACGCGCTCATCAGCCGCACGACGTGGACGTCAGACGACGGATGGAGGCCCTCGTCCGTCCGCTCGGTGATGCCGAGCCCGATCAGCCGGTCGACGAACTCGCGTGAGGCGGGAGCGAGCTCCGCGAGCTCGTCGGCCGAGATCAGTCCGGCCACGCGAAGTCTTCGGGGACGCCCCGACCGTCGCCCGGCCCGGTGTTCGGCGCGCCGATCTTGACGAAGATCGCGTCCTCGTCGCCGACCACGCGGAGCGCCCGCGGTGTCTCCGGCGGCACGCGAATGGCGGTCCACGGCTCCAGGTCGACCACCTCGTTGTCGCCGACCAGCGCCTGCGCTCGACCCGACACCAGCAGGTAGATCTCCTCTTGCCGGCTATGCGTATGGCCCTCGGCCGCGTAGCCCTTGCTGTAGCGCGCAAAGCTGACGCCGCAGTGCTCGCAGTTCAGGTCGTTGCGCATGAACCGGATCTCGAATTTCTCCGGATCTATGCCGAGGTTCGCGGCTTGGTCGGGGACGTCCGAGATCTTCACCACCGTGTACTCCGCCATGCGTGCTCCCTTCGCCGGGTTTCGCCGAACCTATACCGGTGGTAAAGTCAGAGGCGATGCAGGAGCTGCTCGCGTAGTCCAGGGAGCCAACGCGGCCACGCCGCGGCAGCTCCCCACGGCCTCTCGAGATGAGAGGCTTTTTTGTACCCGGAGACGGTGATGGAGCGATACGAACCACAGGAAATCGAGCCCAAGTGGCAGCAGGTCTGGGAGGACGAGAAGGCCTTCGAGACGCCCAACCCTGCGCCGGGCGAGGAGACCGACGAGAACCACTGGTACCAGCTCGAAATGCTCCCGTACCCGTCGGGGACGCTGCACATGGGACACGTCCTCAACTACACGATGGGCGACGTCGTCACGCACTTCCGCCGCCGGAACGGCTTCACCGTTCTGCGGCCGATGGGCTTCGACTCCTTCGGGTTGCCGGCGGAGAACGCAGCGATCAAGGAAGGCGGGCATCCGCGCGAGATCACCGAGCGGAACATCGCGGCGATCCGGGTCCAGATGCGCCGCCTGGGCTGGGCGATCGACTGGAGCCGCGAAGTCTCGGCTCACGAGGTCGAGTACTACCGCTGGACACAGTGGCTGTTCCTGAAGTTCTTCGAGCGCGGCCTCGCGTACCGCGCGGGCGCGCCCGTCAACTGGTGCCCGAACGACCAGACGGTGGTCGCGAACGAGTACGTCGTCGACGGCCGCTGCGACCGGTGCGGTGCGCAGGTCGAGGCTCGGATGATGGAGCAGTGGTTTTTCAAGATCACCGCCTACGCCGACGCGCTGCTCGAGTACGACTTGCCGGAGTGGGGTGAGTGGCCCGAGCGGACGAAGACGATCCAGCGGAACTGGATCGGCCGCTCCGAGGGCGCGGAGATCATCTTCCGGATCGAGGAGCTGGACGTGGACGTGCCGGTCTTCACGACGAGGCCCGACACGCTCTTCGGCGCGACTTTCTTCGTGCTGGCGCCGGAGCACCCGCTGGTCGAGCGCATCGCTCGGGACGAGGTGCAGGAGTACGCCCGGCAGACGGCGGCGAAGCGGGGCGAGCTGCGGGCGGCCGAGGAGGTCAAGACAGGCGTCTTCAGCGGCCTCTACGCCACGAATCCGGTCAACGGAGAGCAGTTGCCGGTGTGGGTCGCGGACTACGTCCTGATGGAGTACGGCACCGGCGCGATCATGGCCGTCCCCGGGCACGACGAGCGCGACCGCGCGTTCGCCGAGACGTTCTCGTTGCCGATCCGCGAGGTGATCGACGAGGAGGCAGGGGTGGTGGTCAACTCGGGCGAGTTCACCGGCCTGCCCACGGACGAGGGAAAGCGCAAGATCGCGGAGTGGCTCGAGCAGCTGTGCAAAGGCCGACAGGCGGTGAGTTATCGGCTGCGCGACTGGAGCATGTCGCGCCAGCGCTACTGGGGCTGCCCGATCCCGATCATTCACTGCGAGGACCACGGGCCCGTACCGGTCCCCGAGTCCGATCTGCCGGTCGAGCTGCCGGAGGTGGCCGATTACCGGCCCAAGGGCGTTCCGCCGCTCGCCTCGAACGAGGAGTGGCTCAACGTGCCGTGCCCGATCTGCGGCAAGCCTGCGAAGCGGGAGGCCGACACGATGGACACCTTCGTCGACTCGTCCTGGTACTACCTGCGCTACGTCGACCCGCGGAACGACCAGGCGCCCTTCGACCGTCGCCTCGTCGACTACTGGTGTCCGATCAGCCAGTACATCGGCGGGATCGACCACGCAACCGGCCACCTGCTGTACTCGCGCTTCTTCGTCCGCGTCATGAGGGAGATGGGCCTGGTCGGCTTCGGCGAGCCGTTCGCGCGACTGTTCCACCAGGGCTGGCTGCAGATGGGTGGCTCGAAGATGTCGAAGTCGCGCGGCAACGTCACCGGTCCCGATGCTCTGGTGGACGAGTACGGGGCGGACGCGGTCCGGACGTACATCGTCTTTATGGGCCCCGCCGACCAGGACTTGGAGTGGACCGACTCCGGCATCGAGGGGGTCGTAAGGTTCCTGCGCCGGTTGTGGCGGGTCGTCGGCGAGGTCGCAGAACAGCCCGTGTCGGAAGGCTCGCTGGACACGGCCCTGGCTCGGAAGGCACACTCGACCATTGCGAAGGCGACCGACGACATCGGGCGCCGGTTTCAGTTCCACACGCCGATCTCCGCCGTGATGGAGCTGACGAACGAGCTGGTGCGTACGCCCGACGATCCCGCGTCGCGGTTCGCCGCCGAGACGGCGGTTTCGCTGATCCAGCCGTACGCGCCGCATGTCGCAGAAGAGCTCTGGCAGCGCCTCGGTCACGAGCGGCTGTGGGAGCAGCCGTGGCCGCAGGCCGATCCCGCCCTGTTGGAGCGCGACACGTTCGAGTTGGTCGTCCAGGTGAACGGGCGGGTCCGGGACCGGATCGAGGTGCCGTCAGACCTGCCCGAGGACGAGCTCATCGAGCGGGCGAAGGCCTCCCCGCGTGTACGGAGCTACCTCGACGGCGGCGAGATTCGGCAGACGATCGTCGTGCCGCGGAAGCTCGTTAACATCGTCACGAGCTCACCCTAAAGGGGTAGCCCGCGGCAGCCGATAACGCCTCTCGGGTCCTAGTACTGGAGGCACGGGATGCGGGTACTGCTCGTTGACGACGACGCGAAGCTGCGGACGCTCCTTCGGACGACGTTCGAGGTGTTCGACATCGACGTCGAGGAGGCGGAAAGCGCCGCTGCCGCCGAGCGCAGCGTCCGGGAGTTCCAGCCCGACGTCGTCGTGCTCGACGTGCGCATGCCCGGGATGGACGGTCTGGAATTCTGTCGGCAGCTGAAGGCGGATCCCGCGAACGACGGTCTCGGGGTCGTGCTGCTGACTGGTTCGGACGGCGGAACGCAAGAGGCCGCGGCGGAGGTCGGGGCGGACGTCTTCCTCCGCAAGCCCTTCAGCCCGCTGCAGCTGCTCGCGGCAGTCGAGCGACTCGCCGGCAAGAAGTACGGCGTCCCCTTCCGAGGCGCGCGCACCGACGAACCCGAGGAGCAGCTCCTGCTCTACGCGCGCGACCTGCGTCACGTCCTCGAGATCGAGAAGGGCCAGCGCGCGCTCGTTCAGAGCGCCTATCGCGAGACAGTGATGGCGCTTGCAAGCGCGCTCGAGTCGAAGGACACGGGAACGCGCGACCACTCGCAGCGCGTGCAGCAGTACGCAATCGAGCTCGCGCGCGAGGTCGATCCGGACCTGCTCGAGGATCCGAGCAGCGAGTACGGCTTCCTGCTCCACGACGTCGGCAAGATCGGGATCCCCGATCGCATCCTGCAGAAGCCGAAGCCGCTCACGCCTGCTGAGCAGCGGCTGATGCAGACGCATACCGTGCTCGGCGAGCAGGTCCTGAGCGGGGTCGCGTTCTTCCACGGGGAGGGGTTGCGCGTGGTGCGATCGCATCACGAGCGGTGGGACGGCAGCGGGTATCCCGACGGGCTGGCGGGGACGGACATCCCCCTGAGCGCCCGAGTCTTCGCAGTGGCCGATGCGCTCGATGCGATGACCAGCGACCGGCCCTACCGGCAGGCGCGGCCATGGGTGGACGCCGGACGGGAGCTCGTGCAGGAGGGCGGCCGCCAGTTCGACCCCGAGGTGGTCTCGGCATTCGTCGGCATCGAGCGTCGGCTGGTCGAGGTCTTCTCGGAGTTCGGCGCCGCACGCTACGCCCGCTCGAGCAGGCGCTGATCCGCGTAGCGTCGGTAGGCGCGGCTGGCCGCGAGGGCGGCGGCTAGGAGCACGAGGAACGGGCTCGCGACGATCAGGATGTATGCGCCGATCGCCAGCTCGGCGGTGAGGACGCCCGTCGCGTCGTCGACGGCTCGGTCGAGCCGGCTCGGGGGCACGACCTTCTTCTCCGGCTCGTGTGTGGTGAGCGCGAGGTCGACAGTGGCGTAGGCGGCGCGGCGGTTGATCTGGGTGCGCTCGCGGCGGAGGGCGGCGATCCGTGCCTTGTCGCCCTTCGTCCGGCGGATCTGGCGCGTGAGCTCGTCGAGTCGCTGCTGGAGGTCGCTGATCTGGGTCTGCTGCGCGAGGATCCGGCCTAGGTTGCTGAAGCTGACGACCGCCGCCTGGACGCGTGAGACCGGGACGCGGACGCGCATCGTCGCCGAGCCCTCGGTCGCCTCCGGCATGCCATAGTCGACGGCGACGAGGTACCCGCCGAGGCGGCGGGTCGTGCGGAGGGCTCGCTGGGTTGCGGTCGAGAGCTCGTCGGGGTCGTCGACGAGCACGCGCACGTTCGCCTGGACCTCCTGGGCGCGCTGCGTGCTCGGCGCTGGGACGCCGGCGCGGGATGCCCTCATCGGCGCCAGGGTTGGAGCACCAAGGCTCATGTCAGTCTGCTGCTCGAGCCGCCTGAGCGGCGCAGCGGCCCCGGCGTCACGCGTGCTTGACGGGTTCGAATCCAGCGCGGAGCTCAAGCCTACGGCCAAAGCTGCGAGGCACGAGGTCGCGAGCGCCACAGGGCCCGCCCAGAGCAGCATTCGGCGCAGCGGCGGCGTCCTCCGCGGCGACGGCGCGGCGGCGGTGATGTGGGCCACCCGCTCCCGCAACTCGCTCGGCGCGGCAGGAGTCTGCTCGCGGAGCGCTATGGCGAGATCAGGCGACAAGGCGTGGCCTCACTTTCTTCTCGAGCTTCGCGAGCGCGCGGTTGAGCCGAGTGGTGCACGCCGACGGGGAGATGCCGAGCACGCGTGCCGCATGTTCGGTGTCCAGCTCCAGCACGACACGCAGCGCGATCACTTCACGCTCGGCGCCGGTGAGCGTGCGGAGCGCCTGTCGGAGCACCGGCCCGTACTCGTCAGGGAGCTCGAGGTCGGCACCGCGATCGGGCTCCGCCACGCGCTGCTCGCGCCGCCGCCGTCGGTCCTCCGCGCGGAAATGGTCGAGGGCGGTGCTGCGCGCAAGCTGGCATAGCCAGGTCTGGGCGCTGCCGCGCCTCGGATCGAACCGCGACCAGCGACTGAGCGCCCGCTCGAAGGTCTCGGAGGTCAGGTCTTCGGCTGTGGCGGGGTTCGCGGTCACGTAGAGCAGGTAGCGGTAGACGTCGTCGAGATGCTCCTCGGCGGCGGAGGCGAAGCTCCGGTGGGCATTTGCGAGCTCGCTCACGCACTCGGTATACGCCACAGGCACCGTCGGCGTCACACCCGTTGGCACACAGTCGGCGCAAAGGCGCTTCCCACACGTCACGCCTTCTTCGCGAGCCTCGGGGGCATGGACCTCTCCACGCTCTCGCGCGGGCGTGCGCTCGCGGGCGCTCTCCTGCTCATCGCCGCGCTCTTCCTGGGCGGCCGCTACCTCGCCGGCATCGGCTCGGCGCGGGAATCGCGGCCGACCGCGACCGCGAGCGCCGGCGAGCTGCGGGCTGAGCCGAGGCCTCGGCTCGTCGTCCACGTCGTCGGCGCCGTCAGGCGCCCGGGGCTCTACCGACTCGCCGACGGGGCGCGGATCGCGGATGCGTTGCGCCGTGCCGGGGGAGCGACCAGACGCGCCGATCTGAGCCTCGTCAACCTCGCCGCGCCGATCTCGGACGGGACGCAGATCGTCGTCCCGAAACGCGTTGCTTCTGCGCAGCCGGGGTCGCCGGGCGCCGGTGAGGAGCCGGCCGCGGCAGGGCCGGTTCACCTGAACACCGCGACCGTCGAGCAGCTCGACGAGCTCCCTGGAGTCGGGCCGGTAACGGCACAGAAGATCGTCGATTACCGCGAGCAGCACGGCGCCTTCAGCTCGGTCGACGACCTCGACGCCATCCCCGGCATCGGACCTGCGCGGCTCGAGCAGCTGCGGGAGCTGGTGGCGCCGTGAGCGTCGGCTTTCTCGACCGCTACGCCCAGCACGTGCTCGCCGCGGCGTTGTGCTTCGGCCTCGCCACGTCCCTGGCGCTGCGACTCGCGCATGCGGCGACATTCACGGTCGCCGTGGCGGCCGCGATAGCGAGCGCCGCGTTCGACGACCGCCGCGCGCGCATCGCCTCGCTTGCGATCGCACTCGCCGTCGGCGGGCTCTGGTGGGGCAGTCTTCGGCTCGAGGCGTTCGACCGCAGCGTGCTCGCTGCGCGAATCGGGGAGGTCGGGCCAGCCGTCCTCGAAGTGACGGGCCCGACGAGGCGCACGCCGTTTCGCCTCCGCGTTCCCGCGCGGCTCCACCGTTTCCGCGACCTCCCGCTGCGTGAAGGCGTGCTGCTCGAGCTTCCGCTGGGACGAGCGCCTCCGCAGGGCTCCCTCATCGAGACCGTCGTCGAGCTCCGCGAGCCTCGTGGCCCTGCGGACGGTTTCGACGAGCGCGGGTTCCTGCGCCGTCGGGGCGTCCATGTGGTCGTGCGAGGCCGGGAGTGGCGAATCGTCGGACGCCGTGGCGGGGTCGGCGGCGTCGCGGACAGGATCCACCACGGGCTCGCGCGGTCGATTGCACCCGGTCTCACGGGAGAACGCCGCGCGGTCCTGGCCGGGCTCGTGCTCGGGGAGGAGGAGGGGCTCAGCGACAAGCTGCGCGACGACTTCCGTGCGTCGGGCCTGTACCACCTCCTGGCGGTCAGCGGCCAGAACGTCGCCTCCGTCGCGGGCGGCGTGCTGCTCGTCGCCTGGCTGCTCGGGATCTCGCGCCTCGCCGCCGAGGTCGGTGCCCTCGCGGCAATCGTCGCGTACGTGCTCGCCGTCGGCTGGCAGCCGTCCGTCGTCCGCGCTGGAGTCGCCGGAGGTCTCGCCTCGCTTGCCTGGCTCGCATCTCGCCCGACGGACCGCTGGTACTTCCTGCTCCTCGGCGCGGCGCTCCTCCTCGCCTGGACGCCCTACAGCCTGCTCGAGCCGGGCTTCCAGCTGTCCTTCGCGGCTGTCGCAGCGATCTTCGTTGCCGTGCCGCTCGTCGAGCGATGGCTGGAGGGGTATCCGGTGCCACGCGCGCTGGCCGGCGTCATCGCCGTCTCAGGAGCGTGCGGCCTAGTCACCGCGCCGATCCTGCTGCTCCAGTTCGGCTCGGTCCCCGTCTACTCGATCCTGAGCAACGCACTGGCTGCGCCCGCGGTGCCGCCGAGCTTCTGGCTCGCGCTCCTCACCGCGGCACTCGATCATCTCCTGCCGCCGGCTGCGGTTGCCGCGGCCTGGGTAAACGGCTGGCTGGTGGCATATGTCGCGGCGTGCGCCCGGATCGTGGGCGGGCTGCCGGGCGCGCAGGTCGGCTCGGCGAGGCTGCTCCTCGCGCTCGCTGCCGTCGCGGGGACGCTGGCGGTGCTCAGGCGGCTGCCGGCCTGGCGTCGACCCGGCTTCGCGGTGCTCGTCGGCATCGCGGCGCTCGGACTCGGCGGCTGGCAGCTCAGGACCGGCGGCGCGCCACCCCCGCCCACAGGCCTACGGCTGACCGTCCTCGACGTCGGCCAAGGCGACTCGATCCTGCTCCAGGTGCCCGACGGTGCGGTCCTGGTCGACGAGGGCCCGCCGGAAGCTGAAGTGGACGATCAGCTGCGCCGCCTCGGGATCCGGCGACTCGCTCTCGTCGTCCTGACACATCCGCAGCGCGACCACGTCGGCGGCGCAGCAGAGGTGCTCGATCACCTGAACGTCGATCGCGTCCTCGACCCCGCGATCCCGTTCGAAAGCTCCGACGAGGCGGCGGCGCTCGCGGCTGCGCGACGCCATGGCGTGCCGGTCGCGCGAGCGCGCGCCGGCGTCGCCTTCCGCCTCGGCCGTCTCCGGCTGCGGCTTCTCTCGCCGGCCGATCCCGGGCCGCCCGGCGACGACCCCAACCTCCACGCGACGGTGATTCTCGCGAGCTACGGGAGCGTCGATGCGCTGCTGACGGCGGACGCCGAGTCGCCGGTGACGCTGCCGCTCCACCCGCCGCCGGTCGAGATTCTGAAGGTCGCGCACCACGGCTCGGCAGACGAGGGCCTCCAGCGGCTCCTCGAGCTCACTCACCCCGCCGTCGCAGTCATCTCCTGCGGGCGCAACAACGACTACGGACACCCCACACGCAGCACCGTCACCACGCTGACCTCCGCTCCCGGTCTCGAGCTCTTCCGGACCGACCTCGACGGCCGCGTCGTGATCGAGACCGACGGCGAACGGATCTCGACGTGGTCACAGCGATGACCATCACTATGCTCGCTTTGCGTGTCGTCGGAGCCGCTCCTCCCTGCCTATCTGCTGACCGGCAACGATCGCCCGAAGATCGTGCGCGCGCTCCGCCGCTTGCGCACGCGCTTCGGAGCCGAGTCCGTCGAGCAGCTCACAGCGGATGCCGCAAGCGGAGCGGACGCCGTCGCGGCATGCAACGCGCTCGGGCTCTTCGCCGGTGACGACGGAGGACGTTTGGTCGTCGTCGAAGGCGTCGAGCGGTGGCGCAAGGCGGACGTCGAAGCGGTCACGGCGTATCTCGCCGATCCAGTCGAGGGGGCCGTTCTTGCGCTGGTCGCGAGAGAGCCGCTCCGAAGCGACGCACTTGCGAAGGCGATCGACAAGGCGGGCCAAGTCCTCACCTTCGCCGCGCCGAAGCCGCGCGACCTACCCGGTTGGGTGCGGGCGCAGTTCGAGGCACGCGGCGTGCAGGTCGACCAGGACACGGCCCGTGCGCTCGTGGAGATCGTCGGGGACGACCTCGCCGGCCTCGCCACCGAGGCGGACAAGCTGGCCACCTGGGCCGGCGGCCGCTCGCTTGAACGTCCCGACGTCGAGGCGCTGGCGACGCCCGCTCGCGAGGCGACGGCGTGGGCGCTGACGGACGCATGGGGCGAACGCGACGTCCCTGCGCTCCTCGCGGCGTGCGAAGCGGAGCTCGAGCGGCGCGACCCGTTCCTGATCTCGACGCGGCTGGCCGCGCATGTCGTGCTGGTCCGCTCGGTCAAGCACCTTGCCGCAGATGGCTTGCCCGCGCGCGAGCTCGCGAAGCGCTTGAAGCTCCATGAGTTCCGGATCCGCAAGGCGCTCGGGCACGCCGAGAACTACTCAGAGGACGAGCTCGACGCCGCAGTCGTCCGCCTCGCCGCGCTCGATGCGGCCATCAAAGGCGCGGTCCGGCTGCCGAGCGAGCTCGTGCTGACCCGAACGCTCGTCGACCTGGCCCGGCCGGCCGAGCCTGCAGCTCGAGCCGCGGGCTAGCTGCGGGAGGCGATCCGGGTGGCCTGCGCCTTCTTCCGCGCGGCCGCGTTCCGGTGCAGAGCGCCGCGCGAGGCGGCACGGTCGATCCAGCGCTGAAGCTCGGTGTGCGCGGCGCGAATCGCGTCGGCGTCGCCGTCAGCGACAGCCCGTTCGAGCCGGCGTGTGAGCGTCTTGACAGTCGAGCGGTAGCGCAGGTTCTCGAGCCGCTGCCTGGCGGCGCTTCGAACCCGCTTCTCTTGCTGCTTGATGTTCGGCATGACGTGAAAAAGCCCGCGGCGCGGGCGGCCGGCATGGTACCAGCGGAGCTCGTTCGTATGCTCACGGCCGTGGGGAGCCCGCCGTGACCGACGTCCGCCAGCAGGCGCCGGCCTTCCCATCTCGCCGGCTCGCCTGGTCGACCGCGATCTTCTCGGCCGCCACCGGGCTCTCCCGCATCCTCGGCCTCTTCCGTGAGATCGTCGCGCGGCGCTATTTCGGCGTCGAAGGCTTCGGGATCAACGCGTTCACGGTCGCGTTCCAGGTGCCGAATCTCGTCCGCGCACTCGTCGCCGACGCGGCGCTGTCTTCTGCATTCGTCCCCGTCTTCAGCGAGCTGCTCGAGAAAGGCGAGCGGGCCCGGGCCTGGCGGGTGGCGTCGAGCCTGATCTGGATCTTGCTCCTCGGCCTGACGGCGATCACCGCGCTGTTCATGCTCGCCGCCCCTTGGGTGATGGAGCTCTTCGGCTACGGCACTGGCCCAGCCGGCGACCTGGCGGTGACGCTCTCGAGGATCCTGTTCCCGATCGTCGTCCTCCTCGGCGTGTTCGGGATCGTCGTGGGGATCCTGAACAGCTACGAGCACTTCACCGTGCCAGCGCTGACGCCGGTCTTCTGGAACCTGGTGATCATCGCCGGCCTCGTGATCGGGGTGCCGCGGGCGGACTCGACCGAGACCGAGCTCTACATCTACGCCGGCTCGATCGTGGTCGCGACGCTCGTTCAGCTGCTGCTCCCAGTTCCCTGGCTCAGCGGGCTCGACGGGCGGCTGCGATTGGCAATCGACTGGCGCGACCCGGCTGTCAAGCGCGTGTTCGTGCTGATGCTGCCCGTCACGCTCGGCCTCGGCCTGATCAACGTCAACGCCCTCATCGGGACGTTCTTCGCGGCCCGGTACATCGACCGGACGATCGCGCCGAGCGCGATCGACGCGGCGTTCCGGATCTACATGGTCCCGCAGGGGATGTTCTCCGTCGCCGTCGCAACGGTGCTCTTTCCCGCGCTCTCGCGCTTCGCGGCACGGCGAGACGACGTCCGCTTCCGGAGCACCGTGGGCGTCGGACTCAGGCAGATCGCATTCCTGCTCGTCCCGGCGAGCGTCTTCTTCGCGATCCTCGCCGAGCCGATCGTGCGATTGCTCTATCAGCGCGGCGCGTTCGGCCCGCACGAGACCAACGTCGTCGCCGGCGCGCTCGCGGCTTTTTCGCTCGGGTTGACCTTCAACGGAGCGATGCTGATGCTCAACCGCGCCTTCTTCGGACTGCAGGCTCCATGGATCCCGACGTGGGTCGCGCTCGGCAACCTGGCGTTGAACACTGTGCTCTTCGCCGTCTTCTACCGGGTTGGGACGTGGGGCATTCCCTTCGCGATCTCGCTCGCGAATATCGCCGGCACTGCAGCCTTGACCGGGCTGCTGCGACGACGGCTCGGCAGTGTCGAGGACCGGGAGACAGTGCGCTCCGCGGCCCTCGTGGCAGCCGCGAGCATCCCGCTCGCGATCGTGTCCTACGGCGTGTGGTGGGCGCTCGACGACGTCCTCGGCCGCTCGTTTCCGGGCCAGCTCCTCTCTCTCTCCGGCGCCCTCGCCATAGGTGGTGCCGCGTACTTCTTTTCCGCCCGTTTGCTGGGAGTTCGCGAGCTGAACGCGTTGCTATCGTTGCGAGCCCGCGCCCGGCCGCCCTCCTAGCAGGTGTCCATGCAGCAGGACCGCATTCGCAACTTCTCGATCATCGCGCACATCGACCATGGGAAATCCACCCTGGCCGATCGCGTCCTCGAGCTGACGGACACCGTCTCCGGCCGCGAGATGCGCGAGCAGGTGCTCGACTCCATGGAGCTCGAGCGCGAGCGCGGGATCACGATCAAGGCGCAGGCCGTGCGGGTCGCGTGGAAGGGGCATCAGCTCAACCTGATCGATACGCCGGGCCACGTCGACTTCACCTACGAAGTGTCCCGCTCGCTCCAGGCGTGCGAGGGCGCGGTGCTCGTCGTCGACGCAGCGCAGGGGGTCGAAGCGCAAACAGTCGCGAATGCGTACCTCGCGATCGAGAACGATCTCGAGCTGCTGCCGGTCGTGAACAAGATCGACCTGCCGCAGGCCGATCCGGACGGGGCCGCGCAGGAGCTCGCGAACCTGATCGGCGGCGATCCAGACGATGTCGTTCGCATCTCCGCGAAGACGGGCCAGGGTGTGGAAGCCGTCCTCGACGCCGTGATCGAGCGGATCCCGCCGCCATCGGGTGATACCGGCGCGCCGGCCCGCGCGCTGATCTTCGACTCGTCCTACGACCAGTATCGCGGCGTCGTCGCCTTCGTCCGCGTGATCGACGGTGCCTTCCGCAGGGGCGAGCGCCTGCTGGCGATGGCGGAGGGCACGCGCTTCGAAGCCGAGGAGCTCGGCTTCTTCTCCCCGACGATGCGGGCGAGCGACACGCTCGAGGCGGGCGAGGTCGGGTACGTGATCACCGGTCTCAAGGACGTGAGCAGGCTGCGCGTCGGCGACACGCTGACGTCGCTCGAGCGCCCCGCGGCCGAGGCGCTACCCGGCTACAAGGACGTCAAGCCGATGGTCTTCGCGGGGCTGTTCCCGACCGAGTCGGACGACTACCCCGACCTCCGCGATGCCCTCGAGAAGCTGAAGCTGAACGATGCGGCGCTGGTGTACGAGCCGGAAACCTCTCAGGCGCTCGGCTTCGGCTTCCGCTGCGGCTTCCTCGGGCTGCTGCACATGGAGATCGTGCGCGAGCGCCTCGAGCGCGAGTTCGACCTCGACCTGCTGGTGACGGCGCCGAATGTCGCGTACCGCGTGCTGACCAAGGACGGCGAGGACGTCGAGGTGCACAACCCGGCCGAGATGCCCGCCGAGATCGAGCGTGTGGACGAGCCGTACATCCGCGCGTCGATCATCGTCCCGAAGGAGTTCGTCGGCCCGGTGATGGAGCTCTGCAACGAGCGCCGGGGCCGATTTGACCACATGGAGTACCTCTCGGAGCAGCGAGCGGTGCTCATCTACGAGCTGCCGCTCGCCGAGGTCGTCGTCGACTTCTACGACCAGCTGAAGTCGCGCACCCGCGGTTACGCCAGCTTCGATTACGACATCGTCGGCTTCCGCGAAGGCGACCTCGTCCGCCTCGACGTGCTCATCGCGGGCGAGCCTGTGGACGCGTTGTCACTGATTCTTCACCGAGGCTCCGCCTACGGGCGGGGGCGCGCCCTCGTCGACAAGCTCCGCGAGGAGATTCCGCGCCAGCTCTTCGACGTGCCCGTGCAGGCGGCGATCGGCTCCCGCGTGATCGCACGCGAGACGATCAAGGCCAAGCGCAAGGACGTGCTGGCGAAGTGCTACGGCGGCGACATCACGCGCAAGCGCAAGCTGCTCGAGCGCCAGAAGGCGGGGAAGAAGCGGATGAAGCAGGTCGGCGCGGTCGAGGTGCCGCAGGAGGCCTTCTTGGCCGTGCTCAACCTGGATGGTGCGAAGTGAGCGCCGACGTGCAGCATCTCTATGTCCACCTGCCGTTCTGCGGACATCGCTGCGGCTACTGCGACTTCGTGACGGTGGTCGGCCGGCGCGACCAGCACCATCGCTACGTCGACGCGCTGCTCGAGGAGCTCGAGCTCGAGCGCGGCGTGCTCGAGCCGCGGCTCGAGACGGTCTTCCTCGGCGGTGGGACGCCCACCTTCACTGAGCCGCGCGCCCTGCGACGCGTCTTGCGCGCGTTGCCGCCTGCCGAGGAAGTCACCGTCGAGGCGAACCCCGAGACGGTGACGCCTGAGCTCGCCTCGCTGCTGCGGGACGAGGGCGTGACGCGTGTTTCGCTCGGTGCGCAGAGCTTCCAGCCGCGCCTGCTCGCGGTACTGGAGCGCCACGCGGGTCCACAGGATGTCCGACGCGCGTTCTACCGTCTGCGTGGTGTCGGATTTGACAACATCTCGCTCGACCTGATCTATGGGATCCCAGGCCAGAGCCCCGCCGATCTCGCCGCCGACATCGACGAGGCGCTCGCGCTCGGCCCCGAGCACCTGTCCTGCTACGAGCTCGAGGCCAAGCGGGGAACCCGGTTCGCGCACACGCACGGAGCGGAGCTCGCCCGCCAGGCCCAGGCCATGGAGGGGTACTTCGAGACCGTGGTCGCCGCGCTCACGGCTGCCCGGTACCGGTGGTACGAGACGGCGAACTTCTGCCGCACAGCCGACGCTGCGGGTGGGCGGGACCTGCGGTCGCAGCACAACCTCGGCTACTGGCTCGGGCGCGACTACCTCGGGATCGGGATCGGGGCTGTCTCGACCGTCGCCCGGCGGCGGTGGAGGAACACGCCGCGCCTGCCGGCGTATCTTGCCGCGCTCGCGGACGGGGCTTCGCCGCCGCGGGAGTTCGAGGAGCTGTCAGCGGCCGTGCGGGGGCGCGAGCGCGTGATGCTCGGTCTCCGGCTCGACGAGCCGTTCAGGGTCAACGGCGAGGAGGACCTCCTTGACCGCGACGCGCTCGACCGGCTAACGCGGCTGGGCCTCGTCACCCGTGTCGGCGACGAGCTGGCGCTGTCACCGCGCGGTCGACTGCTGGGCGGCGGCGTGACGGCGGAACTGCTCGCTTAGTGCCCCTACGGGCGGTACACGCGGGGCTTCTGCCCCGCGATCAGCGGGCAGTGCAGGCGGCATGGGCACGGTAAAATTCCTGCAAATGAGCGTCGAACTGACCGACCGTCAGCGGGACATCCTCAGGCAGCTCGTCGAGGAGTACATCGCGACCGGACAACCTGTCGGCTCGAAGCATCTCGTCGAGCGCGCGGGTCTGAGCGTCTCGCCGTCGACGGTGCGCAGCGACCTTGCCGAGCTCGAGCGGCTCGGCCTGCTCACGCACCCGCACACCTCCGCCGGCCGGGTGCCGACGGAGGAGGGCTATCGACTCTTCGCGCAGGGGTTGCTCGACCGGCTCGAGCCGAGGCCGATCGCCTTCGAGCTCGATCTGGCGGGCGTCGGGGGCGAGGTGGAGTCGGCGCTGCAGGCGACGACGGAGGCCCTCGCCCACGTCACTCGGCTGCTCGCGCTGGTCTCGGCCCCGCCGCTGGAGGCGGCCACGGTGCGCCACGTCGAGGTACTCGCGCTGCAGCCTCAGGTCGTCGTGACCGTCGTGATCACCTCGACGGGCGGAGTGACGAAGCGCATGTTCGCGCTCGGGGACCCGGTCGACCCTGGCCTTGTCGCCTGGGCCGCGGAGTACCTGAACGAGCGCACGGCCGGGCTTCCACTCGGCTCCCACGCCCTGCGGCGGGCGTTCGGCGAGGCGGGCCTCTCCGAGCGCGAGCGAGCATTCGTCGAGCTCCTCCGGCCCGCGTTCACCGATGCCGCAGGGTCCGAGGAGCATCGATTGTTCGTCGGCGGCGCGGCGAACCTTCTCGGCGAGGCCCGCAGCGACGATTTCGATGCGTACCGCCCGCTGCTCGAAGTACTCGAGCAGCGCGCCGCTCTGTTGGCCCTCCTCGGGGACGCCCTCGGCAAGGACGGCCCCTTCGTGCGCCTCGGTGTCGAGTTGGCGCACCCGGGGCTCAGGCATGCCTCACTCGTCGGCGCCGCCTACGGCCTCCACCATCGCCGGCTCGGCGCCGTCAGCCTCCTCGGCCCGCAGCGCATGGACTACGAGAAGGCGATCCGCTCGGTCCGGGCCGCAGCCCGCGACCTCTCGCACTTCGTCGAGGAGATCTACGCCGACAACTGACGCGGCTACCCTCGGAGGCAATGGCGACGGCAGAGCGCGACTACTACGAGGTGCTCGGCGTCCGTCGTGACGCCGACGAGGCGGAGATCAAGAAGGCGTTCCGCCGGCTGGCGCGCGAGCTGCACCCCGACGTCTCCGAGGCTCCCGACGCCGAGGAGCGCTTCAAGGAAGCGGTCGAGGCGTACGAGGTGCTCTCGAAGAGCGAGACGCGCGAGCTCTACGACCGCTTCGGCCACGCGGGCCTACGGAGCGGCGGCTTCCGTCCCACGACCTTCGACTTCGGAAGTCTTGCCGACATCTTCTCGGCGTTCTTCGGCGACGACCTGATCTCGCAGGCGATGCGCGGCCGCGCGCGGGGCGCCGACATCGCCGCCGACGTGACGATCGAGCTCGCCGAGGCCGCGAGCGGGACGAAGCGCGACGTGCCGTTCCGCGCCGCAGTGCCCTGTCGCCGCTGCGAGGCGTCGGGCGTGGAGCCAGGGACCGACGTCAAGGCCTGCCCCACCTGCCAGGGACTCGGCCGCTTGCAGCACGTCTCGCGGAGCGCGTTCGGCGACTTCGTGAGGACGCAGACGTGCCCGGCGTGCGGCGGGACAGGGCGCCTGATCGAACACCCCTGCCGTGACTGCGACGGCGCCGCGCACGTGCTCGAGGAGCGGACGCTCGAGGTCGAGATCCCGCCTGGCATCCACGACGGCCAGCGGATCCGACTTTCCGGCGAGGGCCATTCGGGAGTGCTCGGCGGCCGCGCCGGGGACGTCTACGTGCGCGTTCGGGTGACGTCGGACCCACGGTTCGTTCGCGAGGGCGACGACATCTTCTCGACGGTTGACCTGACGATGACGCAGGCGGCGGTCGGCGCGCGCGTCACGATTCCGACCCTCGACGGCGAGGCCGAGCTCGAGTTCGACCAGGGAACCCAGCCGGGCGAGGTCGTTGTCCTGCGCGGGCGCGGCATGCCTGTGCTCCAGGGCTTCGGCCGCGGTGACCATCGGGTGCTCGTGAACGTGGCCGTCCCCCGCCGACTCACCGACGAGCAGCGCGAGCTGCTCGAGCAGTTCGAGCGCTCCGCGAGCGACGAGACCTATCGCCCGGACGAGGGCTTCCTCGACAAGCTGAAGAGCGCGTTCCGCTGAGCGCGAACGAGCTCCGCCGGGTCACCGTCGCGGTCCCGGCGGACGCGGTCGAGATTGCCAGGGCGCAGCTGCTCGAGCTCCATCCGGAGGGCTTCGAGGAGGCCGAGGGGGTGCTGGTCGTCTACACGGACACCGCCGGCGAGGAGCGCCTTCGCGCCGTGTTCGCCAACGTCTCTGCGGAGCTTGTCGAGCCCGGTTGGGAGGAGCGCTGGCGCGAGTTTCACCGGCCGGTCTGGATCGGACCGCTGTGGGTCGGTCCGCCGTGGGTGGAGCCGCCGGACGACGCCGTCGCCATCGTCGTCGATCCCGGCCGCGCGTTCGGCACGGGGTCACACCCGACCACTCGTCTCTGCCTCGCGCTGCTCCTCGAGCTCGACCGCGGCAGCGTGCTGGACATCGGCTGCGGCTCGGGCGTGCTCTCCGTTGCCGCGGCGAAGCTCGGGTTCGGCCCCGTGGTGGCGATCGACCGGGAGACGGCCGCCGTCGAGGCGGCACGCCGGAACGCGCGAACGAACGACGTCGAGATCGACGTGCGGCGCGGGGATGCGCTCGCTGCGGAGCTTCCGGGGAGCGACGTCGCGGTCGCCAACATCGACCTGGCGTCGGTGGAGAAGCTGAGCGGCAGGCTCGACGTACGTGTGCTCGTCTCCGCGGGTTACTTTCATTCGCGGATGCCGAGCATTGCCGGATACGTCCACCGCGAGCGCCGGATCGACGGCGGCTGGGCCGCCGACCGCTTCGAACGACAGTAGATTTTCGCTTCCCATGACGAGCTTCTCGGTCCGCTTCCTCGGCTGCAAGGTCTCGCACGCCGATGCCCAAGGGCTGCGCGAGCGGCTGCTCTCGGATGGGCATCTCGAGCGCGCCGAGGGCGCCGACATAGCGGTGATCAACGGCTGCTGCGTGACGAACGAGGCCGTTGCGAAGTCACGGCAGGCGGCGGCTCGGGCGGCCCGGACGCACAAGCACGTCTACGTCACCGGCTGCGCCGCGAACCTCGACGGCGACGCCCTCGCGACGCTGCCGTCCAATGTGTCCGCGATTCGCGCGACGCCGGAGCAGACGCCGGAGCTCGTCGCCCGCGACGTCGGCGCGATCGGCTGCGTCCAGGCCGACACACGGCTCGACCGGGTCCGCGCGTTCGTCAAGGTGCAGGACGGCTGCAGCTTCTCGTGCAACTTCTGCGTGATCCCGCTCGTGCGCGGCCCGTCGCGGAGCCGCCGAGCCGGAGACGTTCTCCGCGAAGTGGCACGTCGTGCCCGTCAGGGTCATCGCGAGATTGTCCTCACGGGGATCAACCTCGGCTGCTACCGCGACCGCGAGGCGCGGTACCGCCTCGCCCGGCTTGTTCGCGAGGCTGCCGTGGTGCCCGGCGTGGAGCGCCTCCGGCTCTCGTCCATCGAGATCAACCACGTCGACGAGGAGCTGACCTCGACGCTACGTGAGATGCCCGTCGTCGCGAAGCACCTGCACGTCCCGCTTCAGTCCGGCGACGACGGCGTTCTGCGGGCGATGGGCCGCCGCTACAGCGCGCAGACGTACCTTCGCCGACTCGAGCGCCTCAGCGACTTCAACTTGACGACCGACGTGATCGTCGGCTTCCCGGGGGAAGACGAGGCTGCCTTCCGGCGGACGCTCGACGTGGTGGAGCGCGCGGGGGTGACGAAGGTCCACGTCTTCCCGTACTCGCCGAGGCCCGGCACGCAAACGGCCGCCGAGGACACAGTCCCGGCGGCGGTCAAGAAGGAGCGCTCGGCCCGTCTCCGCGCCGCTTCGCATCAGGCCTGCCTCGCCCGCTGGCGTGAGAAACTCGACCGCGAGGACGTCGTGCTCGTGGATCGCCCGGGCCGGGGATACGGCGACGACTATTCACCGTGGCTCGTGGGCACGGCGGCGCCGGTCGGCGAGCTGATTCGAGTTCGAGGCGCCGCCGTCACCGAGGAGGGGATCCTCGCTGCCTGACGATTGCCTCTTCTGCCAGCTCGCGCGCGACGGCGACCACGTGGCGAAGACCGACGGCTTCGTCGCGATCCGAGACATCAATCCGAAGGCCGAGACGCATCTGCTCGTGCTCCCCGAGCGGCACGTCGACACGTTTCGCGAGGTTTCCGAGTTTCCGCCGGAGGAGGCCAAGCGCATGCTCGACTTCGTCGCCGCCACCGCCCGCGACGTTGGCCTCGCCGACTACCGGGTGCTGGTGAACGTCGGCCCCGGCGGCGGCCAGACCATCTTCCACCTGCATTGGCACATCCTCGGCGGCCGGATCGAGGGGATGCCCGAATGAGTCTCATCGCACGCATCGAGGAGGACCTGAAGGAGGCGATGCGCGAACGCCACAACGCACGGCGCGACGCGCTCCGCCTGATCCTCAGCAGCCTGCGCTCGGCGGAGAAGGAGCTGCAGCGGCCGCTCAACGACCAAGAAGAGCTTCAGGTGCTGCAGCGCGAGCGCAAGCGGCGGGTCGAGGCAGAGGAGGCGTTCCGCGCGGCCGGCCGTGAGGAGCAGGCCGACGCCGAGTCGTTCGAGCTCGACGTGCTGGCGGAGTTCATGCCGGAGCCGCTGAGCGAGAACGAGCTCGAGGAGATCATCGACGACGCGATCGCGGAGAACGGCGCGACGAGCCTCCGCGACCTCGGCCGCGTCATGGCCGACGTGATGCCGCAGGTCGCCGGCCGCGCCGACGGCGCCGAGGTCAGCCAGCTCGTCCGCGAGAAGCTCGCCTGAGTCACCCGGGGGCCTCCAACCTCCTCCCCGATTCGAGCGTATCGAGCTCGGGCGCACCCGTGGCGCGCGCAAGCGTGCCGGATGCGTGACTTCTGCGACCTAGGCGCGGACGCCGAGCCGGCGCGCCGCGAGCTCCAGCAGAACCTCGACGAGCAGGTCGACGTCCCGCTCGGTCGTCCGCCAGTTGACGATCGCCGGCCGGAACGCGACCTTGCCGTTATGGACGGTCGTGCCGACGAAGACCCGTCCGTCCTCGAGGACGTCCCGGCCGAGCGCCCTGTTCAGCTCGTCGAGCTCCTCGTCGCTCAGCCCCCGCGGATGGACGCGGAAGCAGACGAGGTTCAGCTTCGTCTCGGCCAGCCGCTCGAGCTCGAGCTCCGCGTCGACCCGCTCGGACAACCGCATCGCGAGCTCGAGGTGGCGCTCCACCATCGCCCGGTAGCCGGCCCGCCCGTACGCACGGAGCGTCGCCCAGACCGCAAGGGCGCGGGCGCGCCGAGATGCCTCAGGCCCCGGCAGCTCGTCGCTTGGTAGGTAGGCGGCTGCGAGCCGAAACGGCGGCCGCAGGTACTGCTGCTCGCGCACGAACGCGAAGCCGCAGTCGTAGGGAACGTTCAGCCACTTGTGACCATCCGCGATCACCGAGTGCGCTCGTTCGACGCCCTCGACGAGCCCCGCCGCCTTCGGCGTCAGCCGCGCGAACAGGCCGAACGCTCCGTCGACGTGCAACCACGCGTTGTGCTCACCAGCCAGATCGGCCCAGTGCGCCAGCGGGTCGAAGTCGCCCGTGTTCACGTCGCCCGCATTGCCGATCACGATTGCCGGCGCCCCGCCCAAGCCGCGAAGTGCCGACTCGAGCGCGTCACCCTCGACGAGCCGCACTGTCTCCCGGCCGAGTCCCAGCATCGCCAGCGCCTTCCGCGCGCTTGCATGGATATACCCACTCGAGAACACGGGGACAGCGGGAAGCCCCGCGAATCCACGCTCGTCCACGTCGACGCCGTGCTGCTCGGCCCACCACCGCCGCGCAGATGCGAGCCCGACGAAGTTCGCGGTCGTCGCGCCACTCGTGAGCACGCCGCCCCAGTCGGCCGGCAACTCGAAGAGCTCGAGGAGCCAGCGGACGGCGACCTCCTCGAGCTGCGTGCCGAAGGGCGAGCTGGTCGGCGAGAACGAGTTTTGGTCGAAGAGCGCCGTCAGCCAGTCGGCGCCCAGCGCAGCCGGCGTCGTCCCGCCGATGACGAAGTGGAAGAACCGCGGTCCCGACGAGCGCGTGGCGATGTCCGAGCCGGCGACGAGTTCCGCCAACGCCGCAAGCGCACCGTCGCCGTCGGCCGGCAACGGGCCGCCGAAGCGCTCGCCGCGCGCGGGCAGTACCCGCGCCTCGTCCAGCTCTTCGAGATACCGCCGCGCCGCCTCGAGCGCGTACTCCAGCGCGGGGACTTCCTCGTCCCGGGCGGCCAGCGGATCCGGCACCGATCCAACCTACACTGAGTCACGTGCAGGAGACCCTCTCCGTTCCGAACGAGGTCGCCGTCGAGCTCGCCGGCATCGGCGACGGTGTGCTGGAGTCTCTGCGCGACCGGCTCCGGTGCACGATCCACCTCCGCGGCAACCGCCTGACGATCGAGGGCGACGACGAGCACGTCGACCAGGCGCGCACGGTGATCGACGAGATCGTCGAGCTGGTCGAGGGCGGCCACGAGATTGGGCCCTCCACCGTCGACGCCGTCCTCGGAGTGCTCGACAAGGGCGAAGACGTGCGGGACGTTTTCGAGGACGTCGTCTGGCGCCACCGGGGCAAGAAGATCGCGCCGAAGACGGTGAATCAGAAGCGCTACGTGGACTCGATCCGCAACCACACGGTCACCTTCGCGATCGGCCCGGCGGGAACCGGGAAGACCTACCTCGCCATGGCCCTCGCCGTCGCCGCGCTCCAGGAGCGCGAGGTCGGCCGGATCATCCTCACGCGTCCCGCCGTGGAGGCCGGCGAGCGCCTCGGCTTTCTGCCCGGCGACATGCTTGCCAAGGTCGACCCCTACCTCCGCCCCCTCTACGACGCCCTCTACGACATGCTCGAGGCCGACCGCCTGACCTCCTACATGGAGCGTGGGATCATCGAGGTCGCGCCGCTCGCCTTCATGCGCGGCCGCACCCTCAACGACTCGTTCATCATCCTCGACGAGGCGCAGAACACGAGCCCCGAGCAGATGCAGATGTTCCTGACCCGCCTTGGCTTCGGCTCCAGGGTCGTGGTCACCGGCGACGTCACCCAGATCGACCTCCCGCGCGACCAGGCGTCGGGCCTGATCCAGGTGCAGGACATCCTGGGGACGATCGAGGGGATCGCGTTCATCCGCTTCGGCCACGAGGACGTCGTGCGGCACAAGCTCGTGCAGAGGATCGTCGAGGCATACAAGTCGCACACGGAGGAGACGGGCACGGCCCGCCAGAAGTAGCCGCGAGATGATCGAGGTCGAGGTGGCGAACCGCAGCGGCGTCGCCGTCGACGAGCAGGCGGCGGCGGACGTGGTGCGGCGTGTGCTCGACGCCGAGGGAGTCGCTGACGGCGAGATCGGGGTCGCGTTCGTCGGCGCCGACGAGGCCCGGCGGCTGAAGCAGGAGCACCTCGGCGTCGCCGAGACGCCCGACGTGCTCGCGTTCCCGATCGACGGCCGCGAGGAGCTCCTCGGCGGAGTGCCAAGACAGCTGGGCGACGTAGTCCTCTGCCCCGACGTCGTCGGAGAGGACTGGCGCGACGCCCTCGTCCATGGAGTCCTCCACCTGCTCGGCTACGACCACGGGCCGGAGATGGCGGAGCGGGAGGCGAGCGCGCGGTGAACGTCGGCCGCAGCCCCTCGGTCTTCCAGAGCTTCAACTTCGCCTTCGAGGGGATCATCCACGTCCTCCGGACGCAGCGGAACATGCGCATCCACTTCGTGATCGCGATCGGCGTCCTGATCGCGGCGATGGCTGTCGGGGTGCGGCGCATGGAACTCGTCGCCCTCCTGCTCGCGATCTCGTTCGTGCTGATCGCCGAGATGCTCAACACCGCCCTGGAGGCCGGAATCGACGTTGCGACCACGTCGTTCGACCCGCTGGCGAAGCTCGCCAAGGACATCGCCGCCGGCGCGGTGCTGATCGCGACCGTCAACGCCGTCGCCGTCGGGTACCTCGTCTTCGTGGAGCGGATCGCCGACCCGAGCTCCCGCGCTCTCGACCGCCTGCGCGACGCGCCGACGGAGCTGACGCTGATCGCGCTCGTGTTGACGATCTTCCTCGTGATCGGGGTCAAGGCCTATACGGGCCGTGGCCGCCCGCTGCGCGGCGGCCTGCCCTCGGGCCATGCGGCGGTGGCCTTCGCCGGCTGGATGGCAGCGACCTACATCCTGGGCGACTCCACGCACTGGTTCCTCGTCTCCTCGCTGACGTTCATCATGGCGCTCCTTGTGGCGCAGACCCGGATCGAGGCCGGCATCCACTCGTTCCTCGAGGTCCTCTCCGGCGGCGTGCTCGGCGCCCTCGTCTCGCTCGTCCTCTTCCAGCTCTTCTGGTCGTGACCGACGCCGACCGAAAGCTGCTCGAGCAGGCAGACGCCGTCGCTGGCCGCGCCTACGCGCCGTACTCGAAGTTCTTCGTCGGCGCCGCGGTGCGCACGAAGGACGGCAGGGTCTTCGAGGGCGTCAACGTCGAGAATGCCGCCTACCCGCTCGGGGTCTGCGCGGAGAAGACGGCACTCGCGAGGGCGGTGTCCGAGGGGGTCAAGCCGGGCGAGGTCGAGGCGCTGGCGGTGACCGCGTCTCCGTGCGGCGGCTGTCGACAGTGGCTGCACGAGTTCGGCGTCGAGCGCGTGATCTACCGGCGCGCGAACGGCGACGTCACCGTCGCGACCCCGGCGGAGCTCCTGCCCGACACGTTCGAGCTGTGAAGTCGGGGTTCGTCGCCGTGGCGGGGCGGCCGAACGTCGGCAAGTCGACACTCGTCAATGCGCTCGCCGGCGGCAAGGTGGCGATCGTCTCGGACAAGCCGCAGACGACGCGCCGGCGCATCTTCGGGATCGCGAACGGCGACGGTTACCAGCTCGTGCTCGCCGACCTTCCCGGCTTCCAGCGGCCGCGGGACCCGCTGACGGAGCACATGCAGCGGACGGTCGACTCGTCGTTCGAGGACGTCGACGCGGTGCTCTTCGTCCTCGACGCCCGTGACCGCATCGGCGCGGGCGACCGGTTCATCGCTCAGCGGATCTTCTCGCTCGGCGTGCCGGTCGTGATCGCGCTGAACAAGGTCGACCGCCTGAAGCCGGGCCACATCGCCACGCAGATGGCGACGGCGTCGCGGTTGGGCGACTTCCACGCGCTGCATCCCGTCAGCGCCAAGACCGGCGACGGGATCGAGGAGCTGCGGCAGGAGCTCGTGGAGCTGCTCCCCGACGGGCCGCAGTACTTCCCGCCCGAGCAGCGGACCGATCTCTCGCTCGAAGAGCAGGTCGCCGAGCTCGTGCGCGAGAAGGCGATTCAGCTCACGCGCGAGGAGGTGCCGCATGCGATCACGGCTGAGGTCGAGGAGCTCGAGGAGAAGGTGGTGCGAGTGGCGCTCTACGTGGAGACGGACTCGCAGAAACAGATCCTCGTCGGCAAGGGCGGCGCGATGGTGAGGGAGATCGGGACACGGGCCCGCCCCGAGGTCGAAGCGCTCGTCGGGCACCCGGTGTTCCTCGACCTCCAGGTGAAGGTCCGCCCGAAGTGGCGTCGCGACGAGCGGATGCTCGAGCGGCTCGGCCTGTGACGCTTCTGGCACGAAGGCGGCACAGACACGCACGCCAAGCCCGATTACGATCGAATCGGGTGGTGGTCCGGGGTGGCCCCAAGTGTTCCGCCGGTGCGGCTTACGCCTCGCCGCTGCGCGGCCGGTAGTAGCGCGTCAACCAGGCGGTGAGGCCGTCGAGGCCCGGAAACAGGACCCGCTCCGTGATGTTCGCTTGGTCGAGCTTGTCGCGGATCTCCCACTTGAGCTCTGCGGGAATCACGAGCCTGCGCGCGAGATCCCCGTGCTGATCGACCCAGTCGTCGAGCCGGGCAGTCGGGTCGGAGAGCAATGAGAAGAGCGCGTATTGGTTGACGATGCGCTCGTCGAGCGAGGGCGGCTCGAGGAAGAGGCAGAACGGGTCCCGTCCGAGATCGCCCAGCTCGCGCAGCCCCGGCGCCGCCCGCCCGAGCAGCTCGGGGGTGAAGACGTTTGCTCCCTCGTGCTCGAGCACGTCGCGGAGGGGGTCCGGCAGGAGCTCCTTGGCCCGCACGTAGTCCAGGCACCACACGACGCCGTCGCGCCCATAGAGGTCCTGCCTCGTCGTGGCGAAGTGGAGCGCGACGTACGGCGAGTACGTCCAGTCGAACAGGCGTGTGGGCAGGCCGTGGTGCTGGCCGAGCGCGAGCCAGTCCCAGACTGAGTCTGACGGCACGTCTCGCCGGTGCGCGTACTTTCGAAAGTTCCGGAGCAGGTAGACCTCGACGCTGCGCGAGTCGCCGCCCAGCCGCGCAAGGCTTGTCTCGAGGCCCTCGGCTGCATCGGCGCGCCCGCGGAAGGCGAAGTTCGAGCGGTGCCGGCCGAGGTCTTCCTGCCAGGCGTCCCCGTAGAGCTGCTCGTGCAGCTCGCTCCAGTTCGCGACTCTTACGTCCACTCGCCCAGCACCATGATCGCCACCCTGTTGGGGTCGACGCCCTGCATCCACCACCTCCCGTCGCTCGAGTCGGTGGGGAATCTAGACGGGGCTACACTCACTTCATGGCCAAGGCGCCCGCGTTGCCGTCCGGTTTCGAGCTTCCGCTTGAGCCCCGGCTGCCGCGAATCGGCTCAGTCGACCAGGTCGCAGTCGAGGAGCGCGCCGCCTCGCTGGCGCGGCGCTCGATCAAGCGTGAGGCGAAGCTCTTCGCCCTCGACCTCGCCGTCCGGATGATGGATCTCACGACTCTCGAGGGCCAGGACACGCCGGGGAAGATCGCCGCGCTGACCTCGAAGGCGATCAGGCCTGATCCCTCGGACGCGTCGGTGCCGTCGGTCGCCGCCGTCTGCGTCTACCCCAACCTGGTTCCGGCCGCAGTCGAGCGAGTGAAGGGCTCGAGCGTCAAGGTCGCGTCGGTCGCGACCGCGTTCCCTTCCGGCCAGTCGCCGACGCACCTGAAGGTCGCCGAGGTCCGCGACGTCGTCGACCTGGGCGCGGACGAAGTCGACATGGTCATCGACCGAGGAGCCTTCCTCGCCGGTCGCTACGCGAAGGTCTACGACGAGATCGTCCAGGTGAAGGAGGCCGCGGGCCAGGCGCACCTGAAGGTCATCCTCGAGGTCGGCGAGCTCGGCACGTATGACAACGTGCGCCGCGCGTCGCTGCTCGCCATGGCGGCCGGCGCCGACTTCATCAAGACCTCCACCGGGAAGCTGCCGCAGGCTGCGACGCTGCCCGTGACGCTCGTGATGCTCGAGGCGATCCGGGACGTCCACCACGAGACCGGGCGGAGGGTCGGGATGAAGCCAGCCGGCGGCATCCGGCAGGCGAAGCAGGCCGTCCAGTACCTCGTGCAGCTGTACGAGACGCTGGGCGCGGAGTGGCTGACGCCCGACCTGTACCGGCTCGGCGCGTCGACGCTCCTGAACGATGTGCTGATGCAGATCCGGAAGGAGAAGACGGGCCGCTACCAAAGCCCGGACTACTTCACGATTGACTGACCTGGAGCGACGTCAAGACCGCTCGCCCGTCCCCTCGGGCTGGGACTACGCGCCTGCGCCGGAGGCACGTGACATCCTCACGCTGGAGGAGCGGTATGGGCTCTTCATCGGCGGGGAGCTGGTCGAGCCCGGCAGCGGCGAGTACTTCCCGACGATCGATCCCTCGTCGGAGGAGCCGCTGGCCGAGGTCGCACAGGCCGGGAAGGAGGACGTCGACCTCGCCGTCCGCGCCGCACGCGACGCCTTCGAAAACGGCTGGTCCGACATCTCGCCGGCGGAGCGCGCCAAGTACCTCTATCGCATCGCGCGCATCCTCCAGGAGCGCTCGCGGGAGTTCGCCGTCCTGGAGTCCCTGAACGGCGGCAAGCCGATCAAGGAGTCCCGCGACGTGGACCTGCCGCTCTCGGCGGCGCACTTCTTCTACTACGCCGGCTGGGCCGACAAGCTCGAGTACGCGTTCCCGAACCGGCGTCCGAAGGCGATCGGCGTCGCGGGTCAGATCATTCCCTGGAACTTCCCGCTCCTGATGCTGGCCTGGAAGATCGCGCCGGCCCTCGCCGCGGGGAACACGGTCGTGCTCAAGCCGGCGGAGACGACGCCGCTGACCGCGCTGCTCTTCACCGACGTCCTCCGCCAGGCAGAGCTGCCGCCGGGCGTCGTCAACATCGTCACGGGCGACGGGCGGGCCGGCGCCGAGCTCGTCAAGCACGAAGGCGTGGACAAGATCGCGTTCACGGGCTCGACCGAGGTCGGGAAGGCGATCCAGCGCGAGCTCGCCGGTACCGGTAAGAAGCTCACGCTCGAGCTCGGCGGCAAGGCCGCGAACATCGTCTTCGACGACGCCGCACTCGACCAGGCGGTCGAGGGGATCATCAACGGGATCTATTTCAACCAGGGGCATGTGTGCTGCGCCGGCTCGCGCCTGCTCGTCCAGGAGTCCATCTACGAGCCGGTGATCGAGAAGCTGAAGCTCCGCGTGAAGACGCTCCGAGTGGGCGACCCGCTGGACAAGAACACCGATGTCGGAGCGATCAACTCCAAGCAGCAGCTCGAGAAGATCAGGCACCTCGTCAAGAGCGGTGAGGAGGAGGGCGCGGAGATCTACCAGCCGCCGTGTCGCCTCCCGGACAAGGGCTACTGGTTCGTGCCGACGGTCTTCACGAACGTCGCGCAGAGCTACCGGATCGCGCAGGAGGAGATCTTCGGGCCGGTGCTCTCGGTGCTGACGTTCCGGACGCCTGACGAGGCGGTGGAGAAAGCGAACAACACGCCGTACGGATTGTCCGCAGGTGTCTGGACCGAGAAGGGCTCGCGCATCCTGTCGATGGCGCAGAAGCTGAAGGCGGGCGTGGTCTGGGCGAACACCTACAACCGCTTCGATCCGACCTCGCCGTTCGGCGGTTACAAGGAGTCGGGCTTCGGCCGCGAGGGCGGGCTGCATGGCCTCGAGTCGTACCTCGACCTCGACGAGTCGGAGGCGCGCGGCGGATGAGCCGGCTCCCGGTCCGCAAGACGTACAAGCTCTTCGTCGGCGGCGAGTTCCCGCGCTCCGAGTCGGGTCGGACCTACGAGGCGCGGGGGCAGAACGTCGCGCGCGCGTCCAGAAAGGATCTTCGCGACGCGGTGCGCGCCGCGCGCGGCGCTCTCGGCAAGTGGTCGGGGATGACGGCGTACAACCGCGGCCAGGTGCTGTATCGGATCGCGGAGATGATGGAGGCGCGCGCGGCGGAGTTCGCCGAGCTGTCGTCGGGCCGAGCGGAGGTGGAGACGGCGATCGACCGCTGGGTCTGGTACGCGGGCTGGGCCGACAAGTACGCACAGGTGTTGGGCTCGTCGAATCCGGTGGCCGCGCCGTACTTCAACTTCACGGTGCCGGAGCCGACCGGCGTCGTGGGCGTGATGGCGCCCGAACGGCCCGCGCTCGACGGCCTCGTCGCCCGGCTCGCGCCGGTCATCGTCGGCGGAAACACCGCGGTCGTCCTCGCCTCGGAGCCGGAGCCGCTGGCGTCGATCGAGCTCGCGGAGGCGATCGCCACGGCGGACGTACCCGGAGGCGCCGTCAACATCCTCACCGGCTATCGGTCCGAGCTCGCGCCCTGGCTCGCGGGCCACATGGACGTGAACGCGCTCGACGTGGGCGGCGCCGATGGAGACCTGCCGGAGCTCGAGCGGCTCGCGGCGGAGAACGTGAAGCGGGTCGTGCGCGGGCACCCGGATCGCCAGAGCCCGTACGAGATCGCGAACTTTCTCGAGTTGAAGACCGTCTGGCACCCCATCGGCGTCTGAGCGCCGCGCGCGAGCATTGATAGGTTCACCCAGCCTCCTCCCCGATGTGACCGTAGCGCCGAGCGGCGCACGCGTGGGTCACGAGTCCGTGCCAGATGAGTGAACATCTCTCCGTGACCCCGAGACGACTCAGTCAGGCGATCTCCGAAGGCGAGGGCATCTCGCTCATCGCTCGCGTCGACGGTCTGGAAGCCGCCCGCTCCGCTGAACAGCAAGGGGCAGACGCGGTCGCCGTACGCACCCCGGTCGGCGGCCTGCGTGAGTCCACGCGGCTCCCGATCGTGTGGGGCGTCTACGGCGACGTGCACGATGCCAGGGCCGACGGCGCCGACGCCTACGTGGTCGCCGTCCCACCCTTCGAGGAGGGGGAGGAGGGCTATCTGCAGAATCGATTCCGCGCCGCCCAGGAGACCGGGCTCGAGTGTGTTTTCGAGATCGGGAGCTCCGACAGCCTCGAGCGGGTGCTCGAGTCGGTCGATCCGGAGGTGCTGCTCCTGAACGGCGGCGGGCCCCACGACGACGCGCTCGAGAACCTCCTCGAGCTCCTGTCCGAGGTTCCTGCCGGGAAGCTCGTGATCGCTGAGCTCGACGAGCCGACGCGCGACGAGGTGCTCGAGCTCCAACGCGTCGGCGTGGACGCGGTGCTCGTACGCACTGCGAGCGTGCAGGCGCTCGTCGACGCTGAGCCACCCGACGTCTAGAGATTCTCGCTGGGGGAGCCCGTGGCTCGCCCTGGCCGTGCTCCTCGTGGGCGCCGCGGTGCTGCGCCTGGTCGGGATCCAGTACGGGCTTCCCTACCCGCTGCTCAACCCCGACGAGGAGAACATCGTCCCGCGCGCGTGGCGGATGGCGCACGGCGGCGGCCTCGACCCGGGCTGGTTCGACTACCCGACCCTGCTCATGTACGTGCTCGCGCCGTTCCAGAACTGGTCGGACGAGCCCAGCTACCTGGCCGCCAGACTCGTCGTTGCGGCGCTCGGCGTCGCCGCCGTTGCCGCGTCGTGGTGGCTCGGGCACCGCGCGTATGGGTTCCTCGCGGGCTTCGTTGCCGCCGCGGTGACTGCCGTCGCCACGGTCGCGGTCGAGTACTCGCGCATGGCCGTGACCGACGTGCCGCTGATGCTTGGCGTCGCGGTCACGCTCGCCCTGCTCGTCCGCAGGCAGCTGCTCCCCGCCGGGATCGCGATCGGGCTGACGGCTGCGTTCAAGTACCCCGGCTTCGTCCTGCTCGTGCCGCTGCTCGTCGCCGGATGGGGACGTTGGCGAGGCGTCGCGATCTCGGCGGCGGCGGCCGTGGCGGCGTTCGTCGCCGCAAGCCCGTACTTCGTCGTCCACCTCGGCGCCGCCGTCGACGACGTCCTCCGCGTGCAGCGCGACGGCCGTCGCGGCTGGCTCGGCTTCGAGAACGACCTGTGGACACCGATCGCGTTCCTCGACCGGCTGTGGGAAGGCATGGGGCCGGCGCTGCTGATCGCCCTCGGCGGTCTCGCGATCGCGCTGGCGCGACGCTCGCTCGCCGACCGCGTTCTGGCCGCGTTCGTCGGCGCGTACTTCCTGACGCTCCTGCCGCTGGACGCGCACTTCGACCGCTACGTGCTCCCGCTCGTACCGGCGCTCGGCGCGCTTGCCGGCCGCTTCCGCGCGCTCGCACCCGTCACCCTGCTCCTGCTCGTGATCCCGCTGGTCTGGTCGATCCGAGAGACGAGGCCGCTCGTCCGCACCGATACGCGCGTGGTCGCGCACGACTGGATGGAGCAGCACCTGAGTCCGGGCGTGCTCGTCGCGGCCGATCCCTCGACCGCGGCACCCGACGACGTGCGCGTGCTGCGGCTGGCTCTACCGGGGCCACGCCGCCCGAGAGACCCGGAGCGCGACGTCCGTCGCCTCCGCCGCCTGCACGTCGACTACGTACTCGTCACCGGCGCCGTCGCCGACCGCGTCCGTAGGGCCCGGAAGCACTACCCGTACGAGGACCGCTTCTACGAGGAGCTTGCGCGTCAGGGGAACCGGCGCTTCTACCGGAGGGGTGTCGGCAAACTGGCTGGGCCTTGGGTAGCGGTGTACGAGCTGTAGAGGTTGCCGCGGCGCCTGCCGCCGCTCGGCGCGTGCTGATCGTTGCCGGGGCGGTGTTCGTCTCCGGTGCGGTCGTGCTGGGAATGGAGATCGCGGCGTCCCGCGTTCTCGCGCCCTTCTTCGGCAACTCGCTGTTCGTCTGGGGCGCGTTGATCGGCGTCGTCCTCGCGGGGCTCGCGCTGGGGTACTGGGCGGGCGGCTGGCTCGCCGACCGGCTGCCGACGCCGGCCCTCCTCGCCGCCGTGATGGGGCTCGGCGCCCTCGCCGTGCTTGCGATCCCGGCACTCGACGAGCCGATTCTCGAGGCGATCGTCCGCTGGGACCCGGGTCCGCGCCTCAACCCGCTCTTCGCCGCGATCGCCCTCTTCGGCGCGCCGAGCGTGATTCTCGCGGGCGTCGCGCCGATCGCCGTCCGCCTCAACGCCAGGTCGGTGACGACCATGGGGCAGACGGCGGGACGCCTGTTCGCGATCTCGACCGCCGGCTCGATCGCGGGCACCTTCGCAACCGCCTTCTGGCTGATCCCCGAGTTCGGGACCGATCAGCTACTCGGCCTCGCCGCCGCAGTGCTGTTCGCAGCCGCGGCGCTCGTCGCGCTCGCCGAGCGGCGCATCGTGATCGCCGCGCTCACGGTCGCCGGCATGGCGCTCGCCGGCTACGCCGCGGTGCAGCTCGCGCCCGAAACGGGCGGCACGCTGAGCGCGGCGCAGGCGCAGAACTGGTCGCCTCTCTACCGCCGCGTCGGCTACGTGCGCGGGCAGGGCCCGCCGACGGGTGACGGCCTGCGCGTCCGGTACACGAAGGACACGCGCTACCACCACCTCTCCGTGACGGACGGCGGCGGCAGGCGCTACCTGCGGTTCGACAACAGCTTCCAGAGCGGCATGATCCTCGGCCGCCCGTTCGCGACGGCGTTCGACTACGTCGACCAGTTTCACCTGCTGAAGGCGTACAACCCGAAGGCGCGCGACGTGCTCTTCATCGGGCTCGGCGGGGGCTCAGCCCCCAAGCGGCTCTGGCGCGACTACCCCGACCTGCGCCTCCAGGGGGTCGAGCTCGACCCGGTCGTCCGCGACGTCGCGTACCGCTTCTTCGGCGTCCCCCGCGACCCCCGGCTGAAGATCGCCGTCGACGACGGGCGCCGCTACCTGGCCCGCAACGACGAGCGCTGGGACGCCATCCTCATCGACGCCTTCTTCTCGGACGCAATCCCGTTCCACCTCTTCACGACGGAATTCCTCGAGCTCGCCCAGTCCCGCCTCAACCCGGGGGGCGTGATTCTCACGAACACGATCGGGTCGATCGCCGGCGAGCAATCGCGGCTCTTCAGGTCGATTTACCGGACCTATCGCTCGGTGTTCCCGACGGTGCTCGTCCATCCCACCCTCGTCGGCTCGGACGCCGGCGACGACACCGAGCTCCGCAACCTGATCCTCGTCGCGGGCGACCAGGCCGCTCCGTCGAAGGCGTTCCTGGAGGAGCGATGGGCGCAGGTCAAGGCCCGCACGCCCACCGCGCCGGACCTCCGGCGTCGCATCGCGCAGCGCCACGACAAGCCGATCCCGCTCGACGGCGTTCCGACGCTTACCGACCAGTACGCGCCGACCGACGCTCTGCTGCTGATCGACTAATCAGCCGAAGAAGGCTGTGGCCACGTCGTAGACCTGCGGCGGCACCTTCTTCAGCTCCTTCGTCGCGTCGGCAATCGCGACGTCGACGATCGAATCTCCCTGGAGCGAGGCCATGCGCCCGAATGCCCCGTCCCGCACGAGGTCGGCGGCCTTGAGCCCGAACCGAGTCGCGAGGATCCGGTCGCGCGGAGTCGGCGAGCCGCCGCGCTGGACGTGGCCGAGCACCGTCACGCGCGTCTCGTAGCCGGTGCGCTCCTCGATGTCTCGCGCCAGCGCCTCGCCGACTCCCCCCAGCCGGACATGGCCGAACTGATCGGTCTCGGCCTCCTGGGTGACGGTCCGGCGCTCGCCCGACTCGTATGTGAGCTCGTAGCCCTCGCTGACGACGACAATGGAGAAGTCCTTGCCCCGCTCGTGGCGGCGCCTGAGCTCGGCGCACGCCTGCTCGACCGTGGCGGGCTGCTCCGGGATCAGGATCATGTCCGCGCCGCCCGCAATCCCGCTCATCACGGCGATCCAGCCGGTATGCCGCCCCATCACCTCGACGACCATCACGCGGTTGTGCGACTCGGCGGTCGTGTGCAGGCGGTCGATTGCCTCGGTCGCGATCCAGACGGCAGTGTCGAAGCCGAAGGTGTAGTCCGTGGCCGAAAGGTCGTTGTCGATCGTCTTCGGGACACCGACGACGCGGAAGTCGTGCTCCTCGTAGAGCCTCGCCGCGACCCCGAGGGTGTCCTCGCCGCCGATCGCGACCAGGGCGTCCAGGCGCTGCTCGGCGAACGTCGTGAGCACACGTTGGACGCCGCCGTCGGTCTTGTACGGGTTGGTGCGCGTAGTGCCGAGGATCGTGCCGCCGCGGGGAAGGATCCCGGAGATCTCGCGGTAGCCGAGCGGTTGCAGGCGCCCCTCGATGAGCCCGCGCCACCCCTCGCGCACGCCGATCACCTCGGCGCCGCGGTCGAGCGACCGCCGTGTCACCGCGCGGATGACCGCGTTCAGGCCCGGACAGTCGCCGCCCCCGGTGAGGATCGCGATCCGTTCGGCCACACGGCTACCCTAGTGCGGCCGGCCGAAGTGGCGGAACTGGCAGACGCGCCGGACTCAAAATCCGGTGGGGGAAACCCCGTGTGGGTTCGAGTCCCACCTTCGGCACAGTTCCTCGCCGCGGCGGCCGATTCACTCGGCCGCCGCCGCTACGGCTCTCCGGTAGCCGAAGAAGGGGGCTCACGGGGGAAACATGGTTTCCCCCGTGTCGAGAAGCGCCGGACTCGTCCCACCTTCGGCACCTGATTCAGGGCACGAAGCGCGGGTAGCGCGCACGAACCTCGTCGACGTACGCCGCGAGGCGATCAGCGAGCTGCGTGTCGTGGATCTCGAGCATGTCCTCGGCGTTCTGCTCACCCGAGTGCGAGAGGTTGAAGCTGCCGACGAAGACGACGTCGTCGGCGACGGTCACCTTCGCGTGCATGAAGTCGTGGGGAACGCCTTCCGGCTCCCACGGCGTTGACGGCTTGCCCGAGAATGGCGCGTCCAGCACTCGCTGGAGCAGCGGGAGCTTCCAGAAGACGTTGCCGTTCTCGTTCCATTGGTGGATCACGCCCCGCAACTGCGGTGCGTCGAGGCAACCGGCGATGTCGAGCCTGCCGTCGGAGACGCGGTGGGCGAGCGTGGCGAGCACCGGTGCGGCGGTGAGGACTGGCGAGCAGATTCGCACGCGACGGCGGGAGCTCGCGATCTGCTTCGCGATCCGAGCGGAGAGCGCTTCGCCGTACCCGGGGGTGAACCACGCCCGCACCGACGTCCCGTTCACCGACAGCGGCAGCGGCTCGACGGCCCCGCTGCGCTCGACGTCTCCTGTCGTCCAGAGCTGCTCGAACGCCGTCCGGTAGCGCGAAGCGACCTCGGTGGAACCGACGGTCGCGACGACGTTCTCCTGGATCGAGAACGAATCGTCGGTCCAGTTCATGGACCCCGTCCAGACTGCGCCGCTGTCGCGGATCGCGTACTTGTGGTGCATCAGGTCGGGTACTCCGGCGATCGCCTTCGCGGGCACGCCCAGCGAGCCGATCAGCTTCGCGTCCGGCTCCGGAGGGGGCGGGACGGGGATCGGGTTCCGATGATCGACGTTGTAGAGGATCCGAACTGCGACGCCGCGGGCCGCGGCCTTGCGGATTGCGCCCCCCACGACAGAGGCGGTTTCGGGTTTCAAATGGAAGTCGTATTGCGCGAGCTCGAGCGTGTGCTCGGCCGAGCCGACGAAGTCCGCGATCCAGCCCGCGACGGCGAGTGCGCGCTGGCCGCCGTCGTTGAGCGTGCGCACCTCGATCACGCGACCATCATCGCCGTCGCCGCGCCGTGAGGGTTCCCGCTTGCGGCTGCGTCCGCAAGCGCGGATACTTTCCGGCCGGATCTGCGGATCGACGGCGGCACCCCGTCTCTTCCGCAACGAGAGAACGGCGATGGGAGGCATTTTGAAGAAGCGTGGCTTACTAGGTTTTTGGATCTTGCTGCTTGCCGTCTTGGGCCTGGCCGCGGCGAGCTGCGGCGGGGACGACGACGGCGGTGGTGGAGGGGGCGGCGAGGTCACCGAGCTTCCGTCTTCCTCATGTCGTGCCCTCGAGTCGAAGGCTGACGGCGACCCGGACCTCCTGATCGCGAGCGACCTGCCGCGCCAGGGCGGTTCGCGGCTACAGACCACGCAGATGACCGGAGCCATGCGGTTGCTGCTGGACGACCGAGACTGGAAGGCCGGCGACTACAACATCGCCTACCAGGACTGCGACGACGCAACGGCGCAGGCGGGCAAGTGGGACTCCGGTAAGTGCAGCCAGAACGCGAACGCGTACGCGTCCAACGAGAGCGTGATCGCGGTCATCGGGACGTTCAACTCGGGCTGCGCGGCGATCGAGATCCCTGTGCTGAACAACGCCCCGGGCGGCGGGCTGCTCCTGCTCTCGCCCGCCAACACGTACGGCTGCCTCACCGAGCCCTGCGCGGGGAACGAGCCGGAGAAGTACTACCCGACGGGCAAGCGCAGCTACGCCCGCGTGGCGCCGAGCGACCCGAACCAGGGCGCCGTCGTCGCTCAGCTGATGGGCGAACAGGGCGTCAAGAGCGTCTACATCCTCAACGACAAGGAGGCGTACGGCCTCGGCGTCGCGAAGAACGTCAAGGGCGCCGCTGAGTCAGCCGGCATCAAGGTCATGGGCTTCGCGGCCTACACGCCGACGTCGGCCAACTTCGAGGCGCTCTTCCAGAAGATCAAGGGCACGAACCCCGATGCCGTGTTCGTCGGCGGCTTGGTCGACGAGAACAGCGGCCAGCTGATCAACGACAAGGTGGCCGTGCTCGGTCCGAACAACGGCGCCGTCAAGCTCTTCTTGCCGGACGGCTTCGCGACGGACGCCGTCTTCCAGCCGAAGGAGGGCGGCACGACGAAGTCCAAGGACGCGTTCTTCACGGTCGCCGGTGCGCCGATCGACCAGTACAAGGGCAAGGGCGGCGAGTTCGCGAAGCGCTTCCAGGACCAAGTGCTGAAGGGCAAGCCGGTCGACCCGTACGCGATCCTGGCCGTGCAGGCGATGGACGTCGTCCTGAACGCGATCGAGAAGTCCGACGGCACCAGGGCCGACGTGATCAAGAAGGTCTTCGAGACCAAGGTCGACGACGGCTATATCGGCGGCTTCTCCTTCAACGAGAACGGCGATGTGACCGGCGCCTCGGGTGCCGTCCTCACGTACAGCGTCTACAAGGGGACCGACAAGCTGACGAGCTTCAAGACGATGACTCCGGAGACTGACCTGATCGACGCGGCGCGGAAGGCCGCAGGAGGGTAACGACGAACCTGGGTGTCCCGGGGGCCTGAGCTCCCGGGACACCCACTCAGCGCGTGGCGTCTCGGACGACGACAGAGTGGGCGTCGACGATGGCGGCTCTCCTCCGTCGTCCGAGGCCTCGCGCCCTCGACCTCATAGGGTTCGGCTTCCTCGGCCTGCTCGGGATCTGGCTGCTGGTCAACCTGGTCAAGGACCCGCAGCGCTTCTTCACCGTGCTCCTGATCGGAGTGACGACCGGCCTGGTCTACGCGCTCGTCGCGTTGGGCTACACGCTCGTCTACGGCATCCTCCAGCTGATCAACTTCGCCCACGGCGACGTGTTCGCATTCACGGGCTTGTTCGCGAGCACCATGATCCTCACTGTGTTCGACCTGACTGAGCAGGACTCGGCCGCTGTGATCGTCTTCGGCCTGCTCGGCACCCTCGTCGCGGTGGTCGCGTTCGGTGCGACGCTGAACACGGTCATCGAACGGGTGGCCTACCACCGGCTCTTGAGAGCGCCACGCCTCGCCCTGCTGATCACGGCGGTCGGGATGTCGTTCATCGTCCAGAACGTCGCGCTCGCGATCTACGACGTGAACTTCCGGCGCGTCCCGGAGCTGATTCCGCGTAGCGACGTCTTCTCGATCGGCGGCGTCCACTACCAGTGGAACAAGCTCTCGGTCGTCCTGATCACGATCCCGGTCCTCCTCATGCTCACGTGGCTCGTACGTTCCACGCGCCAGGGGAAGGGGATGCGGGCGACAGCACAGGATCCGGACGCCGCCGCGATGGTCGGCATCGACGTGAACCGGACGATCTCGTTCACGTTCGCCCTGGCCGGCGGCCTGGCCGGAGTCGGCGGGCTGCTCTTCCTACTCCAGTTCAACATCCGCTACGACAGTGGCTTCGAGCTCGGCTTGATCGCGTTCACCGCAGCTGTGCTCGGCGGGATCGGGAACCTGACCGGCGCCGTGCTCGGCGCCGTCGTGATCGGCCTGATCCAGGCCTTCAACGAAGGCCTCACCTGGTTCACACCCGGAAGCGACTGGACCAGGTCGATCATCTTCGGGGTGCTGATCGCGATCCTCGTCTTCCGGCCGCAAGGCATCCTTGGCGAACAGGTGGCTGACAGAGCATGAGTGAGGGGTCGAGCACGGAGCAACCGAGCCGGGCGCGACATCCACGCGGCGGCACGTTCGACTTCATCACCGGCCCCTGGCAGCGGATCCCCGAGCGCGTGCGGGGTTGGCTGCCGCTCGCGATCGTGCTCGCGATCGCCCTGCTCTACCCCTACATCGTCTCCGACTTGAAGTCCCTCTCGACAATCGGCGACTTCTTCCCGGAGCTCGACTCGGCCGTCTACATCCTCGTCTTCACGATGATGGCGCTCGGGCTCAACATCGTCGTGGGCTACAGCGGCCTGCTCGACCTCGGCTACGTCGCCTTCTACGCGGCGGGCGCCTACACCGCCGGCTGGCTGGCCTCGGGGCAGTTCCAGCAGGTCAGCTTCCACTTCGGCTCGGTCGGCATCCAGCGCGACACCGAGGGCATCCACGTTTCGGTCTGGCTCGTGCTCCTGATTGCCGGGAGCTTCACCGCGATCGTCGGCATTCTCATCGGCCTGCCGACGCTGCGGCTGCGCGGCGACTACCTGGCGATCGTCACGCTCGGCTTCGGCGAGATCATCCCGCAGGTCGTCCGCAACGGCGACAGCTTCGGGGGTTTCAACGTCACGAACGGCACCTTCGGGATCAACCCGATCGACTCGCCGGGGTTCGGCGACTCGCTGAACGACGCCGTCGGCCTGCCGGTCAACTTCCAGCAGTCGTTCGACAAGTTCCGCCTCTTCTACTGGGGGATCCTCGCCCTGCTCCTGATCACGGTCTTCTGCTCCTGGCGGCTGCGCGACTCGCGGCTCGGGCGGGCCTGGATCGCGATCAGGGAGGACGAGACCGCGGCCGCGGCGATGGGTGTCCCACTGATGCGGACGAAGACCTGGGCGTATGCGATCGGGGCGTTCTTCGGCGGCGTCGCGGGCGCGTACTACGCGAGCTTCAAGAGCGGCGCTTTCCCGAGCGACTTCTACTTCAACATCTCCGTCTTCCTGCTCTGCATGGTCATCCTCGGAGGAATGGGGAGCATCTGGGGCGTGCTTGCGGGCGGCCTGATGCTCTCGTGGTTGAACATCCAAGGCCTCGCCGTGATCGGCGACAAGTTCAACGAGGCCAGCGGCAGGAACTTCGAGATCGCGAAGTACCAGTTCGGGATCTACGGGACGATCATCGTGCTGATGATGCTTTTCCGTCCGACCGGCCTGATCCCCGAGCGCCGGCGCAAACGCGAGTTGGAAGAGGGCGTCCACGACGAGACGTTCTTCGACGTGTCCCATTGAACGCCGTGGACGATGTGCTCGTCGTCGAAACCCTGCGCAAGGAGTTCGGGGGCCTGATCGCGGTCAACGACGTGGACTTCACCGTGCCGCGCGAGTCGATCGTCAGCCTGATCGGTCCCAACGGCGCCGGCAAGACGACGTTCTTCAACATGCTGACCGGCATGTACCCCGCGACCTCCGGACGGATCCTCTTCGAAGGGACGGATGTGACGCACAAGCCGCCGCACGCGATCACCGCTCTCGGCGTCGGACGCACGTTTCAGAACATCCGGCTGTTCGAGCAGATGACCGCGCTCGAGAACGTCCTGGTTGGGATGCATGCGCGCCTGAAGGGCGGGATCGTCACCTCGATCGTAGGACTGCCGCGGGTGCGGCGGGAGGAGCGAGAGGCGCGGAAGCGCGCACGGGAGCTCCTGCACTTCAGCGGGCTGCGCGGGCGCGACGACGACCTCGCGCGCAACCTGCCCTACGGCGATCAGCGCCGGCTGGAGGTTGCTCGGGCCCTCGCGACAAACCCGAAGCTGCTGCTCCTCGACGAGCCCACAGCGGGCATGAACCCCCAAGAGACCGCGGCGTTCACCGGCTTCGTCGGGAAGCTCCGCAGCGAGGAGAAGCTCACGGTGTTGCTGATCGAGCACGACATGCGCGTCGTCATGGGCATCTCGGACCGGGTGACGGTTCTCGACTACGGCGAGAAGATCGCCGAGGGGTCGCCGCAGGAGGTCCAGACGGACGAGCGCGTCATCGAGGCGTATCTCGGAAGGGGTGCGGCATGAGCACAGCCGAACCGCAGGTCGTCCTCGACCTCAAGGACATCCACACGTATTACGGCTCGATCCACGCGCTCAAGGGCGTCTCCCTGCAGGTGCGCGAGGGCGAGATCGTCACGTTGATCGGCGCGAACGGCGCGGGCAAGTCGACGACGCTGCGATCGATTAACGGCCTCAACCACCCGCGCAAGGGCCGGATCTCGTTTCAGGACCGGGACATCACGAACCTCGTCCCGCACAAGGTGGTCAAGCTGGGAATCGCTCAATCTCCCGAGGGACGGAAGCTGTTTCCGCGCATGAGCGTGCTCGAGAACCTTGAGATGGGCGCCTTCCAGCGCGACGACCGCTCGACGATGAGAGAGGACCTCGAGCGCGTCTACTCGCTCTTCCCGCGGCTCGAGGAGCGAAAGCACCAGAAGGCCGGGACGCTCTCGGGCGGCGAGCAGCAGATGTGCGCGATCGGGCGCGCACTGATGGCGCATCCGAAGCTCCTCCTCCTCGACGAGCCGTCGATGGGCCTCGCGCCCATCTTCGTCGAGAAGATCTTCGAGATCGTCCGGGAGATCAACGAGCAGGGAACGCCGATCCTCCTCGTCGAGCAGAACGCGTCCATGGCGCTCGAGACCGCGCACCGCGGCTACGTGATGGAGACCGGACGGATCGCGCTCGCGGACGACGCCAAGGACCTGCGCGAGAACGAGCAGGTGCAGAAGACCTATCTCGGCGTGGACTAGCGCTCGCCGCGCACGACGCGGATCGGGAAGTAGGGTGGCGCGACGACGTAGGCGACCCGCGCGTCGCCGCCGGCGCGCGCCTGCGCCATCGCGAGCGCGGCGCTCAGGCTCCGCGTCGGGACGAATCCGAACTGCCGTGCCGCCAGCGCGTCGCGGCAGCCCGCGACGAGCACCGCTCCGAGCCGCTCGACGAGCGGCAGGCAGGCAGCCCAGTCGGCAAACGGCAGCAGCGGGTGGCACGAACGACCTTCGCGGTAGGCCCGCAGCGCTCGGGGGTCCGCGGACGCGGCTCGCTCGGCATCCGCCCAGGCCCGTGGCTCGTGGGCGGCCCGGGTGCCGAGCGTTCGCAACGCGTTGAAGAACGTCCGGTACGGCGTCTGCGTCGGATGCGGAAACCGGCGGTCGAACGGCGAGAGCAGGATGGCCGTCCCGCGCTCGGTGAGTGGGAAGCCATCCCGCCAGAGCCGAAGCGCGAGGCCGAGTGCCAGGTACGCGGCTAGCACCGGGTTCGGCTGCTCGCGGGGGAGGTACGGCGTCGTCGCGGGCACGCCGATCACGACGACGTCGACGGGCCCGTCGAGCGTCGTGGAGCGCGCCTCCACACCGCGGAGCAAGGCTTCGACGTGCGCGACCGACGGTGCGCCGCCGAAGACCGCCGTCGCGGTGAGCTCCCGTGGGATCGACCCCAGCAGGCGGCTGCGGACGAAGCCCGGCGCGGCCCGAAAGAGCAGCCGCACCGGAGACGCGGCGATGCGCTCGAGGGCGCGCGCGTCGTGCGGGTAGCCGTGGAAGGCGCCGCTGACCGCCGGGGGATTGAGCGTGAGCGCTGCGGCAATCATGGGCACTCGCTGCGCGACCTCGCGCTCGAGCGCGCTCGAGATCCGCCAGCCCGGCGAGGCTGACGTCTCGAGCAGCGAATAGGCCCCGGCGGCGCGAAGCGCTTCCGGTCCGGCGGCGGCCATCAATGTGGCCGGCCCGCCGTGGAGAAGCGTCTCGGCGGCTGAGACGACGACCACCGCGTCGGTCTCCACGAGCGCAGGGTTGACCCGCAGCGGCACCCCGCTCTCGTGCGCGAGCTCCACGAGGTCCTCCCGTTCCACGTCGTGGATGTCGACGCGGCCGGAGAAACGCCGCGCGAGGCCGGGGAGGACGATGCTTTCGAGCTCGCTCTGGCCCGCGCGACGGGCGAGGCCGCCGGCGACGAGAAGTGTCTGCCGCTCGAGCGGGACTCCCAGCCGCTCGAGCTCCTCCACGGCGGCGCCGAGTGCGAGCTGGCGAGGATCGCGCGGTGCGCTCGGGATTGGCAGCGCCGGCGGCTCGACGACGATCGTCACGCGACCACCCCTCGGCACGAGCTCCTCGAGCGACGGGCCTGCGAGTGGGAATCGAAGCGCCTCGCGCACCGCCGCCCCGACGTCGGTGAGCGGCTCCGACGGCGGCGGCGCCCGCAGCACCACGGCATCGTCGGGCGGCTCGACGACGTGGAGGCGCGAGCCGGCGAGCAGCGGGATCTTCAACGCCTAAGGGATCGAGCGATAGAGGCGGATGAAGGAGCGCCGGAAGCCCCGCCGGGGCCAGAACCGCGACGAGAGCAGGTTCGTCTCGCGCCAGTCCGTGACCATCGTCGTGTAGCCCTGCTCCCGCGCCCAGGCGAGCGACGCTTCCATGAGCGCCAAGCCGGCGCCGCTCCCTCTGACCTCGGGCCGCGTCGCCGCCCAGCTGAGCAGAACCGCCCCGGCGGGCCGCGCGAGGCTCGTGTGGGAGCCGGAGAGCTCGACCGGCGCCAGCTGGTAGGCGCCGACGATGTCGCCGTTCTGCTCCGCGACCAGGTCGCCGATCTTCGGGTTCGGCAGGTCTTCGAGGATCGAGGCGCGGATCTCCTCCTCGCTCTCGCGCGGCAGGCCGACTCCGAAGACCGGCGCCTGCGCCTGGTGCTCGACGAGCAGCGGCGAGAGGTCGACGAGCACGTCGATGTCGTCCTCGGTGGCCAGGCGGACGCCGTCGGGCCACGGCGTGTCCGGCACGTCGCGGACCCCATGCGCATGCTGCTGGCCGAAGCTCAGGCGGGCCCAGGCGTCGAGCAGCTCGTCGTCCGACGCCGGCGCGAGGACGTAGTGGCGCGTTCGGCCCTCCTCGAACCAGCGTGCGGCTGCCGCCGCATACAGGTCGCGGATGTCCTCCGGCTCCTCGACGGCGTGCCCGGCGGCCTCGACCCAGACGTTGGGGCCCCAGCGGCCGTCGTCCTTCCAGATCCCGAGCAGGAAGCCGACGACGCGCTCGTCCCGCACGGCGACGACGCCTGAGGCGTCCTCGAGCGCTTCGATCTCGGCGCGGTAGCCGTAGTCGTCGCTGAGCAGCGGCTCGGCCTCGCGATGGCGCCGATGACGCTGCTCGAGCAGCGCGGCGGCAGCGTCCAAATGGTCCGCGGAAAAAGGGTGAATTTGGAGTTCCGGCATCGCCGCAGGACGATAGCCTCACCCCATGCCGAAGACGCTGACAGGCGAGGAGCTGCAGCTCGACGACGCACCCGCGCGCGACTCCGAGCTCTTCCTCGTCGACGGCAACAACCTTGCCTACCGCGCCTATTTTGCGCTGCCTGAAGAGCTGGCGACGAGTGATGGGATGCCGACGAACGCCCTGCTCGGGTTCACGAACATGCTCTTCAAGCTGCTGACGGACTACAGGCCGAAAGGCGTGGCCGTCGCCTGGGACACACGTCCGGTCGAGCGGATCGAGCTGGCGGAGACGTACAAGTCGGAGCGCCGTCCGATGGCCGACCTCCTCGCGGAGCAGTTCCCGCACTTCCGTCCGATCGTCGAGGCCTTCGGCTACCGCAACCTCGAGTTCGAGGGGTGGGAGGCCGATGACGTGATCGCCACCCTCGCGACGCGGGCCGACCAGGCCGGGGTCAAGACGACGGTCGTCTCGACAGACCGGGACGCCTTCCAGCTGGTCTCCGACAACGTCGTGCTGATGATGACGCCGCGCGGCGTCGCCGACGTCAACGTGTACACGCCCGAGCGGGTGGAGGCACGACTCGGGATCACGCCCGAACAGATCCCGGATTTCATTGGGCTCAAGGGCGACACGTCGGACAACATCCCGGGGATTCCGGGGATCGGCGACAAGACCGCGTCGCAGCTGATCCAGCAGTACGGCTCGCTCGAGGGAGTGCTGGAGCACGTGGACGAGCTGACGCCGGCGCGGCGGAAGAACATCACCGAGCACGCCGAGCAGGCGCTCGTCTCGAAGGACCTCGCGACGATGCGCCGCGACCTCGAGCTCGACTGCGACCCCGCCGAGCTCGTGCTCTCACCACCGGATCGCTCGCGCCTGAAGGAGATGTTCCGGCGGTTCGAGTTCCGGAACCTGCTGAACCGGGTTGACGAGCTCGACGCGTCGCTGCCTGCGGCCGAGCTGGCCGTGCAGGGCGTGCCGGTTCCGTGGCACGAGGGCCTGCCGGTGGTCGACGGACGCGTCGGGGTCGCCGCGGAGAACGGGCGTGTGGCGATCGCGAAGCCCGACGTCGTCCTCGTCGCGGAGCGGCCGCCGCGGCTCGACGGCGAGCTCGTCGCTCATGACGCGAAGGCGCAGCGGCTGGAGGCAACGGACGACACGCTGATCGCCGCGTACCTGATCGAGCCAGGCCGCGCGACCTACGAGCTCGACGATCTCGCCGCGGAGTACGGCGTCGAGCTCGTTCCCGAGCCGCCGGCGGACGAGGACACCGCCGCGCTCGTGCGTCACGCGGCCGCGACGCTGCGCCTCGCCGACCCGATGCTCGCACGGCTGCAGGAGCGAGAGCTCGAGCCCCTCTACCGCGACGTCGAGCTGCCGCTGACGGCCGTCCTGGCGTCGATGGAGGAGGTGGGCGTCAAGATCGACACCTATCGCATGGGCGAGATCACGGCGCGGCTCGCCGAGCGGGTGGAGGAGCTGGAGCTGAAAGCCCACGAGCTCGCCGGCGAGGAGTTCATGCTCGGCTCGACGCAGCAGGTCGGGCGGATCCTGTTCGAGAAGCTTGCGCTCACTCCGGACCGCAAGGGCAAGACGGGCTATTCGACGGACACCCGCGTCCTGCGGAAGATCCGCGGTGAGCACGAGATCGTCGGCGTGATCGAGGAGTGGCGCGAGTACTCGAAGCTGCTCAACACCTATCTCGGCCCGCTGCCGTCCTTGATCGGCGAGGACGGGCGCCTCCACACGACCATCAACCAGGCCGTGGCGTCCACGGGACGCCTGTCGACGACGAACCCGAACCTCCAGGCGATCCCGATCCGCACCGAGCTCGGCCGCGAGATCCGGTCGGCGTTCGTCGCGGAGCCCGGGCACAAGCTCCTGTCCGCCGACTACTCGCAGATCGAGCTGCGGATCCTCGCCCATGTCTCCGGCGAGCCGAAGCTCCGCGAGGCCTTCGCCCGCGGCGAGGACATCCACACGGCCACCGCCGCGGAGGTTCTCGGCAAGGACCCGGCGTCGCTGACGACGGGCGATCGCTCGACCGCCAAGATGATCAACTTCGGGATCGTCTACGGGATCTCGTCGTTCGGGCTCTCGGAGAACCTCGAGATCTCGCGGGAAGAGGCGCAGGCGCTGATCGACGCGTACCTGGCGCGCTTCCCGCATGTCCAGGACTTCATCCAGCGGACGATCGAGGCGGCGCAGGAGGACGGCTACTCGACGAGCCTGCTCGGCCGTCGCCGGCCGGTGCCCGAGCTGCGCGCTTCGAACCGCCAGACGCGGTCGCTCGGCGAGCGCCTCGCCGTCAACTTCGTCATGCAGGGCTCGAACGCGGACATCATCAAGAAGGCGATGGTCGCGATCCACTTGCGGCTGCGCGAGGAGGGGAGGGGCGCGCGCCTCGTCCTCCAGGTGCACGACGAGCTCCTGCTCGAGGTGCCGGACAACGAGGTCTCGGCGGTCAAGGAGCTCGTGCGCGAGGAGATGTGCCGCGCGTACGACCTCGACCCGCCGCTCGCGGTCGACATCGGCGTGGGCGAGGATTGGCACGAGGCCAAGAGCTGAGCGCGCTTCGGCGGGGGTCAGGTCTTGCGGTGCGACATCGCTTCGCGACGCTCGGTCCTGCGCTGCAAGACCTGACCCCGAGCGGAGCGCCGTGAACGTCCGCCTCGCCGACGGCTACGGGATGTTCGTGGAGGACCTCGGTGGCGACGGCCTGCCGCTGATCGTGCTCCACGGCGGGCCGGGGCTCGACCACACGCACCTCAGGCCCTGGCTCGACCCGCTCGGCGAGGACTACCGGCTGATCTACGTCGACGAGCGCGGCCAGGGCCGCAGCCAACACGCCGACCCGGCGACGCTCAGCCTCGAGGTCTTCGCGCGCGACGTCGACCTGCTCGCGGAAGCTCTCGGCCTCGAGCGCTTTGCCCTCCTCGGGCACTCCTTCGGCGCGATCATCACGACGAAGCATGTGATCGAGCTCGGCACCGCCGAGGGCTACGTCATCTCGGGCGGCGGCGACTCGAGCGACGCGCTGATGGCCGACGTCGAAGCATCGCTCGAGGCGATGGGTGAGGCCGGCAAGGCGATCGCCGCCTCGTGGGAGTGGGAGAAGACCGTGCAGACGCCGGAGGACTGCGCCGAGTTGATGCGCGTACAGGCGCCGTTCCACTTCCACGGCGCGCCGCCGCCGGACTTCGCCGCCGAGACGATCTACGTCCCCGACGTGCTGCGCCACTTCTCGAACGAGGGCTACGGCGGCTTCGACTACGGCCCGCAGCTCAGCCGCGTCTCGAAGCCGACACTCGTCATCGTCGGCGCCGAGGACCGGACGACGACGCCGCGGGCATCCCGCGTCCTGCACGACGGGATCGCGGGCAGCGAGCTCGTCGTCCTCGACGGCGCGGGGCACATGAGCATGGTCGAGGCGCAAGACGCCTATTTGCGCGCAGTTCGCCGGTTTCTGGCGCGTTTGGGATAGGCAAAAAAGCGCAGATATACTGCGCCGCTCTTGATGTCCGAAACCGATACCCGCCAGCAGGTGGACGACCCCGAAGTCTGGACAACCGGGCCCGAGGGCGAGCTGATCCCCGACTACGAGTCGACCTTCCCGACGATCAACGAGGGCGAGGTCGTACACGGCACGGTCGTCCGCGTCGACAAGGACGAAGTGCTCGTAGACATCGGCTACAAGTCGGAAGGGGTGATCCCGGTCTCGGAGCTCTCGATCCGCCGCTCCGTCAACCCCGAGGACGAGGTGGGAGTCGGCGAAGAGATCGACGCGCTCGTCCTGACGAAGGAGGACGCCGAAGGGCGCCTGATCCTCTCGAAGAAGCGCGCCCGCTTCGAGCTCGCGTGGAAGACGATCGAGCGGAAGGCGGAGACCGGCGAGCCGATCGAGGGACGCGTCATCGAGGTCGTCAAGGGCGGACTGATCCTCGACCTCGGCGTCCGCGGCTTCCTGCCGGCTTCCCTCGTCGACATCCGCCGCGTCCAGGACCTCGACGAGTTCCTCGGCCAGACGCTGCGCACGAAGGTGATCGAGCTGAACCGCTCGCGGAACAACGTCGTCCTGTCACGCCGCGCGGTGCTCGAGGACGAGCGGAAGGAGCAGCGCCAGCAGATCCTCGACCGGCTGCAGCCCGGCGACGTCGTCGAGGGGCAGATCTCGAACATCGTCGACTTCGGCGCGTTCGTCGACCTCGACGGGATGGACGGCCTGATCCACATCTCGGAGATCTCGTGGAGCCACGTAAACCATCCCTCGGAGGTGCTCGAGATCGGCCAGACCGTCAAGGTCAAGGTGCTCGACATCGACCGGGACCGCCAGCGGATCTCGCTCGGGCTCAAGCAGACCCAGAGCGACCCCTGGCAACAGGTGCTCGACTCCTACAGCGAGGGCGACGTCGTCGAGGGCAAGGTGACGAAGGTCGTGACGTTCGGCGCCTTCGTCGAGATCATGCCCGGCGTCGAGGGGCTCGTCCACATCTCCGAGCTCGCGCAGCACCACGTCGAGAACCCGCGCGAGGTCGTCGCCCAGGGCGACCAGGTTCAGGCGAAGATCATCGAGGTCGATCCCGAGCGTCGCCGTCTGTCGCTGTCGCTGAAGCGAGTGGAGGGCGAAGGGCCGACGCCGGCCTCCGAGCTCCGCCTCTCGGACGAGGTGTTCGGGAGCGACCAGCAGACCGGCGCCGAACCGTCGCCTGAGCCCGTGGCCGCTCCGGAGGAAGCTCCGCTCGATGCCGAGGCGGCCGCCGAGCCCGAGCCCGAGCCCGAGCCGGCTCCCGCCGAGACCGACGACGAACAGAGCTAAGCCCGTCTCGGTCGCCGTCACCGGCGGCATCGGGGCGGGGAAGAGCGAGGCGCTGAACGCCTTCGCACGCCACGGCGCGGCGGTCGTCTCGAGCGACAAGATCGTCCACCACCTGATCCGTGTGGATCCCGAGGTGAAGCGCGCGATGGTCGAGCGCCTGGGGGAGGAGATCCTCGGCGCGCAGGGCGAGATCGATCGCGGCCGCGTCGCGGAGCGCGTCTTCGGCGACCGCGAGGCGCTTGCCTGGCTCGAGAGCCTGCTTCACCCGCGCGTCTCCGCCGAATATCTTCGCTGGCGCGACCAGCTGGCCGAGCTCCCGAACCCGCCGCGCGTGACGGTGACGGAGGTGCCGCTGCTCTACGAGGTCGGCGGCGAAACGCGCTTCGACAAGGTCGTCGTGATCACCGCCCCGGAGCAGCTGCGCGAGACCCGCGCGAACGTCTCGCTCAAGGGTCGGTCGGACCGCCTGATCCCGGACCGCGAGAAGGTCGAGCGCGCCGACTTCTCCTACGTCAATACCGGCTCGCTGCAAGAGCTCGATGCCTTCATCGCGGGGGTGATGAACCGGCTGACTTCACTATGACGCTTGACAGACACCAAAGTGGTGTCATAATGACGTCATGGAGACGGCGAAGTTCGTCGACAAGCTCGAACGCGACCTGGCCGCTGCTGCTGCACTCGGCGGGGACGAGGTCGCGGAGGCCGCCGCTCGACTGACGCAGGCGCTGCGCGGGTCCGCCGGGCTGCGCCTGATGGAGACCCTGGGTGAGGCGGCGCTCGAGATCAGCGCGCAGCTTCCGGACGGCCACGTCGAGGTTCGCCTTGCAGGCCCGGATCCGGAGCTCGTGTACATCCCGGCGCAGGCCGCCGAGCCGACTGCGGTGCCGGCCGAGGACGGCTCGACTTCGCGGATCACGTTGCGGTTGCCGGAGCGCCTCAAGCGCGAGCTCGAGGCCGCCGCGAACAGCGAGGGCGTTTCGCTGAACACGTGGCTCGTCCGCGCGCTGTCGCGTAGCACCGCGCCACCACAGCGCCGGGTCGGCAAGCGCCTCACCGGCTACGCCAAGAACTAGGGAGGGAGCATGAGGACCGAGAGCTTTTCTACGCCTGAGCCCGTTCGCCTGGAGATCCGCATCCCGGCGGGAGACGTCGAGATCGAGACGGCCGAGGGGACGGAGACCGCCGTAGAGCTGGAATTTCGAGGTCGCGACGCCGAGCAGGTGGAGCAGGAGGCGCGAATCGAGGCACGCGGCCGCGAGATCGTGATCGACAGCGCCCAGCGCATGGGGCAGGACGGCGACTACCGCGTTCGCGTCGTCACGCCGCACGGCGTGGGCGTGCGGGCTGAGCTCGCGTCGGCGGACATCGTCGGGCGGGGCCGATTCGACGAGGTCGAGATCGACATCGCCTCCGGCGACGTCTCGCTCGACCAGGTCGGGGCCGAAGCTCGGATCAACTCGGCGTCGGGCGACGTCGACGTCCGCGAGTCGAGCGCCGCCCGGATCAACACCGCCTCCGGTGACGTCCGCATCCGCCGCGTCGCCGAAGGAGACTTGCGGATCCACTCGGCCTCCGGCGACGTGGAGGTCGGCATTGCGAAGGGCTCGCGTCTCTGGGTCAACGCCCAGTCGCTGTCCGGCTCGACCTCGTCAGAGCTCGAGCTGGAAGGCGCGCCGGCCGACGACGAAGGCCCCCTGGTCGAGCTCCGCGCCCAGACGATGAGCGGCGACATCGCCGTCCGGCGGGCGTGATCGAAGCCACGCCCGAGACGCCGCCGCTGCGGCGGCAGCCGGAGTTCCTGAAGCTGTGGTCGGCGCAGACGATCTCGCAGGTCGGCGACCAGATCAGCTACCTGGCGCTGCCGCTCGTCGCCGTCCTGACGCTCGACGCGTCTGCGGCGCAGATGGGGCTCCTGACCGCCGCCGAGCTGATGCCGGCCCTGTTCTTCTCGCTGATCGCAGGTGCTTGGATCGAGCGCTCGCAGCGTCGACGGCACGTGATGATCGCGGCGGACCTTGCGCGGGCGGGGCTGCTTGCGTCGGTGCCGCTGGCCGCCGCCTTCGACCTGCTGACGTTCCCACAGCTTTATGCGGTCGGCTTTGCGGCCGGAACGTTTGCCGTCCTCTTCGACGTCAGCTGGTCGACCCTCTTCATCGCCGTCGTGCCGCGACGGGACGTCGTCGAAGCCAACAGCAAGCTGAATCTGAGTCGCGCGGTCTCGTTCGTCACTGGCCCGTCGCTCGCCGGCTTCCTCGTTCAGCTCCTGACCGGGCCGGTCACGCTTCTCCTCGACGCCTTCTCGTTCCTGGGCTCGGCGCTCTTTCTCGGGCGCATCCGCGCCGAGGAGCCGCCGGTGCAGCGCGATGGCAACGGTGTCCTGCGCAGCATCTGGGAGGGATTTCGCTTCGTCCTCGGCGATGAGGTCATCCGGCCGGAGCTCCTCTGCGCCGCGACCATCAACCTCTTCAATTACGTCTTCCACGCCATCTTCGTCCTCTACGCGACGAAGGAGCTCGGGGTCTCGCCCGGCACGCTCGGTATCGCGCTCGGGGTGGGCGCGGTGGGCGGCATCCTGGGCGCGCTTGTCGCGCCCCGTCTGGAGCGCGCGGTCGGGCTCGGACGTTCGGTTGTGATCGGCTCGGTCCTTTTTCCGGCGCCGCTGATCCTCATTCCCATCGCCTCCGGCTCCGAGCTCCAGCTCGGGCTGATGCTCGGCGCCGCCGAGTTCTTCTCCGCCGTCGGCGTGATGATCTTCGACGTCACCGCGGCGAGCATGCACTTCATGCGGACGCCCGACCGGGTTCGCGTGCGGATGAGCGCGACGTTCAAGTTCGTGAACTACGGCATCCGCCCGATCGGCGCGCTCCTCGGCGGGGCGCTGGGCACGGCGATCGGGCTCCAGACCACGCTGTGGATCGGAGTGCTCGGAGCGCTTGCCGGCGTGATCTGGCTCCTCTTCTCGCCGATCCCGCGGCTGCGGGCGGTCATCGAGGCCGCCTGACCGGGTGGCCTGTGCGGGGGCCGCTCCCGCCGCCCCCCGCACAGTTTCTGTCGCTACCGGCGCTTTCGCGCCTTCCTGCACGCTCCGGCTTGGCGCCCCTCTTCTTGTACTTGGCGACCTTGCTCTTCGGGACCTTGTGGACGTCTACTCCGTCGCCTTCGGCCACGACATGATCAAGCTTCGGCGCTGGTGGGAGACGAAGGCCGGACCGCAGGCGACTGACTAGCGTCTTCCAGGTCGTTCGCCTTTGCGCAGACGGCTGCGAAGCCGGCCTGCAGGAAGTCGTTCGCCGCGCCGGCGGCCAGCGTCCACGTCAGCGCGCGGCCAAAGCGGGGGGTGAGCATCTGCGTCGACGCCAGCACGGCGGCGCTCCACGTCCCGACGCAACGCGTACAGGTCACGAGCTCGCCGAGCGCCCGCTGGATGCCCTCGCCCGCCGGATGCTCGTCCTCGCCCTCCACGAATGGCTCCCGAAGGAAGCTGCCGACGCGCTCCCGCGA
>DATFQN010000059.1:0-7703 GCA_035264165.1 Gaiellaceae bacterium
GAGACCGGCACCGCCGACCAGCTGTTCGCGCGGCCCCGGCACCCGTACACCGTCGGGCTCCTGCAGAGCATCCCGCGACTGGATGCTGCGCGGCGAGAGCGGCTCCATCCGATCGAGGGCACCCCGCGCGACATGCTCCGGTCGCCCTCGGCGTGTCCGTTCCAGCCGCGCTGTCGCTACGCGGTCGAGCAGTCGGGCCAGGAGGTCCCGCCGCTCGAGCAGATCGAGCCCGGCCACAAGGTCGCCTGTTTCAACCCGGTGCCCGTCGAGGAGTGGGAGCGGATGAGGACGGCGGTGGTCTCCTCATGAGCATGAACGGGGCGCTTGTCGAGCTCGAGCATCTGAAGGTCTACTTCCCGATCAAGAGCGGTCTCGTCATGGACCGCCACATCGGCGACATCAAGGCAGTCGACGACGTCACGTTCGAGATCCGCCGGGGCGAGACGCTGGGCCTCGTCGGGGAGTCCGGCTGCGGCAAATCCACCGTCGGCCGAGCGATCCTGCGCCTGAACAAGGCAACCGAGGGGAAGATCATCTTCGACGGCGAGGAGATCACGGGCCGCAGCGAAGGTCAGCTGCGATCGCTCCGCCGGCGGATGCAGATCATCTTCCAGGACCCTTTTTCGTCGTTGAACCCGCGCCACAGCGTCGGCCGGATCGTCGGGGAGCCGATGCGGACGCACGGCCTGGCGCGCGGCCGAGGCCTCAACAGGCGCGTACGAGAGCTGCTCGAGACAGTGGGTCTTCCGGGCGATGCCGCAGGCCGCTACCCGCACGAGTTCTCGGGCGGGCAGCGCCAGCGCATCGGCATTGCGCGCGCGCTCGCCCTGAACCCTGATTTCATCGTCTGCGACGAGCCGGTGTCGGCCTTGGACGTCTCGATCCAGGCGCAGATCATCAACCTGCTCGAGCAGCTCCAGTCGGAGTTCGCGCTTACCTACCTGTTCATCGCGCACGACCTCGCGGTCGTCCGGCACATCAGCGATCGGATCGCGGTGATGTACCTCGGCGTGATCGTCGAGATCTCGCCGGCGGAGGAGCTCTACGAGAACCCACTCCATCCGTACACGATCGCGCTCCTCTCGGCGGTGCCGATCCCTGACCCCGCGGTCGAGTCGAAGCGAGTGACGATCCTGCTTCCCGGCGACCTCCCGAGCCCGGCGAACCCGCCGCCGGCCTGCCGCTTCCACACGCGGTGTCCGTACATCCAGCCGACGCGCTGCACGACCGACGTGCCGGAGCTGCGCAAGCTCTCCGACGGGCACGTCGTCGCTTGCCACTGGGCGGAGGACATCAAGGCCGGGAAGATTCAGCCGCAGGAGCGCGAGGCCGTCTTCGAGCCGGGCAGGCCTGAACGGGTTGCCGAACCGCCGCCCGTCTAGCGGGCGCACAGCGGCCAGACCACCCAGGCACTGACCCAAGCAGCCGACTTGACACTTCGTGGTGTCGGACCCCAGAGGGCGTCAAGACCAACGAGTGCCGGGACTGTGACCAATTGGTGCCAAGTCGTCGCCGGCCTCCCTTGACGCAGTCGCCGAGGCCTACTGTCGTCTCGTGCCTCGACGGCCGCGCGCATTCACTGAAGGGATCTTCCATCTCTGCCCGCACGCGAGCGACACCCGCGACCTCTTCGTGAACAACGAGGACCGGGAGCGTTTCCTCGATCGACTGGCGCTCGTGTGCCGGCGCTTCGAACTCGGCGTCCTCTCCTACGTGCTGATGGGAAACCACTACCACGTGATCTTTCGGATCCCCGATGCCCGCCTCTCGCGATCGCTCCAGCGGTTGCACACGGACTATTCTCGCGACCACAACCGTCGCCACGGCCGTGGCGGGCACCTCTTCCGTGCTCACCCCGTCGCCCGCGAGATTGAAAGCGACGATGACCTTGTCGGCGCCTGCCGTTACGTCGCAAGAAACCCAGTCGCGGCACACCTCGTCCGCGACCCGCTCGATTGGCGGTGGGGAAGCGCCCGGGCCCACGCTGGGCTCGAGTTGCCGCAGATCCCCCTCGACGAGCATCCCCTTCGAGCCGCCTTCGGCGGCACCACCAGCTGGCGCGAGCGCTACCGCACCTACGTCCAAACCGTGCCGTCGGGGCAGGTGCACGTCACCGAGATGTTCGAACCGTCGCCTGTGTAACCTCGTAGTCCTGGCGATTCCAAAGAATTAAAGGAGGCAGAGGTGGGTCGGACTCTGAGGATCCTGCTCGTTATCGCGGCTGCGTTGCTTCTTGCAACCGGCTGTGGGGGGGACGGCGGTGGCGGCGGGGGCGAAGGAACAATGGTCTTCGGCGCCGAGGCCGATCCCGTCGTCCTCGACGGAGCACTGGTCTCCGACGGGACATCGATCCGCGTGCTGTACCAGATCTACGAGGGCCTGACCCGGCTCAAGGCCGGAACCTCGGACGTCGAGCCGTCGCTGGCCACCTCCTGGGATACGAGCGCCGACGGCAAGACCTGGACGTTCCACCTCCGCGAGGGCGTGAAGTTCCACGACGGCGAGCCGTTCAACGCCGAGGCGGTCTGCTTCAACTTCGACCGCTGGTACAACTTCCCGGCCGCATTCCAGAACGCCAACGTCTCCTATTACTGGCAATACGGCTTCGGCGGCGGCTTCTCCAAGCCCGCCGAGGGCTCGCCCGGTCCGTCCGACAGCCTGTACAAGAGCTGCGAGGCAGTCGACGAGAAGACGGTTCAGCTCAACCTTAACCGGGCCTCCTCGACGGTGCTCTCGACGCTGACGCTGCCTGCCCTCTCGATCGGCAGCCCCAAGGCGATCAAGGACTTCGGCGCCGACGAGGGAACGGTCGACAAGGAAGGCGTGCTGCGTCCGTCGGGCACCTACGGCACGGAGCACCCGACCGGCACCGGCCCGTTCAAGTTCGACTCATGGACGCGCGGTGATCGGCTCGTGCTTGTCCGCAACGACGACTACTGGGGCGACGAGGCCAAGCTCGAACAGGTCATCTTCCGTCCGATCTCCGACAACGCCGCCCGCCTCCAGGCGTTGCAGACGGGAGAGATCCAGGGCTACGACCTCGTCGAGCCGCAAGACGCCGACACGATCACCGGTGACAGCGATCTCCAACTGCTCGACCGCCCGCCGTTCAACGTCGGCTACATCGGCTTCAACCAGGCGAAGCCGCCGCTGGACAAGCTCGAGGTGCGGCAGGCGATCGCGCACGCGATCAACCGCGAGCAGGTCGTGACCTCCTTCTACGGCGGTCGCGGCGTCGTCGCCAAGGAGTTCATGCCGAAGGAGATCTTCGGCTACGCCGACGACGTCATGACCTACGACTACAACCCGGAAAAGTCAAAGCAGCTGCTCCAGCAGGCGGGCCTGACGATGCCCGTGAAGCTCGACTTCTGGTACCCGACCGACGTCTCGCGCGACTACATGCCGGATCCGAAGCGGAACTTCGAAGCCTTCGCCTCGGACCTAAACAAGGCCGGCTTCAAGGTCACGCCGCACAGCGCGCCATGGAGCCCGGACTACACCGACCTGGTCGACGGCGGCAGGGCGCAGATCTACCTGATCGGCTGGATCGCGGACTTTGCCGATCCGGACAACTTCATCGGCACGTTCTTCCAGGACCCTGGCCCGGACTGGGGCTTCAAGAACGCTGAGATCTCGAAGCTGCTCGACGAGGGCGAGGCCGAGCCCGACGAGGCCAAGCGCACCACCATCTACCAGGAGGCCAACCGGAAGATCATGGAGTTCCTGCCGGGGCTGCCGTACGTGCACGCCAAGGCGGCGCTTGCCTTCCAGGCCAAGGTTCAGGGCTATGCCCCAAGCCCGGTGGGGGCCGGCGGCGAGTCCTTTGCCTCGGTGACCCTGGGGGACTAGGCGACTGAACTGAGCCGGCGGGCGTCGGGTAGATGCTGAAGTTCGTCGTCCGCCGGCTCTTGCTCCTCATCCCGATCCTGATCGGGCTTTCGATCCTGGTCTTCTTTTGGATCAGGGCGCTGCCGGGTGGGCCCGCACAGGCGCTCCTCGGCGAGCGCGCAACGCCCGAGACAATTGCTCAGATCGAGCGGCAGTACGGGCTGGACGAGCCTGTCTACGTTCAGTACTGGAAATACGTCCAGCGGACGGCACAGCTCGACTTCGGGGTCAGTACCTCCAGCCGAAGGCCCGTCACGGAAGAGCTCTCGCAGCGATTCCCGGCGACGATCGAGCTTGCACTTGCCGCGATGGTCTTCTCGGTGGTCTTCGGGATCCCGCTCGGCTTCATCGCCGGCAAGCGCTACGGCACCTGGTTAGACCACTCCAGCCTGCTTGCGTCCCTCATCGGGATCTCGATCCCGATCTTCTTCCTCGCGATTCTCCTCAAGTACATCTTCGCGGTGAAGCTCGGGCTGTTACCGACGGTCGGCCGGATCTCCGTGCTGATCAGCATCGACCACCCGACGAACTTCTATCTCCTCGACGCGATCATCGCGGGCGACCCGGAGGCGTTCTGGGACGTCTCAGAGCACCTCATCCTGCCCGCGATCGCACTCGGGACGATTCCGCTCGCGATCATCGCGCGCATCACGCGCGCCGCGGTGCTCGACGTCCAGAACGAGGACTACGTGCGCACCGCGAGGGCCAAGGGCCTGCCGCCCGGGGTCGTCGACCGCCGGCACATCCTGCGCAACGCGCTGCTTCCGGTCTCGACGATCATTGGGCTGCAGACGGGGCTGCTGCTCTCCGGCGCCGTCTTGACCGAGACGGTCTTCGCCTGGCCGGGCATGGGCACGTGGCTCGTCAGCGCGATCGACAACCGCGACTTTCCCGTCCTCCAGGGAGGGATTCTCTTCGTCGCCCTCGTCTTCGTACTCGTCAACCTGTTCGTGGATATCTCCTACGCGTTCATCAACCCCAGGATCAGGCTGAGCTGATGTCCGTCGCCGAGCTCGAAGCCCGCGAAGTTCAGCTCGAGGCGGCGACCGGTGGACTCTTCCGCGAGGCCTGGACGCGGCTCAGGAAGAACCCCGCCGCGATCGTCGGCTTCGTGATCGTGCTGGTGCTCGTGACCGCTGCGGTGCTCGCCCCGCTACTCGCGCCGTTCGGCCCAAGGGAGCAGAACATCTCGCTCGTTCAGGACGGCTGCTGCCCGGGGCCTTCGGCGGAGCACCTCTTCGGAGTCGACCAGCTCGGCCGTGACGAGCTCTCCCGCATCCTCTACGGAGCCCGCTACTCACTGCTGATCGGCGTGGTCAGCGTGACGGTAGGCCTTTCGATCGGGCTCGTGCTGGGTGCGATCGCCGGCTTTGCGGGGGGTGTGCTCGACTCGCTGATCATGCGAGTGATGGACGTGATGCTCGCGATCCCGGGCTTGCTACTTGCGATCGGGATCGTTGCGGCGCTCGGCCCCGGGATCGTCCAGATCATGATCGCCGTCGGGGTGACCCAGATCCCGATCTTCGCTCGGTTGTTACGCGGATCGGTGTTGGCGGCGCGCGAGTCGGACTACGTCGTGGCCGCGCGTGCGGTCGGCGTGCGCAGTCAAGTGATCCTCGCGTCCCACATCCTCCCGAACTCGATCTCGCCCGTGATCGTCCAGGGGACGCTCGCCCTCGCGACCGCGATCATCGACGTCGCGGCTCTCGGCTTCCTCGGCCTCGGCCCGCAGGATCCGTCGACGCCGGAGTGGGGGACGATGCTGACCGACACGACGCGCTATCTGCAGTCGGCGCCTCACTTGGCGCTGATCCCGGGGATCGCGATCGTGATCTCCGTGCTCGGCTTCAACCTGATCGGCGACGGCCTTCGCGAAGCGCTCGACCCGAAGTTCCGGGGGCGCGCGTAGGACATCCCTCAAAAGGGGGAGTAAGAGTTGTCCACAGGCGGCCGATACGTGGGTCGTGGACGCTGCTGAGCGCAAAGAGATCCTCTCGCGCTACATGGACCACTCCCGGCGGTTCGAGGCGGTCGCCCAGCGGCGGACGTCCAACGGCGCCGGCGAGGTCATCCCTTTCACGGCGCCTCTGAAGGAGCTCGAGCAGGAGCCGACCGCCCGCGAGATCGAAGTCCTCCAGCTGATCTCCGAGGGCCTGGTCAACCGTGAGATCGGCCATCGCCTCTTCCTCTCGGAGGAGACGGTGAAGTCCCATGTGCGGCATCTGCTCGCCAAGCTGCCGGCACGCTCACGCGCCCACGCGGTGGCAGTGGGCTTCAGGCGCGGCCTGATCGCCTAGCTGGCGAAAAGCGCGAACTCAATTCCTGGCTTCCGGCGAGTCTCGCTGTGAGCCTTTCCACAAGCTGTGGAGAGATCCCTCAACAGGGGGATGCCCCTAGCTGTGGAAAATTGGAGACTCCGTCTCGGCTACCAGGGCTTCAGGGTTCCGCCGAGAAACGCAACTGCGAGCGTTGCGAATGCGGCGGAGAGGCGAGTCGCGAGATGCAGCATCTCGACAAAAACCTCCAGGTTGGGGAACTAACGGCAGCGCGAGCTTATACCCCTTTTGGGTGAGATTCAAGAAGGATTTCTATATCTAGTGGATACTCTGCGGCCCCCAGTCGCCCTATCCCTTCGGCTCAAGGTCGCAGCCCGCCTGTCGGGCGTCGCCGACTCGGGTGGTCTTCTTGCGTTTAGCGTCGCGATCGCAGCCGTCGCAGTCGGACTCGTAGTAGCGCTCCTAGCGGCTGGACTTCGGCTTGAGGGGCCGCTGTGGCAGTTGGCGATTCTCGCGGCTGTTGCGCTCGTGGCGGAACGTCAGCCCGTTCGGATTGCGCCGAACACGGAGATCACTGTCGCAGTACTCCCAATGCTGTTTGCGGCCGTGGTATATGGCCCGGTAGACGCCATCGCAGTCGGAACGCTTGGTCTCTTAGCCGACTTCCGATCGCCATACATTCGATGGCTCATCTGGACAGCGATGCGGACGATCGGTGGCGGTCTTGCCGGCGTCGCCGTGATCGCGCTTCTTCCGACGCAGCCGACTGTCGGTGAGCTCATCCTCGCCGTGGTTTGTGCGGCACTGATCGAGGCGCTCGTAGATGCGAGTCTCGGCGGCGTGACAGTCGCTCTTCGCGGCACCGGATCCCTCGGAGGCTTCCTCCGCTCGGTACAGCCGCTCCTGATCTCAAGCTTCGCGGTTTATGTCCCAGCGATTGTCGTACTCGCCTACGCCTACGGACAGGCGAGCGAATGGACTGTCCTGCTGTTCTTTGCGCCGGGCTTCGCAGCCCACAGTCTTTACCGGCTTTACCGAGAGCAACGGCAAGCAGCTGAAAAGCTCGCAGCCGCCAATATCCGGCTCCAGCGGGCGAACCTTTCGTTTGCTACGGCACTCGTCGCGACCCTCGACGCTCGTGACCGATACACAGCCGGCCACTCCGCCGCGGTTGCGATCTACGCACGTGACATTGCTGCTCGCATGGGGCTAAGCGCTGATGAGCAGGACCTGGCGCATCTTTGCGGATTGGTCCACGACATTGGCAAGATTGGCCTTCCGCCGGGTCTCCTAGAGAAGCCGGGCGCGCTCACACTCGATGAGCGACGACAAATGGAACGTCACTCTGAAATCGGCGAGCGCATCCTTGCGAAGGTCGACGACTACGCCGAGATTGCGAAAATCGTCCGCCATCATCACGAGCGCTTTGACGGGCAGGGCTACCCCGACCGGATTGACGGAGAGGAGATTCCACTGCTGTCGCGCATCATTTCCGTCGCTGACGCCTATAACGCGATGACATCGGATCGGCCGTACCGC
>DATFQN010000060.1:0-67328 GCA_035264165.1 Gaiellaceae bacterium
AGGTAGCGCTGCCGGTAGCGCGTCTCCGCGTGCTGGACGCCGTGGAAGGTGTCGGGCAGCGGCCGCTTGATCTTCCCGAGCAGAATGACCTGGTCGACGGCGAGAGAGAGCTCGCCGCGCTTCGCCCGCGCGGGGCGGCCCATGGCGCCGACGATGTCGCCGAGGTCAACGTCGATCTCACCCGTGCGCTCCACGGCGCAGAGCAGCTGGATCCGCCCGGAGCGGTCGACGAGGTCGAGGAAGACGAGCTTCCCCATATCCCGCCGAGCCATGACGCGGCCGGCAACCCGGCGAGTTTCTTCGGCCTCGTCGCCGGCCTCGAGCGGCTCAGCCTCGGCGCGGACAGCCGCGATCTCGACGCGGTCAGGAAACCGCTTGGGCAGGGAAGCCATGGCCGGGCGAGTCTAGATCGGCGGCGGAACGGGCTTGGCCCGTTCCGCCTCTGCGGCCTCTAGAGAAGAGCAGACGCTGCGTGTCTGGGCCGCGCGATCGCGAAGCGATCGCCCGTGCTTCATAGGGTGGTTCGAAGTCGTGAGACTTCGAGCCAGATAGGCCGCCGCTAGGCCGCCTTAATTTCTAGGATCTTGTACTTGAGCTTGGCGCCGCGCGGAGTGGCGACCTCGACGGTCTCGCCCTTCTTGCGCCCGAGGATCGCCTTGCCCACGGGCGACTCGTTCGACAGCTTCTGCTGCGCCGGGTTGGCCTCGGCCGACCCGACGATGTGGTATTCGACGGTCTCCTTGGCGGCGACGTCGCGCAGCCGGACCTTCGAGCCCACGCTGACAACGTCCTTGGAGATCTCCTTCCTGTCGATCACCCGAGCGGCCATCAAGCGCTCCTCGAGCTGCGCGATCCGGTGCTCGAGCATCGCCTGCTCGTTCTTCGCGTGGTCGTACTCGGCATTCTCCGTGATGTCGCCGAACTCGCGCGCGATCCGGATGCGCTCCGCGACCTCGCGTCGCTTGTCGGTGGAGAGGTACTGGATCTCGTCCTTCAGATTCTTGTAACCCTCCGGAGTGAGGATCACTTCCTTCACTAGAGGCCTCCTCGAGTGCCGTAAAGAAAAACGCGCGGCCAACGTTCGGCCTTCGCGGGGGCGGCATGGTACCTACGACATCGGAGGACGTCAAACCGAGTTGGCTACGATTTCCCGCTCTATGCAGGTAGATCTTTCCTCCACCTGGCGAATCGGGCGCGTGGAGATCCCCTCCCGCATCGTGCTGGCACCGATGGCGGGGGTCAGCGTGCAGGCGTTTCGCCGCCAGGGACGCCGCTTCGGCGCCGGGCTCGTGTGCACGGAGATGGTGAGCTGCGCCGGCCTGGAGCACCGAAACGAGCGGACGCTCGGCTACCTGCGCATCGCCTCCGACGAGCATCCGCTGGCCGTTCAGGTCTTCGGCTCGAACCCGGGGACGATGGCCGAGGCGGCGCGAATGGTCGAGGACGCTGGCGCCGACCTCGTCGACATCAACTTCGGCTGCCCGGTCAAGAAGGTGACGAAGACCGGCGCCGGCGCGACGCTGCTCGAGGAACCGGCTCGCGCGACGGCGATCGTCGGCGCCGTCGCGGATGCGGTCTCGGTCCCCGTCACCGTGAAGATGCGCCGCGGGCTGGAGAACGGCTCGCGCACGTGCCTCGACCTCGGGCCGCGCCTCGTCGACGCCGGAGCCGCATCGCTGACGCTCCACCCGCGCTCGGCGAAGCAGATGTACACCGGCGAGGCCGAGCACTCGCTGACGGCAGAGCTGGCCGAGCTCGTCGACGTTCCGGTCGTGGCGTCCGGCGACATCACCTCACGCGCCCGCGCGCAGGCCGTACTCGCGACGACGGGCGCCGAGGCCGTGATGGTCGGCCGCGCGGCGCAGGGGAATCCCTGGGCGATCCGCGAGATCGCAGGCGACTCAGCCGCCGAGCCCTCACGCGAGGAAGTCGTCGCGGAGCTCGTCCTCTTCATGCGCGAGACGGTTCGGGAGCTCGGTGAGCCCCGCGCGACGAGCTTCCTGAAGAAGTTCTACGGGTGGTACCTGGGTCATGGACGCTTCCCGCGCCAGTTCAAGCAGGAGCTGACGCAGCTCGCGACGATCGACGAGGTCGAGGAGTCGTTGCTCGGCGCGGCACCAGGCGCGGCGTTCCTCCTTCCCCGGCTGGAGCAGGAACACGCTCCAGCAGCCGAGATCGAGCTCGATCTCCCCATCTCGATTTACGGCGGCGGTTAGCGGGTACAAGCCACCACAAAGGAGGTATGTGATGGCTACAACGCACGAACCAAGGAGCGAAGAGCAGACCCGCGTAGACGAGAAGGTCGACGACGCCCGGCCGGTCGACGTTCAGACGACAGAGACGCGGACGACGACCGATCCATATGCCGGCATCGTGGCTGCGCGCGAGCGCTTCGGCGGGATCGACATCCCGGCGAGCCTCGTCGGAATGCTCACCGCCCTCTCGACGACGTTGATCCTCGCCGGCCTGGTGGGCGCGGCCTTCGGCGTCGTCGGCTACCAGACCGGTCTCGAGAGCGACGCCGAGGACCTGTCGCTCGCCAGCATGATCGGCGGCGTCGCCGTCCTGTTCGTCGCCTACGTGGTCGGCGGCTGGGCGGCAGGCCGAATCGCGCGCTACGACGGTGCCCGCAACGGCTTCGCCGCGGGCGTCTGGACGCTCATCCTCGCGGCGATCCTCGCAGGGCTCGGCGCCTGGATCGGCAGCGAGTACGACGTCTTCCGCAACGTCGACCTGCCGCAGTGGTGGTCGACCGACGCACTGACGACCGCGGCGATCATCAGCGGCATCGCCGCGATCGCTGCGATGTTCGTAGGCGGGGTCATCGGCGGCCTCTGGGGCGAGCGGTACCACCGCCGCGCCGACAGGACGATCGTCGCGACGCCGACTCGCGCCTAGAACGAGCAGCGGGAGGGCGGCTCGGACGCCGCCCTCCCAGCCTTTTCTCAGCGAATCGGAGGCCGCGAGTCGGCGTGCTCGGCGATCACCGTCGCCTGCGTCGCGTCCTCGTCGGAGACCTGCGTCTCGACGCGCTGCTTTCCGACCTCGAGGTCGCGCTTTGCCTGCTCCGTCGCCCGCTGGCCCTTGACGTAGGCGCCGCGGAGCATCTCCGCAGCGACCTCCCGGCCGCCGAGCCCGAAGGCAAGCGCGGCCGCGAGCGCGATCGACCCGAGTAGCGCCGCGTACGTGATCACGACGATATCCGGCGCGATCTTGAGCTGGTCGAGGATCATGAACGTCGCGATCGTCATGACCAGGATCGGAGCCGCCGTGGACACGACGCGCCCGGTGGGCGTGTCGCCCATGAACCTGGATGCGAGCGTCGAGACACCCGCCGCGATCGCGCCGGCGACCAGGAAGATCAACACGGCGGCAATCACGTTCGGCAAGTACGCGTAGACGGCGGCGACGAATTCCGTCAACGCGTCGATTCCGAGCGCCGTCGCGGCCAGCGAGATTGCCCCGAGGAAGATCGCCCAGAACACGAGCTTCCCGACCAGGACAGACGGGCTTGCCGTTATCCGCCGGACCCACTCGCCCGTCTGGCCGGTGAGCATCGTCCGATCGAGCCCCGCCCGCATCAAGACGCGCGCGAGCAGGTTGCCCACGATCTTGGCGACGATGTAGCCGATCAGCAGGATCACGAGCGCGCCGATCAAGCCCGGAAGCCAGCTGAAGAACGTGTCGAAGCCGCGTTCGACGCTGTCGCCGATGTTGAGTGCTGCGTAAACCACCTCTCTACCCCTTTCGCCGACGAATTGGTGCGGGGCAGCTACCCTGGGCAGCCGAGGGGCAAACGAAGCAGCTAGGCGTTCAAGTCCCAGATCAAGCGCAGCCCCTCGAGCGTCAGGAAGGGGTCGACGCTCTCGATCGTCTGCGAGTGCGGCGCGATCAGCTCGGCGAGGCCGCCCGTCGCCACGGCGCGGGCTTCGGCCCGTAGCTCGCCGCGGATCCGCCGGACGATCTCGTCCACTTGTCCCGTGAAGCCGAAGACGAGGCCCGACTGGAGCGAAGCACCTGTCGTCTTGCCGATCACCGTCGCGGGCGCCGAGAAGTCGACGCGGAAGAGCCTCGCGGCGCGCGCGAAGAGCGCGTCCATCGAGATCTCGATCCCGGGGGCCAGCACGCCACCCACGTACTCGCCCTCGGCCGAGACGACGTCGAAGTTGGTCGACGTGCCGAAGTCGACGACGATGCAGGGAGCGCCATACCGCTCGCGCGCGGCCAACGCGTTCGCGATGCGGTCCGGACCGACCTCGCGCGGGTCGTCATAGCGGATCGGCATCCCCGTCTTCGCCCCCGGCCCCACGACGAGGATCGGAGCGCCGGCCCAGCGCTCCGCGAGCTCCTCGTAGGAGCGCACGAGCGCCGGAACCGTCGAGGAGAGGCAGATGCCGTCGACACTCTCGAGGTCGATCAGGCCTGCGAGCAGCACACCAAGCTCGTCGCCGGTGCGATCGGCCTCGGTCCCGGCGCGACGCGTGTCGCCGAGCTCGCCGTCACGGAAGAGGCCGAAGACGGTCTGCGTGTTGCCGACGTCGACCGCTAGGAGCAAGCGGCGGTCAGGCTCAAGCGACTGCACCGGCAAGGCCGGCACAGCCTCTTCTGGTTGGCGCCGCCAAGTCGGCGCCTTATTCGTCGTCGCGCAGGGGCTCGCCGATCCTGTCCGCCAGCGCTTCTGCGGTCAGCTTCGGATCCTCGCCCTCGGCGCGAAGCTCCTCGACCGTCACGTCGCTCGAGGTGTACACCTCCGCCCTCGGAATCATCCGCGTCGGCCGGTTCTTGTCCCACACCCAAACGTCCTCCATCCGCAGGTGGAAGAACGGGTAGCTGGGCTGCGGAACGTAGCGCAGGTCGAGGACGTTGCAGAGGTACGTCGCATCCTGCGTCAGGACGCAGTAGCGGAAGAGGCCGAAGACGGCCGTGTACTCCTTCTTCAGCTGGAGTTCGAGCTCGGCCTCGTACTCGTCGAGCTCGTCGAGGTGACTCATGCGGATCATTGTAGTCCGGCGAGTAGGGCTCGCACGGAGCCGCGTCCGGGCACCTCCAGGCCGCTCTCCAGCTCATGGAGCGGCTCGAGAACGAACCTTCGTTCGGCCAGTCGTGGGTGCGGGACGACGAGCTCCGGCTCGTCGATCTGCTCCTCGCCGTAGAGAAGGAGATCGAGGTCGATCGTCCTCGGCCCGTAGCGCGGGCCGCCGCGCGTCCTCCCCAGGTCGCGCTCGATCTCGAGCAGCTGGTCAAGCAGTTCGCGAGGCGCAAGCGTCGTCTCGACCTCTGCTACTCCGTTCACGAATCGCGGCTGTTCCTCGTATCCCACCGGGTCGGTCTCGCGCAGCGACGAGACACGAAGAACAGCGGCGCCGTCGAGCCAGTGAATCCGGTCGATCGCATCGCGGATCGTTCCCTCGCGGTCGCCGAGGTTGGAGCCGAGTCCGATGTAGACGAGCGGCATCGGGTAGCTAATGTTGCGTAGATGCGCCGGCTCGGTGTGGTACTGGCGTTGCTCGTGGTAGCTGCGCCGAGCCCGGCGGAGGCAGTGCCCGCTGCCGTGATACCGGCAGGCAGGGAGCTCGCCTCCCTCTCCGACTATCGCTTCACGCTGCTCGGCCTGGAGGCCGACCCGGCCGCGCAACGAGCCGTCGCCGCCCGGGGCGGCACCATCGTCGCGACCGATCTCCACATCTGGCGGCTCCCGAGCGAGGAGGCCAAGCGCCTGATCCCGCGCCTTTCCCGCTCCGGCGCGCTGCGTTTCGCGGAGGCGGATCGGCCCGTCTTCCGACAGGGGCACCTCAACGGCGGCGACCCGCTCGCCGCGCCGACAGTCGGCTGGCACCACTACCACGTCGGCTCGGACCGCGCCGAGCCCCCGGGGCCCGGTGTCCCGATCACAATCGTCGACGCGGGTCTCGACACCGCGCACATGGAGTTCGCCGTGCGGCCGAACACCTTCCTGCTCAACCGGCAGGAGGTCAGCTTCGACTCAGACGGGTACCACGGCACGATCGTCTCGTCGACCGCGGCGGCGCCGACGGACGGCAAGGGGGCGGTGGGCATCTATCCGCAGGCGATCCTGCGCGAGTACGACCTCGACTTCCTGTCCGAGTCGGCCATCGTCGCCGGCATCACGCGCGCGGTCGCCGCCGGCAGGAGCGTGATCAACCTGAGCCTGGGCGGTGACGAGCCGTCGCGCTCGATCTACGAGGCGACCATCAACGCCTTCGGCCGTGGCTCGCTGGTCGTCGCGGCGGCGGGGAACGACCGGCAATTCGACGATCCCGCCATCTACCCCGCGGGCTTCCCCCACGTCCTGACGGTCGGGTCGACGAACCAGGCCGACCTGCCCTCCGACTTCTCGAGCACGAGCGCGGCGGTCGATCTGGCCGCCCCCGGCGAGTCGATCCCGTGGCAGTACCCGTCCGACCCCACCTTCTTCGGCGCAGCGTCGGGGACCAGCTTCGCCGCGCCGATGGTCACTGCAGCCGCGGCCTGGGTCTGGACCGTCCGCGGCATGCTCGAGAAGACGCAGATCTTCGAGCTGATGCGCGCCTCGGCCCGCGACATCGCGCCCGTCGGGCCCGACAACCGCACGGGCCACGGCCTCCTGGACATCCCGGCGGCGCTCTCGCACCCCCTACCCGCGATCGACCCGCTCGAGCCCAACGACGACGTCGACCACGTCAAGGCGAAGGGGATCTTCCGCTTCGCGGCGCGGGCGATCACGGCTCCGGGCAGACGGCGAGCCTCGTATCGCGCGCGCCTCCATGCGCAGGAGGATCCGCACGACGTCTACCGCCTCTGGATCCCTCCCCGGAGCGCCGTCAGTGCGGCCGTCCGCCCCAACGCGAACGTCGACGCGAGGATGTGGGGGCCACGGACGAGAAACGTCGCCGAGAACGGGTCGGCGCGGCGACGCGACCTGCTTGCGTCCGGCTCGAAGCCGGGAGGCCGGCCGGAGACCATCCGCGTGGCGAACAGGACGGCGCGCGGCTACTACGCCTACCTCGACCTCTTCCTCGCCAGGCGCGTCAGCTCCGCGAGCTACAGCGTCGGCGTCAGTTCTCGCGCTCTGCAGTCGCGGCCGAGTACGCGACGCTGAGGCCGGCCGGGCTGATGCCCGGCTTGCGCACGCGAACCCGCACCCGCCGCGCTGGAAACCGTGCCGCCAGCTCGTCGGCGACAGCAGACGCCAGCAGCTCGATCAACCGGAACTGCGCGCCATCGGAGACCTCCTCCACGCACGCCGCCACCGCGCGGTAGTCGACCGTCTCCTCGACCCGGTCGGCGCCGGGCTGTTCGACGTCGAGCTCGATGTCGTAGAAGAACGGCCGGCCCTGCTCTCGCTCGTCCTCGTCGACCCCATGTCGCCCGAAAACCTCGAGCCCGACGAGCTCGATCGTCACGTGTCGACCGGCCATTTCAGGCGGCTGCACGGGCAACGCCCGCACGGCCTGAAGGAGACATCGCAAGCGATGTCTCGGGCCCGACGAGCTCGATCGCACGTTCAACCCACGACCGCCCGAGCCGCCGTCAGCGCCTCGACGTGCTCCCGCACGTCGTGAACGCGAAGGATCGTCGCACCGCGCTCGTAGGCGGCGACCGCCGCGGCGATGCTCGCCGGGAGCGGGCCCGTCTTGGCGTCGGGATCGCCGAGGATCTTCCCCAGCGAGCTCTTGCGGGAGAATCCCACCACGAGTGGCCGCCCGAGCGCCGTCAGCTCATCCAGCCGCCGGATCAGCTCGAAGTTGTGCTCGATCGTCTTGCCGAAGCCGATGCCGGGGTCGAGGCAGATGCGGTCTTCGGCGATCCCCGCCTCGACTGCAAAGCGCAATCGCTCCTCGAGGAACGCCTTCACGTCGTCGACGACGTCGTCGTAGCGCGGGTCCAGCTGCATGGTCCGCGGCTTGCCGAGCATGTGCATCAGGCAGACGTAGAGTCCGGCTCCGGCGACGACGTCGGCCATGCGCGGGTCGCCGCGCAGCGCGGTGACGTCGTTGACGAGCTCCGCACCGAGCGCGATCGCCCGCCGCGCGACCTCGGCCTTCGCGGTGTCGATCGACACCGGCAGCTCCTGGCCGATCTCCTCCAGAACAGGCAGCACCCGCGCCAGCTCTTCCTCGATGGAGACGGGACCCGAGCCGGGACGCGTGGATTCCCCGCCGACGTCGACGATCGCCGCCCCTTCATCGATCATTCGCCGGGCGTTCGCGACGGCGTCCTCCGTTCGCAGGTTGACGCCGCCGTCCGAGAACGAGTCCGGCGTCACGTTCACGACGCCCATCACCGAGGGGCGAGGCAATCTCGCGTCGATCGGCGGAAGACGGCCAACCGTCACCGTGAGAAGGTGTCGCACTCGGCCGCCGCTCCGTCGGCATAGCCGCGCGCGAACCAGCGCTCACGATCGCCGAGCGCGGCCCCGTTCCACGCCGGCGAGTCCGCGAAATGGTCCGCCTTCGCCGGCACAGGCGCCCGCCCCGCCCCCGCCGCCGCCTCGTTTCCGTATGCCGAGTGCGCCCACACGCCCGCAAGGCAGTCCGCCTGCAACTCGTGCTGCAGCCAGAAATCCCGCGCCTGGCCGCGGCTCGCCCGCTCGGCGCGCCGCATCTGGCTCGTGATGTTGAGGACGTTCTGGACGTGGTGCGCGTACCCGTGCGCGATCTCGTACGGACTCGCGCCCGGCGCGACGACGAGCTTGTCGTCGTAGTCGCAGTAGTAGACGGGTGAGGGAGCGACGGCGCAGTCGGAGCTCACCGCCCGCTTGGACACGACGATATTCGCGGGACGGAAGGAGGCGCCGGCACGGGCGAAGAGCGCCTTCCACGTCCGCTGCACGTCGCCTGCGACGGCACGCGAACCCTGCGGCTGCGCCCCGTCCGCTGCCGGCGCGACGGGAAACGGCTCCAGCACGTCGCGCAGATTCACGCGGTCGCCGCCGCCGGGCAGCCCGCCCGCCAGCACCACGGCGGCGAGCAGCAAGCCCATCACGATCCAGAGGAGCGCGCCGCGCGTCTTGAACGTGGGGAGGCGAAAGCCGCCGGTAGTCCCGTACTTCTCCTCGACCTGTTCCCGCGTCAGCGGCCCGTCGGAGCGCACCACGCTGGTCTAGCAGAACGCGCTGCTACGACTTCGCCGGATCCGGCGGGGGCGGCTGCATCATCGCGCCCGGCACCGGGAACGGCTTCGGCTTCGGAGCCGGCCGCCGCTCCTTCGGCTTCTCGGCCTCCGGCGCCGCCGGCGCCTCCTCGGCGAACACCTCGTCCTCCGACGCGCCCTCGAGCAGTCGCAGGAACTGATCCTTGTCGATCGTCTCGCGCTCGATCAGGATCGCCGAGAGGCGGTGCAGCTCGTCCATGTGCTCCTTGAGCACGCTGATCGCCCGCTCGTGAGCCTCCTCGATCACGCGGCGAATCTCCTCGTCGATCTCGCGCGCGACCTCCTCCGAGTAATCAGGCTCGGCGCTCATCTCGCGGCCGAGGAACGGCAGGTCGTGGTTCCGGCCGAGCACGCGCGGGCCGAGCTTCTCGCTCATGCCGAAGCGCATGATCATCTGCTTGGCCGTCGACGTGACCTTCTCCAGATCGTTTGCCGCGCCGGTCGTGACCTCGTTGAAGACCAGCTCCTCAGCGGCGCGTCCGCCGAGCGTGGCGGCAAGCTGATCCATGAGGGTGGACTTCCGCGTCAGGTAGCGATCCTCGCGCGGCAGGGAGATGGTGTAGCCGAGCGCCTGGCCGCGGCTGATCACCGAGATCTTGTGGACATCGGTGTCCTGGTCGAGGTAGTGGCCGACGAGTGCGTGGCCCATCTCGTGGTACGCCGTGACCTTCCGCTCCTCCTCCGAGAGGAGGCGGGTCTTCTTCTCGGGGCCGGCGATCACGCGCATGATCCCCTCCTCGAGCTCCTCCTGCTGGATCGTCTTCTTGCCACGGCGCGCCGCGAGCAGCGCGGCCTCGTTGACGAGGTTCGAGAGGTCGGCGCCCGTGAATCCAGGCGTTCCGGCGGCCAGCGTGTCGAGCTCGACCTCGGATGCGATCGGCTTGCCCTTCGCGTGGACCTCGAGGATCTTCTTGCGCCCGTTCCGGTCCGGCCGGTCGACGACGATCTGCCGGTCGAAGCGCCCGGGGCGGAGCAGCGCCGGGTCGAGGATGTCGGGCCGGTTCGTGGCCGCGATCAGGATGATGTTGTCCTTCAGCTCGAACCCGTCCATCTCGACGAGGAGCTGGTTCAGCGTCTGCTCGCGCTCGTCGTGCCCGCCGCCGAGGCCCGCGCCTCGGTGCCGGCCGACGGCGTCGATCTCGTCCATGAAGACGATGCAGGGCGCGGCCTGCTTGGCCTGCTCGAACAGGTCGCGGACGCGTGACGCCCCGACGCCGACGAACATCTCGACGAAGTCGGAGCCAGAGATCGAGAAGAACGGAACGCCGGCCTCACCGGCGACCGCGCGCGCAAGCAGCGTCTTCCCTGTGCCGGGCGGGCCGTAGAGCAAGACGCCCTTGGGGATCCGCGCGCCAAGGGCCTGGAACTTCTTCGGGTTCTCGAGGAACTCCTTGATCTCGTGGAGTTCCTCGACGGCCTCGTCCACGCCGGCCACGTCCTTGAAGCCGATCTTGGGCGAGTCGGGCGTCATCCGCTTCGCCCGGCTCTTGCCGAAGCTCATCACCTTCGAGCCGCCGCCCTGCACCTGGTTCATCAGGAAGATCCAGAAGCCGAACAGCAGCACGAACGGCAACAGCGAGGTCAGCAGCGACCACCACGGAGACCCGCCGACCGACTTCGAATCGAACGGGACGTTCTTCGCCTCCATCTTCTTCTCGAAGTTGACGAGCGATTCCGGGCTCGGGTACGCGACTTTCTGCTTCTCGCCCTTCTTCTCGCCGCCCGTGGGCTTGAACTGAACCGTCAGCTCCTGCTTGCTCGGATTGGCGACGATCTCCTGGATCGTTGCGGGGTCGGTCTCGACCCGCTCCTGGAGAGCCGAATAGGTCAACTTGTCCTTCGGCTTCTCGTTCATCAGGGTCTGGCTCGCCAGGTAGACGAGCAAGACGATGACGATCAGTGGAAAGAGAGCAGAGCGAAAGAAGCGGTTCATTGCCGGTATATCGACCAGGGTAGCACCGGCATTACTGCTGAAACCTGTCTCAAACGGGGTGGATTAGGTCGCGGTGGGGTCGCTGAGGACTCCGACATAGCGAAGGTTGCGGTAGCGCTCGGCGAAGTCGAGGCCGTAGCCAACCACGAATCTGTTGGGGATTTCGAAGCCGATGTAGCGGACGGGAACGTCGATCTCGCGCCGCTCGGGCTTCGTCAGCAACGCGCAAACCTCCAACGTTGCGGGGTTGCGGGCGCGGAGGTTGCGCATCAGGTACGAGAGCGTGAGACCCGAGTCGATGATGTCCTCGACGACGAGGACGTGCCTGCCCTCGATCGCCGTGTCGAGGTCCTTGAGGATCCGGACGACGCCGGACGAGTCGGTCGACGCGCCGTAGCTCGAGATCGCCATGAAATCGACCTCGCAGTGGACGTCGATGGCGCGCATCAGGTCGGCCATGAAGAAGACGGCGCCCTTGAGCACGCCGATCAGCAACAGATCCCGGCCGGCGTAGTCCGCAGAGATCTCGGCGCCGAGCTCCGTGACGCGATCGCGCAGCGCGTCCTCCACGATCAGCACCTCGGCGATGCCGTGCTCGACCTGGGTCGTGTCAGTCACCAAGCCGCTCCGCGCTCACACCTGCGGCCTCGACGATGCCGGGCACCGCGAGGACCTCGTCCCCGCGGACGACCAGCGGCCACGCCTCCCGCTCGGACTTGGGCACCTTGGCGTCCACGAACACATCCTGAACTTTCTTCCGGCGGCCTGCGAGGCGATCGCCCGCCCGCCAGCCGCGGACCTGCAGGCCGGGGACCGACGAGCGAATGCGCCACGGCCCCCAGGCGACCTCACCCTCGAGGCTCACAGGCCCCCGCTCGAGCCACACACGGTCGTACTCGCGAACCGCCTGCATGCCGCCGCCGAGGTCGATCCGGGCGGAGCCGGCGGTGCTCGCGAGCAGCGAATCGAGGCGGCTCGGCCGCCCCTCGGCGAGGGCGAGCAGGTTCTGCTCGGCGCGGTCGTCCAGCTCGCGTAGGAGCGGGACGATCTGCTCGCGGATCACCCCTCGCTTCGTGGCGGCGTTTGACGAGTCGACCCGGAACGGCAGCCCCACGGCACGGCAGTACTCCTCGGTCTCCCCCCGCCAGACGCGCAGCAGCGGCCGCACGACACCGTCTTCCCGCTTCGGCTTGATCCCGCCCGGCTGTCCGCTCGAGACGAGCCGGTAGAGCGCCGTTTCGACCTGGTCGGAGGCGGTGTGGCCCGTCGCGCGCAGCCGGTCGGTGACGAACGAGTAGCGCAGTTCCCTGAGCTCCGCCTCGGTCTCGCCGGGCGCGTCGACGACCTCCGCGCCGAGGACGTCGCGGCAGAACCGGGCGTCCTCGTCCGACTCCGCGCCGCGAAGCCCGTGGTTCACGTGCAGGGCGGACGCTTCGTAGCCGAGCTCGCGCAGCACGTGCCAGAGGCATGACGAATCGGCGCCGCCCGAGACGAGGCAAACGACGTCGCCTCCGGGCGCAATCAGGTCGCGCTCGCGGATGTACCGCTCGACCCGGCCGCGAAAGTGCGCCACGTCCATGGCGCTTATTGTGGCCACCGGCGGTCGAGCGCCGATGCCGCCAGCAGGACGGCCCAGCGCACCACCCACGCCACGCCAGCCCAGAGAACCAGGCGCCGGATCACGCGTACACCGGATTCCGGATCCACTCCTCAAGCCGCTCGGCCGCCTGATCGAGCTGCTCCTCGTAGAGGACGTGGGGCTCGGCGTAGGTGATCATCGGCATCTTCGCCCGCGGCCCGCGGCCGTCCGCACCCGCGACGGCTAGGGCGATCGGTAGTGAGTGGCAGACGACGAGCAGCGTCGACTCCGGCCGGTCGAGGAGCGTGTTGAACCCGCCGACGTACCGCGTAACGATCGCGACGCGCGACTCGCCGCCTCCGGGCGGCTCGTCGACGGGGCCGTGCGTCGCCGCCCACCGCCGGTACTCCGAGAGCGAGCCGCCTTCGAACTCACCGTAGAAGGGGTCGTTGAGCTCGGGGAGGACAAGCCGCGGGAGGTCCCGGTCGCCGAGCACGAGGTCCGCGGTCTCGTGCGTCCGGGGAAACTCGGTCACCGCGCAGAGTCCGATCGGCTCCCCCGCCAGGCGCTCGCCGAGCTGCTCCGCCTGCTGCCGCCCGACCTCCGTCAGCCCGCACGACACGCTCGGGTCACCGTTCACGAGCTCCTTGACGCTGAACTCGCTCTCGCCGTGCCGGACGAAGAGGACGCGCTCCACTAAAAGAGGAGGCTGCGGTACGAGCCCACGCGCTCCATCCCCACCCGCTCGTAGACGTGAATGCCGACAGGGTTGTCCGCCCGCACGAACAGGCAGACGCGCGGCACCTGCTCCAGCAGCAACCGGATCAGGTCGCGCAGCCCTCGCTGGCCGTATCCCTGGTTCCGCACCTCGGGATCGACCCAGACCTGCTGGAGCTGCACCGCATGTGGCGTCCACGCGGACGCCTCGGCCTTGAACAGGATCTTGCCGTCCTCGAGCCAGAGCCACGAGCGGCCGTGTTCGATCTGCTGGCGCGTGCGCCGCTTGAACCCCTCGGCATCCGTCCTGAGCGGGTTGATTCCGATCTCGCCTTCGTGTGTCGCGGCGCAGGCGGGGATCAGGAGCTCGAAGTCCGCCAGCGACGCCGCGCGTAGCCCGGAGGTGCCCGGCTCGGGGGGGTCCGAGATCACGAAGACCGGCTGGTCCGGTCGATCCTCGCGCGGCGACGGCATCTCCGGACGGGCCGCCTCCCAGAGCTCGCTGACGGCCCGCTCGTCCCCGATGATCATCCGCGCGCGCGACGCAGCGGTCACCTCGGCGAAGCAGCCGCTGCCCGGCCCGGAGGGGACGACATTCGCGCCGAAGTGACATAACGCAGTGACCTTTTCGGCTTCGACGACGGCGAGCAGGCGCCCGAACCCCCGCCGGGCGGCTTCGTCGAGGAAAACGCGCTCGACAGGGTCGGCCGCGCAGAACTCGAGCGCCTGCTCGAGTGAGGGTTCGACCAAGTGGGCCATGAGCGACTGCAGAACAATAGGGTCCGCGCATGCCCATTCACGTCCGCGCCGAGCCCGGCGACTACGCCGAGGCCTGCCTCCTTCCCGGAGACCCCCTCCGCGCCAAGCACATCGCGCAGACCTTCTTCGACGATCCGGTTCAGCGGAACGCAGAGCGCGGCATGCTGGGGTACACGGGCACCTTCGAAGGCAAGCCCGTCTCGGTGCAGGCGACGGGGATGGGCTGCCCCTCGGCCGCGATCGTCTTCGAAGAGCTCCTCCAGCTCGGCGTGAAGAGGCTCCTCCGCGTCGGCACCTGCGGCGGCCTTCAGCCCGACATGCAGCTCGGGGACCTGATCGTGGCGGTCTCGGCGGTGGCGTCGGACCGCACCGTGGAAAAGCTCGTCGACTTCGAACCGCACACGCCCACAGCCGACTTCGGCCTCGTCCACTCCGCCGTCCATTCGGCGAAGGAGCTTGGCAAACCTGTTCGCGTCGGGCCGATCGTGTCGAGCGACCTCTTCTACAACCCCGACCCGGGGCAGTACGAGCGCTGGTCGTCACGCGGTGTGCTCGCGGTCGAGATGGAGGCGTCGGTGATCTTCACGCTCGGCGCGCTGCGGAACGTCCAGGCCGGCTGCCTGCTGACGGTCAGCGACGTCGTGGTCGAGGGGGAGTTCGTCCGCATCTCCGACGAGGAGATGCGCGCGGCCGTCGATCAGATGACCGAGCTCGCACTCCGCACGATCACGGGTTGAAGACTGTCTTTCTCGTCAACCCGGCGTCGGCGAACGGGAAGACGGGCAAGCGCTGGCCGCAGATCGCCCTAGCCGCCCAGGCCGCCGATCTCCACGGCGAGGCGGTCTTCTCCGAGCGCCCTGGACAGCTCGCGCAGCTCGCGCGCGAAGCCGCCGACGAGGGCGCGAAGCTCCTCGTCGTCGTCGGGGGCGACGGCACCGTCCACGAGGTCGTCAACGGCATTGCCGGGCGCGAAGGCGTCGAGCTGGCGCTGGTTCCACGCGGAACCGGCTGGGACTTCGCGCGAACCCACGGCGTTCCCAAGCGGCTCGAGGACGCTCTGCGCATCGCCAAGGAGAGTGAAGCGCGGCCGTTCGACCTCGGCTGGGCGACGTACCGCGCAGACGGCGCAGAGGCCTCGGCCTGGTTCGCGAACATGGCGAGCGTCGGGATGAGCGGCGCCGTTGCGGCGAAGGCGAATGGGACGACGAAGGCGCTCGGCGCGAAGACCTCGTACCTGCTCGCGCTCGGCGCCGTCTTCGCCCGGTGGAAGAACGTCCCGCTCAGGGTTGCCGTCGACGACGAGAAGCGCGAGGCGCTGATGGAAGACTGCATCGTCGCGTTGGGCCGCTACCTCGCCGGCGGGATGATGATCACCCCCGACGCAGCGCCCGATGACGGGCTCTTCGACGTGCTCCTGATCGGCGACATCACGAAGACCGAGCTGGTCCGCGTGATGCCGAAGATCTACCGCGGCACGCACCTCCCACACCCGAAAGGCGAGGTGCTCCGAGGGACGACGGTCACGATCGACGCAGACGAGCCCATGCCGATCCAACTCGACGGCGAGCAGCCCGGGACGACCCCGACCCGGTTCAAGGTCGTGCCGTCGGCGATCCGGCTGCGGGTTCCTAGCTAGGGGGCCGCTTCCGCGGCGTCGTCGACCGGCGCGCGGTCGTCGTCTTGCGCGAAGCCGTCGTCGTCCGGGTCCGCGTCTTCGGCTTCGACAGGTCTGCGACCTGCTTCTCGAGCTTGGCGACGCGCTGCTCGAGCGCATCGAGGCCCCGCACCTTCTTCTGGACGTCATCGAGCCGTTCGCGGAGGCCGCCGACGCTGTCGAGCACGCGCGACGTCCTTTGCGAGCTCGCCACGCGTGAGAGCGCCTCTTCGCCGGCGTCGCTCAGCCGCGTCAGCAGATCCTTCTGGGTCTTTCGTTCTGCCATTGGGCCAACCTTACCGGTCTACGCGTGGATCGAAACCGGCGTGCCCGTCGGGGCGAGCCGCCAGATGCGCTGGATCGCCTCGTTCGACACGCGGATGCACCCGTTGGAGACAGGTAGCCCGAGCAGCGATGGGCGATTCGTCCCGTGGATCGCCACCGGCCCGCCCTGCGGCCAGCCGCGGAGGACCTCCGAGAACGCCGAGATGCCGATGGCTGCCCAGCCGTACGGCCCGTTCGGATCCGCCTCCTTGAAGCGCTGGTCGATGTAGAAGTCCCCGCGCGGCGTGGGCGTCGCGGGGGCGCCGATCGCCGCGTTCGTCGAGAACATCGCCCGGCCGCGCCGGTGGACGGTAACCCGGCGCGACGAGAGGTCGATCACGATCTGGCTCCGAACGCGGCGGAGGTTCACGGCGCGCGCGCGGACGTACCCCGTCGTCCCGTTCGGCTTCATCGGGATGCGGACGCGATACCACGCAGCCTTGCAGCGCGGGCCCACGACGGCGCCGAGCGCCGCGAACACCATCGGGACGCCGTTCTGGTTGAGCGCGCCGAAGCGCGCGAATGGTCTTCGACCAGGCCGGCGGTACACCCGGACGAGGCCCCGGGCATCGACGGCATAGCTCTGGTGGCGCGCGACGAGGGGTTTGACGTGCGCTGCCCGGCAGCGCGCTGCCGTCCGGCCGGAGGTCGAAGCTTGTACCGAATGTGTAAAGCCGACGGCAACGGCCAACAAACCGAGAAGCAGAATCGTCCGAAGGATTGAGGGAACTCTCACGGAACGTCTCATCGTCAGAACAGGTGAAGGCATTTAAGCGACACGGTCCCACGGCCGAAAGACCAAAACGGTGAACATGCTTCGTCGATCACGATCACACCGGCATCACGAGGTCACGACCCACGTGATCCGGCAGCGGGCAGGCGTGCCCTACGAGGTGGAGCAGCGCGTGTGCAGCGAGTGCCGGACGGTGCTCTCTGAACGGCAGCTCCGCCGAGCAGCGGCTTAGGTCCCAACCAGCTCCTCCACGAGCGCCGCGAGCGTCTCGCCGGCGCCCCCGTCGATTTTCAGCGCGGCCTCGTCGTCGAACGTCGTCGGCCCGCGGTTGACGACGGCAACCTGACCGCCGGCGCGCACCGTCTCGTCCGGGAGCATCGAGACGGGCCAGACCTCGAGCCCCGAGCCGACGACGAGCAGCAGGCCGGCCGAACGGGCAAGCTCGTACGCCCGGTCGATCGCCCCCGCGGGCAGGAGCTCACCGAAGAAGACGACGTCTGGCTTCAGCACCTCAGCGCAGTCGGCGCAGCGCGGCGCTCCGGTGTCCTCGATCAGGACGAGCATCTCGTCCAGTGGGTAGCGCATCCCGCAACGGCGGCAGCTGGACGTCCGGATCGAGCCGTGAACCTCCACGACTTCCCGGCTTCCCGCCCGATCGTGGAGCAGGTCGATGTTCTGGGTGACCACCGCGCGCACCAGTCCGGCCCGCTCGAGCTCGGCGAGCGCGAGGTGCCCGGCGTTGGGCTCGGCCTCGGTCAGGGCGCGGAACCGCAGCGCGTAGAACCGCCAGACCTTCTCGGGATCGGCGAGGAAGGCGTCGATCGTTGCGTACTCCTGCGGGTCGTACTCGCTCCAGATGCCGGTCGGGGAGCGGAAGTCCGGGATGCCGCTCTCGGTCGAGATGCCCGCACCGGTCAGAACGACAACGGGAGCCCGCTCGCGAACCAGCTCGGCAAGGCGCTCGACGCTCACCCGTAGAGTCTGCCGCTATCGAAGGCTTCCACTTCCAGACGGAGATCCGCGTCCGCTTCGCCGAGACCGACGCGCAAGGGATCGCAAACAACGCCGAGTACCTCGTCTGGTTCGAGGTAGCGCGCGTCGACTACCTCGCGCGGTTTCGGGGCGGCTACTCGTCGCTGCGCGACGACGGGGTCGAGGCGATGACGATCGAGGCCCACGCCCGGTACGTACGTCCCGCCTACTTCGACGATCGCCTCACGATCCACGCCCGCTGCGTCGACGTCCGAGGCGCGCGCTTTCGCTACGAGTACGTCGTCCAGCGGGACGCCGAGAAGATCGCCCACGGCTGGACCGGCCACGCCTGCGTCGACGCCGTCACGCACCGACCGACAAGGGTCCCGGACTGGCTCGTCGACGAGATCAGGGCTGCGGAGGGGGCGGGCTAGCCTCGGCCTCCGGTGGCGGAGGAGGCGGTGGAGGCTTCTTCTTGCCCTTCGGCGGAGGCGGGGGCGGCTCCGGCTTCGGCCGCGGCTTCGTTCCGTAGCGGACGATCTTGGGCTCCGAGCGGTACCACGACGTCCACGCCGTCTCCGAGAGGAGCTTGTGGTTCGCGGTGTAGACGCGACGCGTGACACTCGTCCGGCGCGACGGCTCTCCGTCGTTCTCGACGACCTCCACACCGGTCCACATGGCGGGATCGGGGACGCGCTTGATCCCCGGCTCACCGGTCTCCTCGAGCGGCGCCGTCTCGCTTTCGACGATCCGGTGCTGCGGCGTCCCGTAGAGCTTCACCGTCAGGGCCGACGACCCGACGAACGTGCGCAGGAGCAGCCACTTCCTGGTGTCGTTGCGGAACTTGAGGTCGATGTCCGGATAGTTCACCGTCGCATCGCGCCCCTGCGGGTAGTGCGAGATGTAGAGCGCGTGGTTCGTGCGCGACTCGATCGGCAGGCCCGCTTCGTACGCCGCGTTGAAGACGGTCGTCGAGACCTGGCAAACGCCGCCGCCGATCCCGTTCTGCAGCTCGCCGTTGATGATCACCGGCGCCTCCAGGAAGCCTCGGTCGGGTGACCGCTCGCCCGTGGTCTGGTTGAAGGAGAAGGTGCTTCCGGGCGCGATCAGCGCGCCGTCGACCATCCGGGCGACGAGCTGGACGTTGTGGATTCGGTTGGGGTCGCCGCCGTAGTACGTGGTGTAGCCCGCTACGCGGCCGGTGATTCCCATCGCCCGCGCCTCGCGTGTCGTCCGCTCCGGCTGTGCCCGCTCGACGTTGAGCTTTGCGATCCGGTCAGTCGGGTTCAGCGCGGCCGCAAAGATCGCGCGTCCCGCGGCCGCAACGTCCAGCTGGAGGCCGGGCCGGGCGGGCCGGACCACCACACGGTCTCCCTGCATCACGACGAAGCCGGCGTCTTCCGGCTCGTGGTCGACGTTCCGCCGGAACCGCTCGAAGAACGCGGTCGCCCCCGCTCCGCCGATTGAAAGCTCCGTTTCGCCGTCACGCGGGAGGACGAGCATCTTCGCGATCCGCCAGCGCGGCACGCGCCAGCGCGTCTGCCCGAGCACGAGGCGGACAGGAGCCGAGATCGCGGTTCGAGCCCGCGCGAGTGCGGGCTCGAGCTCAGCAGCAGTCACGGTCGGCTCGCTGATCCGGATCGGCAGCGGCGTCGGCGCCCGGTCGAGCGAGACGAGCGACCTGACGATCACGCGCGCCGCCGCGTCGCGGTTGAGCTCGCGGCCGGTCGCGCCCCGAGCGATCTTCGGCTGGAGTCCGCGCAGCCGGATCGAGGCATCGCGCTGCTTCCGGTCGATCCGGCGCGAGAGGACTTCGAGCTCGTGAGCGAGCACCGCCGTCGAGACGCGCGCTCGAGGTGTGACGTCGGCGCCGAAGAAGCGCGACCCCAGCCGGCGAAGCCCCCGCACCGGCGCGATGCCGTCACCTTGCCGGCGAGCCGTCTCGACCGCTGTCCTCCAGTCGACCTCCAAGATCATCTCGTTGGGCCTGATGCGCCACCCGCGCGGGCCGGCGGTGAAAACCACCGGAGCTGTCTTCAGGCTGTCGTACCGGCTCTCGAGCCGGGCGATCGCCTCACGCGTAGTCAGCCCTTCGACGGATATGCCGGCAATCGTCGCGCCCGGCGGCAGCGTCTTCGGGGAGCCGGCGAAGCCGAGGCTGAGCGCGAGCGTGCCGATCCCGAGCGCGACCGCTCCCACCACCGACCACTGTCGGACGAGCCGCCTACGAGCAGCACGCTTCCGGCGGAGATACACCGCCCTCGACCCGGCCTCGGCGTACAAGGCAGTTGAGTCTACCCGCGGCGTTGGCCGACAAATCTCGGATTTTGCTCAGAACGTGAAGAGCTCGATGCCGCCGGAGACGTTGAGGCCGACGCCGGTGATGTACGACGAAAGATCCGAGCAGAGGAACGCGATCGCATTGGCGATGTCTTGAGGTTCCCCAGCACGCCGCAGGGCGGTGCGCTTGATCATCCGCTCGTTCATCGCTTCGTTCCCGAAGTGGAAGGCCTCGGTGCCGATGATCCCGGGCACGATCGCGTTCACCGTGATCCCGTGCCTCGCACCTTCGAGCGCGAGTGACTTGGTGAGCCCGAGCAGCCCCGCTTTCGTCGTCGAGTAGCTCGCTTGGCCGAACCCGCCGAGCGTCCCGGCGACGGAGGCCATGTTCACGATCCGGCCCCATCCACGCTCCGTCATCTGCGGCCAGACCGCGCGACAGCAGTTGAAGGCGCCGGTGAGGTTGACGCGGAGGTCGCGCTCCCAGAGCTCGGGCACCTGGTCGGTGAGCTGGCCGACGTGGTCGAGCGTGCCGGCGTTGTTGACGAGGATGTCGACCGAGCCCAGCTCGTTCACCGTCCGCTCGACCGCCGCGCTGACCTGGCCTGCGTCGGTGACGTCGCACTTGAGTGCGAGCGCCCGCCTCCCCATCGCCTTGACCTCGCGCGCCGTCTCCTCCGTGTGGACGAGACCCTGAGCGCGAGCCGCCTGCGCGAGGGGCCCGTACCTGTCGCCTTCGCGGGAGTCGTCCGACTCGACGAGGATGTCGGCGATCACGAGGTCGGCTCCGGCTCGAGCAAGCGTCAACGCGTCGGCGCGGCCCAGCCCGCGCGAGCCGCCGGTAACGAAAGCGACGCGACCGGAAAGATCTATCTCAACGGGCACGCCGGGCCGGTGAGGTCAGGTCTTGCACTGCAACATTCGCTGCGCGCGGCGGAGGCGTGCGGCAGTGCAAGACCTGACCCCCTAATCGCGGGGCAGGAAGATCTCGCGCGCGATGACCAGCCGCTGGATCTGCGAGGTGCCCTCGTAGATCTGGAAGAGCTTCGCGTCACGCATGAGCTTCTCGACCGGGTACTCCTTGATGTAGCCGTAGCCGCCGAAGACCTGGACCGCGTCCGTGGTCACCTTCATCGCCGTGTCCGCGGCGAAACGCTTCGCGAACGACGACTGGAGTGTCGCGCGCTTGCCTTGGTCGAGGAGCCACGCGGCCTGCCAGACGAGGAGGCGGGCGGCTTCGATCTCGGTCGCCATGTCGGCGATCAGGAAGTTGACGCCCTGGTTCATGGCGATCGGCTGGCCGAACTGCACCCGCGTCTTCGCGTACTCGACGGCGTACTCGTACGCGGCCTGGGCGACCCCGACGGCGCCGGCTGCCGTGCCCGGGCGCGTGAAATCGAGGGTCTTCATCGCGATCTTGAAGCCCTCGCCTTCTTCCCCGATCCGGTTCTCGACCGGAACCTTGACGTCCTGGAACGCAAGCGCGGACGTGTCGGTCGCGCGTTGGCCCATCTTGTCCAGATGCTTCTCGACGGTCACGCCGTCGAGGTCGGTCGGGACGATGAATGCCGAGAGACCGCGATGGCCCTTGCTCTTGTCGGTCGAGGCGAAGACGACGAGCCAGGCGGCATGGCCCGCGTTCGTGATGAACATCTTCGAGCCGTTGAGGATGTACTCATCGCCCTGCCGGACCGCCGTCGTCTGGATGCCTGAGACATCGGAGCCGGCGTTCGGCTCGCTCAGCCCGAAGGAGCAGAGGATCGGCTCCTCGACCAGTGGTGGCAGCCAGCGCTGCTTCTGCTCCTCGCTGCCCGAGATCATCACAGGAGCCGAGCCGAGCGTGTTCGCGACGATCGAGACGGCGATCCCGGCGCAGCCCCACGAGAGCTCTTCGCCGACGAGCATCCCGTCGAAGCCGGGGAGACCGAGGCCGCCGTACCCCTCCGGGATGTGCGGGTTCATCAGCCCGACCTCGTGAGCCGTGGCGATGATGTCCACGGGGTGCGTCGAGTGCTCGTCGTACTCTGCAGCCTTCGGCCGAATCTCCTTCTCCGCGAACTCGCGCGCGAGGCGTCGGAGCTCTCGCTGCTCCTCCGTCAGCTCGAACGAGATACCCGTCGCAGCCGCCGTCGGTTCTTCGATGATGGCCATGCGTCGCCCCTTGCCCGCTTTGATTGACTCGTCAGTCAAAAATATCAGGTGTGTTTTCCGCTTCAATAGCGGCCCATGGTGGAGTTCGTACTCGATCTCCCCCCGGCCGTCGAGCCGCTGCACGTCGGCGGGCTGACGGCCGGCTCGAAGCGGGTCCGGCACCTCGCGAAGATGCTCCTGCGGCGCCGGCCGCGCGTCTCGTGGGGCCGCCTGCGCCGAATGCAGCCGGTGAGCGACGACTGGGGGCTTGAGCGCGGCACACCGGTTGACCGCGTCTACATCGAGCAATTCCTCGAACGCCACGCGGAAGACGTGCGCGGCCGCGTGCTCGCGATTCGCGACACGCGGTACACGCGTGCCTACGGCGGCGCCCGGGTCACGAGCAGCGACGTCCTCGACATCAATTCGCAGAACCGAGAGGCGACGATCGTCGCCGACCTCGCCGGCGAGGAGTCGCTGCCCGCCCAGCGCTTCGAGTGCGCCATCGTCACGCAGACCCTGCAGTTCGTAGGCCGACCGGGCGTCGCCGTGGCGAACCTCTGGCGCAGCCTCGCCCCCGGGGGCGTGGTGTTGATCACCGTTCCTTCAACCAGCCTCGTCGATCCGGACTGGCGCGACACCGACCTCTGGCGCTTCACGCCGCGAGGCCTCGAGACCCTGCTCCGCCGCTTCGGCGACTGGGACGAACTCGAAGTCACCGGCTACGGGAACCTGCTTACCTCACTCGCCTTCCTGATTGGCGCCGCCGACGTCGACCTTCGCCGGGCCAAGCTCTCGTTCGAGAACGAGAATTTCCCGCTCGTCGCCTGCGGCCGGGCCCGTAAGCCGGCCTAGCGCCTCGGCATAGACTCTGCGCGTGGATTTCGAGCTCAGCGACGAGCAGCGCCTGATCCAGGACACCGTCCGGACGTTCGTGGACGAGCGCGTGCTGCCGAACGCCATCGAGAACGACATCAACCACAAGCTCGACCTGTCGGCGATCGAGGGTATGGCCGAGCTCGGGCTGCTCGGGATCGTGATCCCCGAGGAATACGGCGGCGCGGGCCTCGACTTCGTCTCCGAGGCTCTGACCTGCGAGGAGATCGAGCGCGGCGAGGCCGCGTTCCGCACCCTCATCTCCGTGCACGTCGGGCTGAACTCGCTGTCGCTCCTGCGCTACGGATCGGAGGAGCAGAAGCAGCGCTACCTGGTGCCGCAGGCGCGGGGCGAGAAACTCGCGTGCTTCGGCTTGACGGAGCCGGCGGCGGGCTCCGACGTCGCCTCGATGCGGACGACCGCGCGGCGCGAGGGCGACACCTACCTCCTCAACGGCCAGAAGAACTGGATCTCGTACGCAACGGTGGCCGACCACCAGCTCGTCTTCGCGAAGACGGATCCGGCGGCGAAACACCGTGGCATCTCCGCGTTCATCGTCGAGCGCGAGTGGCCAGGCGTCTCGACGCGTGAGACGGAGCATAAGCTCGGCATCTGGGCGGGCTCCACCGGCGAGCTCTTCTTCGAGAACGTGGAAGTGCCGGCCGAGAACCTCGTCGGCGAAGAAGATCAGGGCTTCGAGATCGCCATGTACGGGCTCGACCAGGGCCGCTTCACCGTCGCCGCCGGCGCGTGCGGCGTGATCCGCGCCTGCCTCGAGCGGTCGGTCGAGTACGCGCGCGAGCGGGAGACCTTCGGTCAGCCGATCGGCAAGTACCAATTCGTCCAGGACATGATCGCGGAGATGGTGCTCGGCTACGAGACGTCCAAGCTGCTCGTCATGCAGGCGGCGTGGATGAAGAACGAGGGCCGCCGCAACACGCGCGAGACGTCGCTCGCGAAGTGGCACGCGACGGAGTCGGCGTTCCGTGCTGCACATCTCGCGATTCAGGTGCACGGGGCCTACGGCTACTCGGCCGAGTACGGGATCGAGCGTTACTTCCGCAACGCGCGCGCGCCGATCATCTACGAGGGCACGACGCAGATCCACAAGATGATGCAGGCTGAGCACGCGCTCGGGCTGCGCCAGCTCAACGGCCGCGGCGGCGACATGTCGCCGCTTGCCGCGTGGGGGCCGGCGCTCGCCGTCGCCGCCGCAGAGCGAACGCCGGTTACGACCGGCTCGTAGGTGCCTCCTCTCGACGGCACCCTCGTCGTCGACCTGACGCGCTACCTCCCGGGCCCGTTCGCGAGCCGCGAGCTCCAGCGCCTCGGCGCGCGCGTCATCCGGATCGAACCGCGCGAGGGCGATCCGATGCGGCGGACTGCGCCCGCGTGGCACGACGCGCTCAACGCCGGAAAGGAGTCCGTGCGCTTCGATCTGAAGGCAGACGTCGAGCGGGCGCGGTCTCTCTGTGCCGGCGCCGACGTCGTGATCGAAGGATTCCGCCCGGGTGTGGCTCAGCGGTTTGGGATTGCGCCGAGCGATCTACCGGAGACGATCGTCTACTGCTCGATTACGGGCTTCGGCATCGGCGGCCGCCACGAGCAGCACGCCGCCCACGACCTCAACTATCTCGGCTGGGCCGGGCTGCTGGCCGACACGGCGCCGACGCTCCCGCCGGTGCAGATCGCCGATCTCGCCGCCGGCTCGCTCACCGCCGTCAACCGGATCCTGGCCGCGTTGCTCGACCGCCAGAAGACGGGCCGCGGCGGACATGTCGTGGTGTCGATGACGCACGAGTCGCACAAGCTGGCGGCGCACCGCCTTGGCGGCGAGCCCATTCCCCGGCTGCTCACGGGCGGCCTCGCTTGCTACCGGATCTACCCGACCGCCGACGGCCGGCAGCTCACCGTGGCAGCGCTCGAGGAGAGGTTCTTCCGCCGCCTGTGCGAGCTGATCGGACACGAGGAGCTCGTTCCGCGGCAGTACGACCCCGCGGCCCAGGAGGAGCTCGCGGACGCGCTCTCGTCGACCTTCGCCTCGCGGCCGCTGTCGGCGTGGCTAGAGCTCTTCGACGGCGAGGACGTCTGCGTCGGCCCGGTCGCGACGCTCGAAGAAGCCGCGGCTGATCTGGCCTGGGAGGGCTAGGCGCCGAGCCCGAGCGCGGCGGGCAGCGCGAAGAGGTCGGGCAAGCGGTCCTGCGCCTCGGGGTGGACGCCTTCGCGGTCGACGAGAAAAGCCTTCATCCCGAGCGCGCGCGCGCCGTCGAGGTCGTCTTCCGGCGAGTCCCCCACCATCGCGGCGTGCTCCGCCTCGACTCCGAGGCTGTCGAGGACGGCCTGGAAGATCGTCGGGTGCGGCTTGACCTTGCCGTGCACACGCGACGAGAGCGCCGCGTCGACGCCTAGGTTGTGGTGGGCGAGAAACTCGTGGACGTCACGGCCGGTATTCGAAACGAGGCCGATCTTGAGGCCGTGCCTGCGCAGCTCCTCGAGGACCGGCGGGACATCGTCGAAGATGTCGAAGTTGTGCGCGTGCTCCCAGGCGCGCGTCATCTCGACTGCGCACTCATAGGCCCGGTCGGAGTCGCCGCCCATGCCGCGGATGATGCGCTCGGTGAACGCGACCCAGATCTCTTCGTCGTGCCGGAAGTCCGGGTGCTTGCGCAGACCCTCCACGGCCTTCGCGCGCGCGTCCTTGTAGAGCGCGGGATCGAGCTCGAGGCCGAAACGCCGGCCTAGCCGCTGGTAGCCCTCCGGCCCGAGGTCGGGACCGGGCTTCGCCAGCGTGAAGTCGAGGTCGAAGAGAACAGCCTGGATGTGCATTGCGCTAAGAAGTAGGAGTTGGCCATCGGTAGGCCTGTGCCTGCCTCGAGGCCAGCGAGGGCAGCTTCGCCCGAACCTCTTCGAGCCGCCGCCGCTCGAGCTCGGCGACGATCACCGTCTCTTCGTCCGGCGCCATGGCGATCACCGTCCCCCATGGGTCCGCAATCAGCGACCGCCCGTAGCTCAGCCGGCCCGGCAGCGTCTCGCCGATCTGCGCGGCCGCCGCGAGGTAGTACTGGTTCTCCACTGCTCGCGCCCGGAGCAGGAGCTCCCAGTGATCCTTGCCCGTGTAGAGCGTGAAGTGAGCCGGAACGGTGACGAGCTCGGCGCCTTCCAGGGCGAGGATGCGGTAGAGCTCGGGGAAGCGGACGTCGTAACAGACCGTCAGCCCGGTGCGCCAGCCCTCGGCCTCGACCAGGACCGGCTCGTCGCCGGGCTCCTCGGCATCGGACTCGCGGTAGACGTGCCCCCCGACCTCGACGTCGAACATGTGGATCTTGCGGTAGACGCCGACGATCGAGCCTTGCGGGTCGTAGACGATGCTGGTGTTGGACAGCTTGTCACGCCCCTCGCGGCGCTCGGTGATCGAGCCGCCGACGATCGTGATTCCGTAGCTGCGCGCCCAGCGGGCCATCGCCTCGACCGATTCGCCCGCGTCGAGCGTCTCCGCCGCCGCGTGCAACGCCTCTGCGTCCCCGATCGCGTTCCACTTCTCCGGGAGGACGACGACGTCGGCGCCCGTGGTCACGGCCTTGGCGACCAAGGGTTCGGCCTTCTCGAGGTTCGCCGCCTTGTCCGAGCGACTCGTGAGCTGGACGCAGGCGACGCGCAGCGTGCCTGACATGGGCTGGCAGGATAGCTCCGCGCCCCATGCGTACCCCGGAAGAGATCCTGCGCGAATCGAAGACGATCGCCCTCGTCGGCGCCTCGCCGAACCCTGAGCGGCCGAGCCACGGCGTGATGCGGTACCTCCTGGGCCAGGGCTATCGCGTGATCCCGGTGCGCCCGCTCACCTGCGACGAGGTGCTCGGCGTGCCGTGTGTGTCGTCGCTGGCCGAGATCGACGAGCCGATCGACCTCGTCGACGTCTTCCGCCGCCAGGACGCGGCACCGGGACACGCGCGGGAGGCGGTCGCCGCCGGCGCGAGAGCTTTCTGGCTTCAGCTCGGACTGCGCTCGCCGGAAGCCCGCCAGATCGCGATGGATGCCGGCGTCGACTACGTGGAGGATGCCTGCACCGCGATCGTCCACGGGCAGATGCGGGCTAATCGGGGTGCCCAGATTTGAACTGGGGACCTCTCCGACCCGAACGGAGCGCGCTACCAGGCTGCGCCACACCCCGAAGGCCGACAGAGTAGCGCCGATGGCGAGCCGCGATGAGATCCTGGAGTACGCGCGCGAGCTGCTCGACCTCGACGCGTACCACGATTACGGCCCGATGGGGCTGCAGGTCGTGGGCGCCGAGGAGGTCACGAAGATCGCCGCGGGGGTCTCGAGCTCGCGAGAGCTGTTCCAGCGGGCCGCAGACGGCGGCGCTCAGCTGCTGATCGTGCACCACGGGCTCTTCTGGGAAAACGACCCCCGCGTGGTCGATTTGCAGATGAGGCGGCGGTTGCAGGCGCTGTTCGCCGCCGACGTCAACCTCGCGGCGTACCACCTGGCCCTCGACGCCCACCCCGAGATCGGCAACAACGTGCTGGTCGCCCGACTCCTCGGAATCGACGAGCTGGAACGCGTGCTCGAGTGGGGCTTCGGAGGCCGGCTCGAATCGCCGGCAACGGTCGGCGAGCTGGCCGCGCGCCTCGAGCAGGCGACGGGGCAGAAGCCGCAGGTGTTCGACGGGGGGCCGGAGCAGATCGACCGCGTCGCGGTGATCACGGGTGGCGCCGCTCGCCTCTTCCCGCAGGTCGCCGCGATGGGCTACGACGCCTACGTCACGGGCGAGCCCGCGGAGCCCACATTGCACGCCGCGCGCGAGGTCGGCACGTACTTCCTCGCGGGCGGCCATTACGCGACCGAGACGTTCGGAATCAAGGCGCTGGCGGAGCGGCTCGCGGAGCAGTTCGGCCTCGACTGGGAGTTCGTTGACCTCCCGAACCCGGTGTAAGATCAGAGCGTGCTTGTGAAGGAGCTGAGCGAGTGATGGATCGCCCAGCCGACAAGCGAGCCTTCGAGCCCGTGACGCCTACCGGCGCCGGGCTTTTTTGTTACCTCGACGAAGGAGAGGAGTAGCACCATGCCCAATCACCTGACGCCCGAGGAGCTGTCCAAGGAGATGAACCTGGACCGCGAGCAGGTCATCCGCCTCTGCCTCCAGGAGGGCGTCCCGATCTACCAGGGCAAGATCGACAAGACCCTGTTCGCGGCTCAGATGCAGGCGACGGGCATGCCTGCCGGCGCCCAGCACCACTAGTCGGGGGTTATTTCTTGCGGCCGGCGGCGGCGCGCTTGCGCGTCCCGCCTGAGGACGACCGTGCCTTGGGCTTGGCCTCGGACGTCGTCGTCTTCTTCTGCGCCTCCGAGACGCTCTGGCGCAGCGCCTCCATCAGGTCGATCACCGGCGCCTCCTCCGGCTCCGGCTCCGGCCGCTTGATCTCCGTGCCGGCGAGCTTGGCCTCGAGCATGGCTCGCAGGTCGGCTCGGTACTCGCTCTCGAGCTGGTCTGGGTCGAACTCGCCGGCGAGGCTGTCGATCACCTGACGCGCAAGATCGAGCTCTGCGTCTTTGACGTCCGCCTCGCCGACCGCTTCCTCGATCTCGGCCTGCGAGCGGACGTCTTCGGCGACGAAGAGGGTCTCGAGCGCGAGCGCCCCGCCGCGGGGGCGGATCAGGCAGAAGTTCTCCTGGCCCCGGAGGATGAAGCGACCCTGCGCACCCATGCCCGTCTCCTGCATGGCGCGGAGCAGAAGGACGTACGGCCGGCGCTGCGCGGCGTTGGAGGACGGCGCCAGGTAGTACGTGCGGTCGTAGAACACGGGGTCGACCTGGTCGAGCGGAACGAAGCGCGTGATCTCGATCGCACGGGAGTCGTCCTGGACCATGATCGCCTCGAGGTCGGCGTCCTCGACGAACACGAACTCGCCCTTCGCGACCTCCCACCCCTTGACGAGCTCGTCGTTCGGAACCTCCCGATCGTGCACTGGGCACCAGCGCTTCTGCTTGATCGGCGTGCCGCATTCGCGGTGGAGCGTGCGGAAGCTGACGTCCGACTGGCGCGCAGCGGGCTTCGTGGCCAGGGCCAACCCGACAGGGATGTTGACCAGGCCGAAGTTGATCGAGCCGTTCCAGATCGTCCTCATAAGGTCTCCGAATTCTAGAGGGACCAAGCTCTTTCGCCCTACCCCGGGCCTTCCCTGCATACGATTAGCAGGGCATGGCGGTCGAGGTTGAGAGAGCTGCAGGCACCAAGACCATTGCGAATCTCTGGCGTCGCGCCGAGGTTCGCACCGGAACTGCGTATCAGGTCGAGGAGGCCGACGGCAGCTGGCGCGATGTCTCCTGGGGCGAGGCTCGCACCGCGGTCGACGAGATCGCGAACGGCCTGCTCGCCCTTGGCGTCGGGAAGGGCGACGCGTTCGGGATCCTCGGACGGACGAAGCTCGAGTGGGTGCTCTTCGACTTCGCCCTCGGTTCGATCGGCGCGATCGGAGCCGGAATCTACCCGTCGCTACCGGCTAAGGACTGCGCCTACATCCTCGGCCACTCGGACGCTGTCGGCGTGTTGGTGGAGGACGACGAGCAGCTCGCGAAGATCGACGGCGTGCGTGCGCAGCTGCCGAAGCTCGCTCACGTCTTGACCTTCGACGGCCTCGACGAGCTCCGCGGTCGGGGGCGGGAATATGCGCGCTCCCACCCCGACACCCTCGACCAGGCACGCGGCTCCATCGGCGAGGGCGATCTCTTCACCTACATCTACACCTCCGGGACGACCGGGCCGCCGAAGGCCTGCATGATCACGCACCGGAACTACTACGAAATGGTCGGCGCCGTCGACGACGTCCCAGAGTTCATCGGCCCCGGCGACGTCATCCTCCTCTACCTCCCGCTCGCCCACAACTTCGGGCGCTGCCTGCACCTGCTCGCCGCCTACGTCGGCTGCACGATCGCCTTCTGCCCCGACCCGATGCGCGTCGCCGAGGTGGCGCCCGCCGTGAAGCCGACGGTCCTGCCGAGTGTCCCGCGCGTGTACGAGAAGGTGCACACGGCCGTTCAGGCGAGCTTCGACGAGGCCAGCGGCGTCAAGCGCCGCCTGATCGGTTGGACGCTACGGGTGGGCGAGCGGGTCAGCGAGCTCAAACAGCAGGGGAAGGCCGTTCCGGCCGGCCTCGCGTTCCAGCATCGCCTGGCCGACAAGCTCGTGTACTCCAAGGTGAAGGCGAAGCTCGGCGGACGCCTCCGGCTGCCGATCTCGGGGGGCGCGCCGCTCGCGAAGGAGATCGCGGAGTTCTTCGACACGATCGACATCACCATCATCGAGGGCTACGGCCAGACGGAGTGCACGACGGCGTCGAACGTGAACATGCCGGGCCACTACCGCTTCGGCACCGTCGGTCCCGCGATCCCGGGCGTCGAGGTGCGGATCGCAGACGACGGCGAGATCCTCGTCCGCGGGCCGAACGTGTTTGCCGGCTACTACAAGGACGAGGAGGCGACGCGCGAGGTGCTCGACGAGGAGCGCTGGCTGCACACGGGGGACATCGGCTCGATCGACGACGGTTTTCTCACGATCACCGACCGCAAGAAGGACATCATCGTCACCGCGCAGGGCAAGAACGTCGCGCCGCAGAACATCGAGAACGCGCTGAAGGGGTCGAAGTACGTCTCACAGGCGCTCGTGATCGGCGACCGGCGGCCGTATCTCACCGCGCTGATCACGCTGGACGAGGCCGAGACGGCGAAGCTGGACGACGGAGCGGACGTAGAGGCCGTCGTGCAGGAGATCGTCGACGCCTGGAACCAGGACAAGGCGTCCTTCGAGCAGGTGAAGCGCTTCACGATCCTCCCGCGCGACTTCTCCCCCGAGGAGGACGAGGTCACGCCGACGATGAAGCTCCGGCGGAGGATCGTTGCCGACCACTTCGCCGACGAGATCGAGGCGCTGTACGCGCGCTGAGGGTTGGAGGGCGCCCACCGAGCGCCCACCCTCTTGTGAGTTTCCGCACTCCGTCCTACACTCCGACGGGCCGTCACTCACTTCTGCAAAGGGGGTCTTTGTGTTCAAGCGCTTGATGGCGGGATTCGCCGGCGCCATGGCTTTCGCCGCCCTGCTCGTGCCGGCCGCCTCCGCGAACCACTCGTGGGGGAACTACCACTGGGCAAGGACGTCGAATCCGTTCACCGTTCCGCTCGGCGACAACGTCTCTGCTTCCTGGGATCCGCTCCTCGAGCGGGCATCATCCGACTGGGGCCGGTCGTCGGTCTTGGACACGGTCGTGGTCCCGGGGCAGGCAAGAGGGAAATGCCGTCCCACCGCTGGTCGCGTGGAAGTCTGCAACGGGAGCTACGGCTTCAACGGCTGGCTCGGCCTCGCGCAGATCTGGCTTCGGGGCTCGCACATCACACAGGGCACGACGAAGATGAACGACTCGTACCTGAGCTCGGGGTACAGCAGCACGAACAAGCAGCACGTGATCTGCCAGGAAGTAGGGCACACCTTCGGGCTCGATCATCAGGACGAGTCGGGCGCTGACTTCAACACGTGCATGGACTATTCGGACAAGCTCGACAACCCGAGCCCGAACCAGCACGACTACGACCAGCTCGACGCGATCTACGCGCACCTCGACTCGTCGAGCACGCTGGCGGCGTTCACACAGGTCGGCGCAGCGGGCTCCGCCCATGCGTCACCTGTCGCAGTCGCGCGCTCGCACCGGATCGGCAGCTCGACCATCTCCGAGTACTTCGCGGACGGCTCGAGGCGCATAACGCACATCCTCTGGGCGCGGTAAGGCCTGCGTCACACGGCAAGGTAGGTGCGGGCGGCAGTAGCCGCCCGCACCGCTTTTTACTGCGAGTACCCGAACAACGCGTCGCCGATGACTCGCGCGCGCGACCCTAGTGATAGGCGTGAACGACTGCGTGACCCTTGCCACGGGCGATCAGCCAGCGGTTCACGGGGAACGCCGCCGCGAAGGCGATGACGAGCGAGAACGCGAGGCTCGCCCAGAAGAGGATCTCGCCCAGCCCCGCCTCCATCGCCCCCGGGATCACGAGGATGATCGCATTGTCCACGATCTCCATGACCCCGATGGAGAGAGTGTCGGAAGCGAAGGCAAGGGGCAGCACCGCCGCGAGTGCAAGACCTGCGCGAAGCAGCGGCAGCATCGTCAACGAGTAGCCGAAGAAGAACGCGAGAACGATCGCCAGCACGATCGTCGGCAGGTTGCCCCAACCGAGGGCGGTGCCAATGACGACGCCGAGCACCTCGCCTATCGCGCAGCCCGTCAGGCAGTGCGCCGTCGCCGAGAACGCGACGCGGTTCAGCGAGCCGCCGCCGTGGGCATCGTGGCCGTGGGCATGGCCGTGGTGTGCATGCTCGTGGTGTTGGTGGCTCGTCATGCGGTCTTGGCGAAACGTTGGACTGCCGCCAGTAGCTCGCGACTCTTTTCGTCAGCAGCGTCGGGATCGCCGGACTCGAGTGCCCCGGCGACGCAATGGTTGACGTGGTCGGTCAGGAGCTCGAACGCAAGGCTCTCGAGGGCGGTCTTGACTGCGCCCACCTGAGTCAGGACGTCGATGCAGTAGCGGTCGGCCTCGACCATCCGCTCGATCCCGCGGACTTGCCCTTCGATGCGGTGCAGGCGCTTGGTCAGCGCCTCTCTGTCGTAGCCATGCTCGTGGTTCATCCACCGCATCTTACCCTCCGGGGGTATCACAGCCCGAGGGATCGAGGATCAAGCGCCGACGTGATCGCGATCATGCTCGTTCCGTGAGCGGCTGGAGTCGCTTCGTGGCTAGAGGCGCCTCGCCCCGACCCAGGTCGAGGCATACCAGCCGCTCAGGCTCGAGATCTTGACCACGTCGCCCGTGTGCGGCGCGTGGATGAACGAGCCGCCGCCGATGTAGATCCCCGCGTGGCCCAGGCCGTTGAAGAAGACGAGGTCGCCGGGCTGAAGCTGGCTGCGGTCGACCGGCGAGCCGTAGCCGTACTGGGCGGCCGCGTTGTGCGGCAGCGACACGCCGATCTGGGCGAACACGTACATGATGAAGCCTGAGCAGTCGAAACCGGATGGCGTCGCGCCGCCGTAGACGTACGGGACGCCGAGGTACTGCATCGCGATCCCGACGACTCCGCCGTACTTCGCAGGCGGCGCCGGCGGCGCGACCGTCGGAGCCTCGACCGGCGACTGGACCGCGGCCAGCTGCGGGACGAGCGGCTGGGGCTGCGCCAGTCGGGCGCGAGCCTGCGCCGCGAGCTGAGCCTGCCGCCGTTGCTCCGCCGCCCGGATCTCCTGGATCTCGGTGCGGATCGACGAGAGCATGCTCCGGCGGTCGGCGAGCCGGCTCTCGATCGAAGCCTTGTTCGCGGCGCGCTCGGCGAGCAGCTGCGCCTGCCGCTCGTGCGCATGCTTGAGGAAGGCGCGGCGTTCGCGGACCTGCGTGCGAAAGGTCTTGACGTCGCTCAGCACCTGCGAGTCCTGCGCCGAGACCCGCGACACCGCCTCTAGGCCGTCGACGAGGTCTGCGAGGCTGCGCGAGCCCACCAGCACGTCGAGCGTCGAGTCCGTCTCCCCGGAGGTGTAGATCGCGACCACGCGCGCCGCAAGGGCGTTCTGCGCCCGGCTCAAATTGCCAGAGGCGATCTTCAGCTCGGTGCGGTTCTGCCGCAGATCCGCCTGGATCGCCTTCAGCCGCTCGTTCGCGAGGTTGTACGCCTCGATCGCGTGCTCGAGCGAAGCGTCAAGGCTCTGGATCTGGCCGAGAACGCTCTGTGCCTCCGCCTGCTTGGATCCGACACTCGCCGGTTCAGCGGTGGCGGAGCCTGCCGCTGCGAGGGCAACGGCGAGAACGGCAATCAGAATGCTGGGTGCGCGCTTGTGCTTCAAACTATGACTGCCCTCGACCTTCGGCAATACCTGGCTGGCCGAGGGCGTTCCTTCCGGAACGTCACAAGTGCGGCACCCTAACAACCGAGACGGACAGCTGCAAATCCCGCTGTGGTACCTTCCTGCCCTCGTGCGCGGGCCTGGGCGGGGGGTGCGGACGTTCTTCTATGTCGTCTTTGCGGGGGCGGCCGTCTGCGCGACCCTGCCGGCAGGGGGCTCGGCGGAGAACGCCGGAGAGCTCGAGCGCCGCGCCGACGCCCTGCGGGCCCAGAACGCCGAGCTGCAAGCCGCCGCCCAGTCGGCAGCTGCGGGACTCGTCACGATCGAGCGGCGCCTCTCGCAGACCCGGGCCGAGCTGGCGTCGTTCCAGTCGAGAGCCTCGAAGGTGAAGGCCCGTCGACGTGCCGTCGCCCGGGACCTCGGCATCGCTCGTTCCGCGCTGCGCATCACGCAACGCGCGCTGGGAAGGAGGCTCCAAGCTCTTTACGAGGAAGGCGACGCAGACACGCTGGCGCTGATCCTCGGCGCCGACTCCCTCGGGGACGCGCTCGACGCGATCGAGACGATGGATCTCGCAGCCACGCAGGACGCGGAGCTGATCGCCAAGGCCCGCTCGGCGTCGAGGCGGCTCGCCCGCCTCGGCCGGCGCCTCGCGAACAGGGAGCGGGAGCTCCAGCAGCTCACAGCGGCACGCGCGGCGGCCGCAGCGTCGCTCGCAGATGCGCGCGCCCAGCGGCTGCAGACGATTGCCACCCTCCGCTCGACGGGCACGGCGAACTCAGCCCGGGTTACGGCGCTCGACGCGCAGGCGCGAGCCCTTGCCGCCGTACCCGCGCCGACGCCGGCTGCGCCGCTCGTTCCCTCGCCCGCAGGCGGCATCACGTCGATGACAGTGGTCGCAACGGCCTACGCGCTGCCGGGCCGGACGGCGAGCGGGAGTCCTGCCGGTTGGGGCGCCGTCGCCGTCGACCCCTCGGTGATCCCGCTGGGGTCGCGCCTGAGCGTTCCAGGCTACGGGCCGGGCGTGGCGGCGGACACCGGCGGAGCGATCCAGGGCGCCAGGATCGACCTTTGGTTCCCGAGCGTCGCCCAGGCGCACGCGTGGGGGAGCCGCGTCGTCACGATCACCGTCCACTCAAATTAGACACGCGCCGCGATCACCCTGACAATACCCAGGATGGCGACGGAAGCGGCAGGTCCGTCCGAGACTCTGGCGTCCGACCTGCTCCGGGTCATGCTGGTGGACGACCACGACCTGTTCCGTACAGGTCTCCGAAACCTGCTCGAAGAACAGGGCGTCCACATCGTCGCGGAGGCGTCAGACGGGGCATCGGCGCTGAGCCTCGTCCGCGAGCTCGCGCCCGACGTCGTCGTGATGGACCTGAACATGCCCGGGATGAACGGCATCGAGGCAACGCGCGAGATCGCGCGGTTCGCCCCCCTGACCCGCGTACTGGTGCTGACGATCTCGGACCAGGACGACGACGTCATCGACGCGATCCTGGCCGGCGCCTGCGGTTACCTGCTGAAGGACTCGTCCATCCAGGACTTGATGCAGGGGATTCGCGCGGCCTCGATCGGCGAGGCGCTGATCTCACCGCACATCGCTTCGAAGGTGCTGCAGCGAATCCGGGCCCACGACGTCTCGATTGACGATGCGGTTCGCGGCCCTGAGCTCTCGGAGCGCGAGACCGAAGTCCTGCGCCTGATCGCCAACGGCAACGACAACGCCGAGATCGCCCAGGCGCTCCACATCAGCCCGAAGACCGTCAAGAACCACATCTCCAACATCCTGATGAAGTTGCAGATCGAGAACCGCATCCAAGCTGCGGTTTACGCAGTTCGGCGGGGGCTGGTCTAGGGGCTAAGCGACGTGGGCGTGCTGGACGCCCGCCCGCAAGACCGCGAGGAGCTCGCGAAGGGAAGCCAGCTCGCGGCGGCGGCTAACGAGGAGACGGGCGAGTGTCGAGAGATCACGCGCGTGCTTGGCGCTGTCGTCGTGGCCGAGCTCCGCGGCCCGCTGCGAGATCCGGCGCTCCAGGCGGTCGCACTCCGCGTCCAGCGCCAACGCCCACGCGTACCCGTCGGTGAGCGTGTGCTCGAGGCCCGCGCGGTCGAGGTTTTCGCCACGGTCGAGTCGGTCGAGCGAGGCGTTGATCCGGTCGATGACTGCTGCGAGTTCGTGGCGCATGAGCGTCTCCCGAGGACCGATTATCCCGTCCGCGGACGCTGTTTCCTATAGGCCGAACGGCCCATCTTTTGGCGCGACGGGACCTAGGAGGGCGGGGGCCGTCCTAAAATGCGCCGGTGCCGCGTCGGGCCATCGCCACCTTCGTCACGTTGGTCGCGGCCGCGGCGCTCGCGGCGACAGCCGCTGCGACGCCGCACGCGACGCCGCTTGCGACACGGCTCGCCCGCGCGCTGGCCGTTCCCCATGTCCCGCCGTCTCGATCCGCCGCGGTGGCCGTCGACCTGGCGGACGGCCGGACCGTCTTCGCGCGACATCAGGCGCTCGCGCTCGTTCCCGCGTCCAACCAGAAGCTCGCAATCGCCTACACGGCGCTGTCGGTGTTGGGACCGGAACAGCGCTTCGACACGATGGTCTACGGCGAGGGAGAGCTTCTGGGACAGACCTGGAGAGGCGATCTGGTGCTGAAGGGATTCGGCGACCCGACGCTCTCGCACGGCGACCTGCGTACGCTCGCGTTTCAGGTGCGGGCCGCGGGGATTCGGCGCGTCACAGGCGGCGTAGAGGCCGACGAGTCCTATTTCGACTCGCGGCGGACCGGTCCCGCGTGGAAGTCGTACTTCTACCTCGACGAGTCGCCGGCCCTCTCGGCGTTGACTGTCGACCGCGGCCGTTTCCGCGGCTGGCTCACCCGCGACCCGGCGCTGTCGGCGGGGAAGCAGTTCAAGCTCGCGCTGCGCTCCGTCGGCGTCGCCGTCGTCCGCGCAGCGCGCCTCGGCGTCGCGGACGCGTCGGCCGAGCAGCTCGCGAGCACGGAGTCGGCGCCGCTCTCGCGGATCGTCCGGTTCATGAACCACGAGAGCGACAACTTCACCGCGGAGTTGCTGCTCAAGCAGCTCGGCGCCGTCGACGAGGGGAGCGGCTCGAGCGTCGCTGGAGCGAAGTCTGTGCGGCGGACCCTGCGGGACGCCGCCATTCCCCTGGCCGGTGTCCGGATCATCGACGGATCTGGCCTCTCGCCGCGGAACCGGCTCACGGCTGCAGCGCTGATCGGGATCCTCGTCGCCGCGTGGCACAACCCGGTGATCCGCCCTGCCTTCGTCCAGTCACTGGCGGTGGCGGGCGTGAACGGCACGCTGGAGGACCGGTTGAGGGCACCGCCGGCCCGGGGCGCGGTGCTGGCGAAGACCGGTACGACATCGGAATCCTCGGCGCTCTCGGGCTACGTCCGCGGCCGCTTCGCGTTCGCCGTGCTCCAGAACGGGCGCCCTATCTCGCACTACTGGGCGCGGCGGGCGCAGGACCGCTTCGCAGCCGTCCTAGCCGCGCAGTAGGTCGACCAGCGCGCGTTCGTCGAGCAGCGGCACGCCCTCGCGCTGTGCCTTGGTCAGCTTCGACGCCCCGGGCTCCTCGCCGACGATGAGTCCGCTCGTCTTCTTCGATACCGAGTTCGTAACCTTCGCGCCGCGTGCTTCCAGCTCGGCCTGGGCCTGGTCGCGCGACCAGCGCTCGAGGGTGCCGGTGATCACGTACGTGTTGCCGGTGAGCGGCCCGTCCTTTGGCCGCAGCTCGTCTCCGATCTCGAAGCGAAGGCCGAGCTCACGCAGCTCCTCGACGAGCTGCCGGTTCTGCTCGTCCGAGAACCACTCGGCGATCGCCTCGGCGCGCTCCGGGCCGATGCCCTCGACCTCGACGAGATCCTCCTGGCTCGCCTCGAGGAGCCTCTCGACGTTCTCGAAGTGGCGTGCGATCGCCTGTGCGGTCACGAAGCCGACGTCCGGGATGTTGAGGCCGAACAGGACGCGGTGGAACGGCACGTTCGCCTTCGACTGCTCGATCGACTCGATTGCCTTGCCGGCGGAGATCTCCGCGTAGCCGTCGAGCTCCATCAGCTGCTCCTTCGTCAGCCGATAGAGGTCCGGAGTCGAGCGGACGAGGCCGAGGTCCCAGAGGCGGCGGATCGACTGCTCGCCGACGCCCTCGATGTCGGCAGCGGCCTGGACCCAGTTGATCAGCGACTCGAGGCCCCGTGAGGGACATGCGCGGTTGGGGCAACGGTGCATCGCCTCGCCCTCGGGCTTGACGATCTCCGCGCCACAGAGCGGGCACTGAGTGGGCATCTTGAACGACCTCGTGCCGCGCCGATGCTCCCCGGCCGGCCCGACGATCTGCGGAATGACATCCCCGGCGCGCTGGACGATCACGTCGTCGCCCTCGCGAATGTCCTTGCGGTTGATGTCCTCCTCGTTGTGGAGCGTGGCACGCGACACGGTGACGCCGCCGACCTCCACAGGCTCGAGCATGGCCCACGGGTTGAGCGCACCGGTTCGTCCGACCCGGATCAGGATCTTGTTCAGACGTGTGGTCGCCGTCAGCGGCGCCCACTTGAAGGCGCGCGCCCAACGCGGCCGGTCGTGGAGCGCTCCAAGCCGCCGCTGCCCGTCGAAGCTGTCGACCTTGATCACGAGGCCGTCGATCTCGTAGTCCAGCTCGATCCGCTTCGTCTCCCATTCGCGGCAAGCCTCGTAGACGCTCTCGATGGTCTCGTGCCGGTGCGCGAGCGGGTTCGTGCGGAAGCCGCGCTCACGGAGCCATTCGAGCGCATCCCAGTGGCTGTCGACCGGCAGACCCTCGTGATGACCCATGCCGTGAATCCAGATCGAGAGCGGCCGCTCGGCGGTGATCCCGGGATTGAGCTGCCGCAGCGACCCCGCCGCGGCGTTGCGCGGGTTCGGCGCCGTGCGCTTTCCTTCGGCTACGAAGCGCTCGTTCAGCTGCTGGAAGCCCGAGAGCGGCATGTAGACCTCACCGCGAATCTCGAGCAGCGCGGGCGGCTTCTCCCCCTCGGGCAGGATCATCCGTGGGCAGATCGCGCGGATCGTCCGCAGGTTCGTGGTGACGTCCTCGCCGCGATAGCCGTCACCCCTGGTCGCCCCCCGGACGAACTCCCCCTGCTCGTAGATCAGGTTGACGGCCGACCCGTCGATCTTCGGCTCGGTGACGAACGCGATCGGGTCGTCGGTTCCGAGGCGCTTGCGGACGTCGTCGGCCCACTTCCGCAGCGCTTCCTCCGTGGTGACCTTGTCCAGCGACCCCATCGGCGAGATGTGCTCGGTCTTCTGGAAGCGGTCGGAGGGTGGCGCACCGATTCGGTGCGTCGGCGAGTCAGGCCTGTCGAGCTCCGGGTGGTCCTCCTCGAGCGCCTTCAGCTCGTCGTAGAGCCGGTCGTATTCGGCGTCGGATACCTCAGGGTCGTCGAGGACGTGGTAGCGGTAGAGGTGGTATTCGAGCTCCTTGCGGAGCTCCGCGGCGCGCGCAGCGAGGTCCTTCGTCCGGGTCGCCATCGGGCTCGATCGTATCGGCGGGAATCGCTGTCACCACGTCGAACGTGGACGCTTGGCGGGCGGAACACCTCTCCCCCCGCCCGCTGGGGGCTCGCCGGCTGGCTGCAGGCCGTGCGAGCCCCTCTCAGTAGTGGACGCGCTCGAGGTAGAGCCCCCAGGGTGGAGCGGTCGATCCGGCCTCGGCGCGCGGCCGACCTTCGAGCAGCTTGGCGATCTCGTCCGGTGGGAGCTCGAGCATCGTTCCGACCAGCGTCCTGACCATGTGCCGGAGAAAGCTGTTGGCGGTGATCTCGAGCTCGAGGGACTCGCCGCGCTCGACCCAGCGTGCCTCGACCACCTCGCGAGTGAAGACCTCGTGCTGCGTCTCGGTCGGCGTGAAGGCGCGAAAGTCATGCTCGCCGACGACAAGTGCCGCAGCCTCGTCCAGCGCTCTGCGGTCGTGCGGCCGCGGATACCACCAGGCGCGCCGAGCTTCGAACGGCGTCGGTGTGCGCCGCGTGAAGATCCGGTAGCGGTAGCTCCGGCCGCGCGCAAAGTGCCGCGCGTGGAAGTGCGGCGCCGCCGCTTCGCCTGCGATCACGGCGACGTCCTCGGGAAGGACGGCGTTCAGGGCCGCGGCAACCCGATCAGCCGGTGGGCCTCCCTCGGCGTCGAAACTGGCCACCTGCCCCAGCGCGTGGACGCCCGTGTCCGTGCGGCCGGCAACCGCCAGGCCGTCCCAGGTCGGGAAGACGCTGTCGAGCGCGGCGCGGAGTTCTCCTTCGACGGTGCGAAGGCCGGGCTGTGCCGCCCAGCCTCGAAATGCGGTGCCGTCGTACTCGAGTGTGAGCTTGAGGCGCGTCGCTACTGCGCGACGGGGGCGACGGCCTCTTCAGCCGGCTGCTCGACGGTCCGGACCACCGGCGCCGGCGGTACGTAGTCGACGAGCTCGAGATATGCCGTCTCGGCGCCGTCGCCCGGTCGCTGGCCGAGCTTCACGATCCGCGTGTAGCCGCCGTTCCGATCCGCGAAGCGGGGGCCGACCTCGGCGAAGAGCAGGTGCACGATCTCCTGCGAGCGCAGGTACGCGAGCGCCTGCCTGCGCGCGGCGAGGTCGCCGCGGCGGCCGAGTGTGATCATCTTCTCGGCAATCGGCCGGACGGCCTTCGCCTTCGCCTCGGTCGTCTTGATCCGCCCGTGCTCGATCAGCGACGCGGCGAGGTTGGCGTAGAGCGAACGCCGGTGCGCCGAGTCGCGGCCAAGCTTCTTTCCCGAGCGGTGGTGACGCAAGCTGCGTCTAATCCTCTCCGCGGAGCGTCAGACCCTGCGTCGCGAGGGTCTCCTTGACCTCTTCGATCGACTTCTTGCCGAAGTTCGGGATCGCTGCGAGCTCGCCCTCCGTCTTGGTGACGAGATCGCCGATGGTTTCGATGCCGACGCGCTTGAGGCAGTTGTACGAGCGGACACCGAGCTCGAGCTCCTCGATCGGGAAGTTCTCCATCCCGTGCGCGAGCGGCGCCTCCGCCGCAGCCTCGCGGGCCGCGGCCGCCTCGCCGAAGCCCTCGATGCGCTCGGGGTCGGCGAAGATGCGGAGCTGGTTGATCAGGATCTCGGAGGCCCGGGCGATCGCATCGCGCGGGTCGATCGAGCCGTCGGTCGTGACATCGAGCGTCAGCTTGTCGTAGTCGGTGCGCTGACCGACGCGGGCGGCCTCGACGTCGTACGAGACGCGACGAACCGGCGAGAAGAGCGAGTCGATCGGGATCACGCCGATCGTGTGCTCCGGCCCGCGGTTAAGCTCGGCGGGCACGTAGCCGCGGCCGCGGCCGATCGTCATCGTCATCTCGAGCCTGCCTTTGTCGGAGAGGTTCGCGATCACGAGGTCGGGGTTGAGGATCTCGAGGTCGGCAGGCGCCTCGATGTCGGCGGCCGTGACGGCGCCGGCACCGCGCTTCGTCAGCCTCACTTCGACCTCCGGCGACTCTCCGTGCAGCCGGCAGATCAGGTTCTTGAGCGCCGAGATGATGTCGACGACGTCCTCGCGGACGCCGGGCAGGGTCGTGAACTCGTGCGCGACGCCCTCGATCTTCACGGAGGTGACTGCGGCGCCCTCGAGCGACGAGAGCAGCACGCGGCGCAGCGAGTTGCCGAACGTGTGGCCGAAGCCGCGGTCGAGCGGCTCGACCGAGAAGACCCCGTGACGCTCGTCGACTTCCTCGTGGACGATCCGCGGAATCTGAAACTCCATCAGGCTGGTGCTGGTGGCCAAAGTGCTCCTTCCTTACTTCGAGTAAAGCTCGACGATGAGCTGTTCCTGGACGGGTGTGTCGATCTCGGCCCGCTCCGGCCACTTGAGGACCTTGCCGGTGAGACCGTCGTGGTCTGCCTGGAGCCAGGGAGCGACGGACGCGGTCAGGTCGGTTGCGTCGCGGATGACCTGCTCGGCGGGAGAGCCGGGCGCGAGGGTGACGATGTCGTCCGGCTTGACCTGGTAGCTCGGGATGTTGACGCGGCGGCCGTTGACGTGGAAGTGGCCGTGGCGGACGAACTGGCGGGCCTGGGCGCGCGAGGCGGCGAAGCCGAGCCGGTAGACGACGTTGTCGAGGCGCGTCTCGAGCAGACGAAGAAGGTTTTCGCCGGTGATGCCCGAGCCGCGAGCGGCCTTCGTGTAGTAGGTGCGGAACTGCTTCTCGAGCAGCCCGTAGTACCGGCGTGCCTTCTGCTTCTCGCGCAGCTGCAGCAGGTACTCGGACTGCTTGATGCGGCCGCGGCCGTGCTCTCCCGGCGGGTAGCTGCGGCGCTCGACCGAACACTTCTCGGTGAGGCAGCGCTCGCCCTTGAGGAAGAGCTTCATGCCCTCGCGGCGGCAGAAGCGGCACTTGGGACCAAGCGATCTTGCCACTAGACCCTCCGCCTCTTCTTCTGGCGGACGCCGTTGTGCGCCTGCGGCGTGACGTCCTTCACGCTGAGGATCTCGAGCCCCGCCGCCTGAAGCGAGCGGATCGCCGTCTCGCGTCCCGAGCCCGGGCCCTTGACGAAGACCTCGACCTTCTGGAGCCCGTGCTCCATGCCCTTTCGCGCGCAGGCGTCAGCGGTGACCTGGGCGGCGAACGGCGTCGACTTGCGCGAGCCCTTGAAGCCTGCGGAGCCGGCCGACTCCCAGACGATGACGGCGCCGTCCTTGTCGGTGAGCGTGACGATGGTGTTGTTGAACGACGTCTTGATGTGGGCCTGTCCAACGGCGATGTTCTTCTTGACCCGGCGGCGCGTCCGGCCGCGGGTGGCCTGTCTGCGAGGAGGAGCCATGCGCTAGGTCTTCGTGGGTGCTCTCTTGCCGCGACCGACGGTCTTCTTCGGGCCCTTGCGCGTGCGCGCGTTAGTCTTCGTGCGCTGGCCGTCGACGGGCAGCCCGCGCCGGTGCCGGAGGCCGCGGTAGGCGCCGATCTCAGAGAGGCGCTTGAGCGCCTCGGAGCGCTGCCGGCGGAGGTCGCCCTCCACCTCGAGGTTCGTGTCGATGTAGTCGCGGAGCTTCGTGATCTCCGGATCCGTCAGGTCGCGGATCTTCTCGTTCGGCGAGAGCCCGGTCCCCTCGCAGACCTTGAGCGCCGTCGAGCGCCCGATCCCGTAGATGTACGTGAGCCCGATCTCGAGGCTCTTCTCACGCGGAAGGTTGACGCCGGCGATGCGTGCCAAATTCGCTCCTTAGCCTTGCCGTTGCTTGTGTCGCGGGTTCGTGCAGATGACCATGGTGCGGCCATGCCGCTTGATCACGCGGCAGCGCTCACACATTGGCTTGACTGATGCTCTGACCTTCATTTGCTTCGCCTTCTATCTATGTCTGTAGGTAATGCGCCCGCGGGAGAGGTCGTAGGGAGAGAGCTCGACCTTGACCCTGTCGCCCGGGAGGATGCGGATGTAGTTCTTGCGCATCTTTCCGGAGATCTTCGCCAGCACCTCGTGCCCACCGTCGACCTGGATGCGGAACATCGTGCTCGGCAGGGCCTCGACGACCTCGCCTTCCACCTCGATCTTCTCTTCCTTCTGAGCCATTACCTCCTCACGCGTAACGCGCCCTTGCGGGCGCGAATCGAACGGTCGTATGCACATGGCACAGCACGGCGTGCGCCGTGCCAAGCCGGAGAATGGTAGCAAAGGTGTTTTATCCGAGCGGATTGGCAAAGCCAAGCCGGCCCTTTTGCTGGCCGGCGCCGCCGAGTCGGCGCCTAGGCAGCCCGAACCGGGGCAGCGGTGAGGATTCTCGGCCCCTCCTCCGTCACGGCGACCGTGTGCTCGAAATGGGCCGCGAGCGACCCGTCGGCAGTCGCGATCGTCCACTGGTCCTCACGGACCACGACCTCGTGGCCGCCGGCCGTGATCATCGGCTCGATCGCCAGCGTCATCCCCGACGCAAGCGTCGGCCCGCGGCCGGGCTCTCCGTAGTTCGGAATCTGCGGATCCTCGTGCATGTCGCGCCCGACGCCGTGGCCGACGAGACTTCGAACGACCGAGAACCCGGCCTCCTCCGTTGCGCGCTGGACGCCGTGGGAGATGTCCGTCAGCTTTCCGCCGGATTTGGCCTGTTGAATGCCCGCGTCGAGCGCCATCTTCCCGACCTCGAGCAGCCGCTCCGCCTCGGGGCTGACCTCGCCGACGGGGAACGTGTAGGCGGAGTCGGCCACGAAGCCGTCTAGCGTCACGCCCACATCCACGGAAAGGATGTCGCCGTCCGCAAGCTCGTAGCCGCCCGGGATTCCGTGCACCACGATCTCGTTCGGCGACGTGCAGATCGAGGCGGGGTACGGGTAGGGGCCGCGGTAACCCAGGAACGTCGGCATGCCGCCCCTCGAGCGGATGAACTCGTCGGCGATTCCGTCGAGCTCACCGGTGGTGATGCCCGGCCTGATGTGCTCCCCGAGCAACGCCAGCGTGTCGACGACGACGGCGCCCGCGCTCGCCATCTGGTCGAGCTCGTGCGCGGACTTGCGGATGATCACGACCTCGCGGTCACCTGCTCCAGGGCTTGCTGGATCTCGGCGAACACTTCGTTGACGGAACGATCGGCGTGGATCCCGACGAGGTTACCTTGCGCTCGATAGTGCTCGATCAGCGGCTCGGTCAACTCGTGGTAGAGCTCGAGCCGGCGGGCGATGGCCTCGGGCGTGTCGTCGACGCGATTCTCGAGCTCGGCGCGACGGCGCAGCCGTTCGATTGCGACCTCGTCCGGCAGCTGGAGCGCGAAGACGATCGAGAGCTCGCGGCCGATCTCGTCCAGCATCGCGTCGAGCGCGTCGGCCTGCGGCGATGTCCGCGGGAAGCCGTCGAGGATGAACCCCGACTCCGCGTCCGGCTGCGCGAGGCGCTCACGGATCAGCTCGATCATCAGCTCGTCGGGCACCAGCCCGCCGCTGTCGTAGATGGGCTTGACCTGACGACCGAGCTCCGTCCCCTGCTCCATCGCCCGCCGGAGCATGTCGCCGGTGGCGATGTGCGGGATGGCGTACTCGGCCTCGATCCGCTTGGCCTGCGTCCCCTTTCCCGAGCCTTGCGGCCCGAGCAACAGGATGTTTATTTCAGGAACCCCTCGTAGGAGCGCATCATCATCTGCGACTCCATCTGCCGCATCGTGTCGAGCGCGACGCCGACGGCGATCAGCACCGAGGTGCCGCCGAGGGCGCCGGCGAGGGCCTGCGAGACATCGGCATACGCGATGAAGAGGCTCGGGAGCGTCGCGACAAGGGCGAGGTAGATGGCACCGGGAAGGGTCAGCCTGGTGAGCACGCGGTCGAGGTACTGCGCGGTCGGCGGGCCGGGCCGGATGCCTGGGATGTACCCGCCGTGCTTGCGCAGGTTGTCGGCTTGGTCGACCGGATTGAACTGAACCGCGGTGTAGAAGAACGTGAAGACGACGATCATCGTCGCCTGGAGCAGCAGGTAGGGCCAGTCGGTGTACGAGAAGTACTTGTTGATGAAGCTCTGGGTCTGGGGGAAGTACTGCGCGACGGTCGGCGGGAAGGCCATCACCGCGGCCGCGAAGATCACCGGGATGACGCCGGCCATGTTCACGCGCAGCGGCATGTAGGTCGAGCCACCCGTTGTCATTCGACGGCCGACCATGCGTTTCGCGTACTGGATCGGTATCCGCCGCTGCCCCTCCTGGATGAAGACCACCGCGACGACGACGCCGACGGCCATGATCGGGAAGAAGAGCCGCTCGAAGATGCCGCCGTCACGCCACGCGACGATCCCGAGCGGGAGCCCGGTCAGGATCGAGGCGAAGATCAGCAGCGAGATGCCGTTGCCGATGCCGCGCTTCGTGATCAGCTCGCCCATCCACATCAGCAGCGTCGTGCCGGCGGTCAGCGTCAGGACGATCAGCGCCATCCGGCCGAGGTTCTTCTCCAGGAGCCCCTGTCGCTGGAAGAGGAAGGCGAACCCCGTCGACTGGGCCGCTGCGAGCGCGACGGTGAGGTAGCGCGTGTACTGGTTGATCTTGGCGTAGCCGGCCTCGCCCTCCTTCTGGAGCTGCTCCAGCTTCGGGATCACGACCGTCAGGAGCTGCAGGATGATCGACGCCGTGACGTACGGCATGATCCCGAGCGCGAAGATCGCGAACTGCGAGAGCGCACCGCCCGAGAACAAGTTCAGGAGCGCGAGAACGGTGCCGCCAGCGTTCGAGTTGAAATAGTTCTCGATCGTGTCGGAGTTGACGCCGGGCGCCGGGATCCACGACCCCAGCCGGTAGAAGAAGAGGATCAGCGCCGTGAAGAGCACGCGGTGCCGTAGTTCGGGGACCCGCCATGCGTTGGTGAGCCAGGAAAACACCTACTCCTCCTCGGCAGCCTCTGCGGCTTCCGGCTCGGGTTCAGGCTCCGATGCGGCTTCGGGCTCCTCTGCGGCCTCGGGCTCTGCAGCCGCTGCGGCCCGCTGCGCGGGCTTCGCGGCCTTCTTCCGCCGCCGCTTGACCTTCGGCTCCTTCAGCGCCGTGATCGAGCCACCCGCGCCTTCGATCTTCTCACGCGCCGTGGCGGAGAACGCATGCGCCGTGACGGTCAGCTTCTTCGACAGGTCGCCTTGACCGAGGATCTTCACCTCGATTCTTGCGTTCCGGATCAGCCCTGCCTCCGCGAGCAGCTGCGGAGTGATCTCCGTAGCGGCGTCGAAGCGATCGAGGTCGCGGATGTTGACCGCCGCCATCGAGGTCCGGTGCGGGCCGATCGGCATCGCGTCCTTGGAGTACGGGCCACGCTGCTTGCCGAGCCGCATGTAGATCGGCATCTGGCCACCCTCGAAGCCCGCGCGCATCTTGTGCGACCCGGAGCGCGCCTTCTGGCCCTTGATCCCGCGGCCGGCGTAGCGCCCCTTGCCCGAGCCCATGCCGCGGCCGACGCGCTTCCGATCCTTGCGCGGGGACGCGGGCTTGAGGTTCGAGAGGTTGAGCTGCTGGGCCATGGTCAGTGTCCCTTCAAGTGATGCTGCCTAGTCTCTGGGTCGCGAGCACCAAGCCAGAGGTCGCACGCAACCGCAGGCAAGGCTAGCGAGCCTTGCCAAGGTGGCGGGTGAGCGCTGGCGCCGCGTGATCGCGGGCCAGAGGCAGGCGCGCATTGCTTGGAGGGACACATTGGCTACTCCTCGCCCTCGACGCGGACGAGGTGGCGAACCTTCCGCAGCATACCGGCGACCTCCGGGCTCTCCTTGTGCTCCGCGGTGCGGCCGATCTTCCCGAGGCCGAGCGCGCGCAGCGTGCCGCGATGACGCTGGGTCTGGCCGATCTGGCTGCGGATCTGGGTGATCTTCAGGGTCTTACTCGCCATCCGTCGCCTCCTCAGGCGCGGCGGCCACGGCGACGGGCTCCGCTTCCTCGGCCGGCGCTTCCTCGCCCTCAGGCTCCACCTTCGGGTTCGGCAGCACATCGACGATCGTCTTCCCACGAGCCTTCGCGACGTCCTCGGGACGGCGCAGGCTCTGGAGGCCCTGCACCGTCGCCTTGAGCATGTTGACGGGGTTCGTGGTGCCGAGGCTCTTCGCAAGGATGTCGCGGACGCCCCCGAGCTCGAGCACGGCGCGGACACCGCCCCCGGCGATGACGCCCGTCCCCTCGCTCGCCGGCCGCAGCAACACGCGTGCGGCGCCGAAGCGCCCGAGCACCTCGTGCGTGATCGTCGTGCCGTGCTTGGGGACGGTGAAGAGGTTCTTCTTGCCGTCCTCGACGGCCTTCGAGATCGCCAGCGGGACCTCACGCGCTTTGCCGTAGCCGACGCCGACGCGGTCGACCTCGTCGCCGACGACGACGAGCGCGGTGAACGAGAACCGCCGCCCGCCCTTGACGACCTTCGCGACCCGGTTGATCTCGACTACGCGCTCCTTGAGCTCGCGGGTCTCCGTGTACTCCGACATCAGAACTCCAGACCCCCTTCACGTGCAGCGTCGGCGAGCGCCTTCACGCGCCCGTGGTACAGGTAGCCGCCGCGGTCGAAGACGACGTTGTCGATGTCGGCCTTCTTGGCGTTCTGCGCGAGCAGCTTCCCGACCGCCGCTGCCTGCTCGGTCTTCGAGCCCTTCGCCGACTTGAGGTTCAAAGAACTCGCGGCGGCCAGAGTGCGTCCGTTCTCGTCGTCGACCAGCTGCGCAGCGATGCCGCGGTTGGAGCGGAAGACGACCAGGCGCGGGCGCTCGGCGGTGCCGGTCGCATGCTTGCGGACGCGCTTGTGGCGACGCAGACGGCGGCCTCTCGTAGTCAGCTGGCTCATGCGCGCTTCCCGACTTTCCGTCTCACGTATTCGCCCTGGTAGCGGATGCCCTTGCCCTTGTAGGGCTCGGGCGGGCGCACCGACCGCACCTCGGCGGCCGTCTGGCCGACCTGCTGCTTGTCGATGCCCTTCACCACGACCTCGGTCGGCGTCGGCACCTCGAAGGTGATGCCCGCGCGGGGCTCGATCACCACGGGGTGCGAGAAGCCGACGGTCAGCTCAAGTGCCTGACCGCGAAGCGCGGCGCGGTAACCGACGCCCTGGATCTCGAGCCGCTTCTCGAAGCCGTTGGTGACGCCCTCGACCATGTTGGCGATCAGCGACCTCGTGAGCCCGTGGAGGGCCCGGTCGTCGCCGCGCTCGGTCGGCCGCGTCACGACGATCTCGCCGTCCGCCTGCTCGAGCTGCATCCGCCGCGGAACCTGCTGGTTCAGCTCGCCGAGCGGTCCGTTCACGATCACGCGCCCAGGATCGAGCGACACCGACACGCCGGCGGGGATCTCGATGGGCTTTCTTCCGATTCGGCTCATTCAGCTACCAGACGAAGCAAATGACTTCGCCGCCGATGCCTTCCCGCTCGGCGGTCTTGCTCGTGACCAGACCCGTGGACGTCGAGACGATCGCCGTTCCCATGCCTCCGAGGACGCGCGGCAGGCGATCCTTGCGAGCGTATACGCGGCGGCCCGGCTTCGAGATCCGCTTGAGGTCGGTGATGATGCGCTCGCGGCTGGGGCCGTACTTGAGCTCGATCACGAGCGTGTCGAAGCTCTCGCCCTTCTTCACCGAGTAGCCGGAGATGTAGCCCTCCTCCTGGAGGATGCGGGCGATCTCCACCTTCTGCCGAGAGGTCGGCATCTCGGCGGTCTCGTGCAGCGCCTTGTTGGCGTTGCGGATGCGCGTGAGCATGTCTGCGATTGGATCGGTCTGCATGGTTCTCCTACCAGCTCGACTTCGTCATGCCCGGGATCTCCCCGTTGTGCGCGAGCTCGCGCAGGCAGATCCGGCAGAGGCCGAACTTGCGATAGACGGCGCGGGGGCGGCCGCAGCGCCGGCAGCGCGAGTACTGCCGCACCTTGAATCGCGGCTCGCGCTGCTGCTTGTTCACGAGGGACTTCTTAGCCAACGGGCTGCTCCTGTTCTGCGAAGGGAAGGCCGAGGCTGCGGAGCAGCGCGAGGGCGTGCTCGTCGGTCTTGGCGGATGTCGTGATCGTGACGTCCAGGCCCCGGATCCCAGCGATGTCGTCGTAGTTGATCTCCGGAAAGATGATCTGCTCGCGGACGCCGATCGAGTAGTTGCCGCGGCCGTCGAAGGAGCGCGGGCTGAGCCCACGGAAGTCGCGGATCCGAGGCAGTGCGATCGAGACGAGGCGGTCGAGGAACTCGTACATCCGGTCGCCGCGCAGCGTCACACGCGCGCCAACCGGCATGCCTTCACGGATCTTGAAGCCGGCGATCGACTTCCGCGCGCGTCGCACCTGGGCGCGCTGCCCGGCAATCGTCGTCAGCTCATCGATCGCGCTGTCCAGGGCCTTGGCTTCGGTCTTCGCCTCGCCGACGCCCATGTTCAGCGTGATCTTCTCGATGCGGGGGACCTCCATCACGGTGCGCAGGCCGAGCTCGTCCTTCAGCTGCGGGCGCAGCTCGTTGTACCGCTGCTTCACGCGCGGGACGTAGCCGGTGCGCTCTTTTGTCGCAGTGGCCATTACTTGTCGATCTCCTGCTGGCAGTCGGCGCGTCGGCAGACTCGGATGCGGTGCGTCGCGCCCTTCGTCTCCTTGACCACGGTCCCAACCCGCGTCGGCCGGTTGCAGACCGGGCAGACGAGCATCACGTTCGAGACGGGGATCGGCGCGGCCTTCTCGATCACGCCGCCCGGCTGGATCTGCGGCGCGCCCATGCGGCTCGGGTTGCGCATCGGCCGCGGCCGGGTGTGGCGCTTGATCATGTTCAGGTTCTCGACGATCACACGCCCGTCCTTCGGACGCGACTCGAGGATCCGGCCCTGCTTGCCGCGGTCCTTGCCGCTGAGCACCTGGACGAGGTCGCCTCTCCTGATCTTCATCGCCTGGGCCATGTCAGAGCACCTCCGGGGCGAGGGAAACGATCTTCATGAAGTTCTTGTCACGAAGCTCTCGGGCGACGGGCCCGAAGATGCGCGTGCCGCGCGGATTCGACTGGGCATCGATGATCACCGCGGCGTTCTCGTCGAACGCGATCGAGGTGCCGTCATTGCGGCCGAACGGCTTCTTCGTGCGGACGACGACCGCTCGCACGACCTCGCCCTTGCGCACGGCGCCCTGTGGCGTCGCCGTCTTGACCGTGCCGACGATGACGTCGCCGACGCGCGCATAGCGGCGGTGCGAGCCGCCGAGCACACGGATGCACAGGAGCTCGCGAGCTCCGGTGTTGTCCGCGACTCGGACTCTGGACTCCTGCTGGATCACTACTTCGCGGCCTCCACGACCTCGGCCAATCGCCAGTTCTTGGTCTTGGACAGCGGTCGCGTCTCGACGATCCGGACGACGTCGCCGGCCTTCGCCTGGTTCTGCTCGTCGTGCGCGTGGAAGCGCTGCGAGCGTCGGACGACCTTCTTGTAGCGCGGGTGCGACTTCACCGTCTCGACGCGGACGACGATCGTCTTGTCCATCGCGGCCGAGACGACGACGCCGCGACGCTCCTGGCGCCGGCCGCGCTCGCCCTCGGGCTTCGGCTGCCTCGTGATGGGCTTGCGTTCGCCCGTCTGTTCGCGCTTCGGCTTCGATCGCGTGCGGCGCTCGGACCTCGGGACACGCTTGCGCTGCTTCTTCACGCGCGCCACGGCGGCCGGCTGTTCCTCCTCGGGCGCCTCTTCACCCTCGGCGGCGACCGGGGCCTCCTCACCCTCGGCCGCGGGCTCGACCGGCGGAGCAGGCTCGGGCGTCGGCTCGGGCGACTCGGGCTCGGGCACGGGCGGACCGGGCTCCTCTGGCGGAGCCTCGGGATCGGGCTCGGGCGGCGTCTCTGCGGACGCCTCGGCCTCGACCGGCGTCTCCGCGGCCGTCTCTTCCGGCCGCTCGACGTTCTGCTCTTCGTCTGCCATCTACCTTCCTGCCTCTGCCTCGCGCTCGTTTCGGACGGTGAGGATGCGCGCGATCTCGCGCTTGGCGAGCTTCAGCCGCGCGGGGTTCTCGAGCGCTCCGGTCGCCGACTGGAAGCGCAGGTTGAACAGCTCCTGCCGACGGTCCGCGAGCGCGTTCGCGAGCTCCTCGTTGGACATGTCCCTGATCTGCTTAGCCCTCAAAGAGATTGGCCTCTCTCTTCACGAACTTTGTCTTGAGCGGCAGCTTCGTGCCGGCGAGGCGCAGCGCTTCCTTCGCGAGCGACTCGGGCACGCCGGCCAGCTCGAACATGACGCGGCCTGGCTTGACGACGGCGACCCAGTGCTCGGGCGCGCCCTTCCCTGAGCCCATGCGCGTCTCGGCCGGCTTCTGGGAGACCGCCTTGTCCGGGAAGACGTTGATCCAGACCTTGCCGCCGCGCTTGATCTTGCGGGTCATCGCGATTCGGGCAGCCTCGATCTGGCGGTTCGTCACCCAGGCGTCTTCCATCGCCTTGATCCCGTAGTCGCCGAACTGCACCCCGGTCTGCCCCTTCGACAGGCCACGGCGCCGGCCGCGCTGGTACTTGCGGAACTTGGTCTTCTTCGGGAGCAGCATCGCCTAGCTCGACTTCCCCTTCTTCTTGCCCTTCGGCCCCGACGCCTCGGCCGACTCGTCACCGGACTGCTCGAGCTTCGTCGGGTCCTCGACCTGCGTCTTCTCGGTCGTCGACTCGGGCGCCTCGGCGACTGCCTCCGGCGTCGTCGGCGTCTCCGGCTCGATCTCCGGCAGCTCGCGGCCCTCGGCGGTCACGGCCTGCTCGTCGGTGCGTGGTTGCTCGACGGAAGCCGCCTGCCCCTGCCCCCGACCGCGGCTCGCGCCGCCGCGTCGCGGTCGGCGGTCGCGGACGGGGCCGAGACCCTCGCGGTCGGCGCTGCGGCCGCGGCCACCCTCGCGCGAGGCGCTGAGGCCCTCGGTGCGGCCGCCTCGCCGCCGGGCCTGATCCTGGTCGCCGAGGCGGGCGTCGCGGCGCCCGTCGACGGTATCGAAGCCCTCGGGCATGATCTCGCCCTTGTTGATCCAAACCTTGACGCCGATCCGACCGTAGGTCGTCTTCGCCTCGACGAAGCCGTAGTCGATGTCGGCGCGAATCGTGTGCAGCGGGACGCGACCCTCGGAGTAGGTCTCCGAGCGGCTCATCTCACCGCCGCCCAGACGCCCCGAACAGGTGATCTTGACGCCGTGTGCGCCCGAGCGGATCGCTGAGGCGAGCGAGCGCTTCATCGCGCGCCGGAAGGCGACACGGTTCGCCAGCTGCTCGGCGATCGACTGGGCGACGAGCTTCGCGTCGAGCTCGGGCCGCTTGATCTCGTTGATGTTGATGTGGACGTTCTTGTGCGTGAGCGCGTGCAGGTCGCGGCGCAGCGCGTCGACCTCGGCGCCGGACTTGCCGATCACGATCCCCGGCCGCGCCGTGTAGATGTCGACCGTGATCCGCTGCTTGTCCTTACGGATCAGGATGTCCGAGAGGCCGGCGTGCGACAGCTTCCCGAGGATGTGCTCGCGGATCTTGACGTCTTCCAGGATCGCGTCGGAGAAGTCCTTGTCGGTCGTGTACCAGTTGGACTTCCAGTCGTGGATCACGCCCACGCGCATCCCGCCGGGGTGGATTTTCTGACCCATTACGCCTTCGTCTCCTCTGTTTTCTTCTTGCGCGGCGCCCGCTTCGGCTGTGAGTCCTCCGCCTTCTTCGTGGGGGCGCCCTGTGGCTTGCTCTCTTCCGCCTTCGGCCGCTCCTCGGTCGGCGCCTCCTGGCGACGGCGGGGTCGGCGCGTCGGCGTGCTCGTCTCGCTCGGGACGAGGCGAATCGTCACGTGGCAGGTGTGCTTCTTGATCCTCGCGACGCGGCCGCGGGCGCGCGCGCGCCAGCGCTTGATCGTCGGGCCCTCGTCCACGTAGGCGGCCGCGACGACCAGGTCGTCGCCGATCAGCCCGTGGTTCGCCTCCGCGTTGGCGACGGCGGACGCCAGCACCTTCTCGATCTCTCGCGCGGCGGCGCGGGGCGTGAATGCGAGCACCGTCCGGGCCTCGGGGACGGTCCGGCCTCGGATGTGCTCCACGACCAAACGCGCCTTGCGCGGCGTGATGCGCAGCCATTTCGCCTGCGCGCGCACTTCCTGCGGCTCCTCGACCGCCGGTGCTGTGCGGGCCCTGGCCACTAGCGGCGAACCTCCGTCTTCCGGTCACCTGAGTGGCCGCGGAAGGTGCGCGTCGGCGCGAACTCCCCGAGCTTGTGCCCCACCATCTGCTCGGTGATGAAGATCGGGACGTGCTTGCGGCCGTCGTGGACCGCGATGGTGTGCCCCACCATCTCCGGAAAGATCGTCGAGGCGCGCGACCAGGTCCGGACCATGTTCTTGGAGCCGGAGTTGTTCATCGTCTCGATGCGGCTGATCAGCCGCTCCTCGACGTATGGGCCCTTGCGGGACGATCTCGACACGCTCTACCTCTTCTCCTTGCCTCTCCGGCGTTGCCGGATGATCAGACGATCGGATTCCTTGTGCTTGCGGCGGGTTCGCTTGCCCAGCGTCGGCACACCCCAGGGGGTGACCGGGTGCCGGCCGCCCTTCGACTTCCCCTCGCCGCCGCCGTGCGGGTGGTCGACTGGGTTCATCGCCGAGCCGCGCACCGTGGGGCGCTTGCCCCGCCAGCGGCTGCGTCCTGCCTTGCCGCCGGTGACGTTCTCGTGGTCGACGTTGCCGACCTGCCCGACTGTCGCCCGACAGGCGACCGCAACACGCCGCAGCTCGCCTGAGGGTAGCCGAAGGACCGCGCCGCCCTCGTCCTTTCCGACCAGCTGGACGCCCGAGCCCGCGCTCCGCGCCATCTTCCCGCCCTGGCCCGGCTTCAGCTCGACGTTGTGGACGAGCGTGCCGGTCGGGATGTTCTGGAGCGGCAGAGCGTTGCCCGGCTTGATGTCGGCGGCCGGCCCCGACTCGACGGTCGAGCCGACGCGCAGCCGGGCGGGCGCGAGGATGTAGGACTTCGCACCGTCGGCGTAGTGGAGCAGCGCGATGTTGGCCGACCGGTTCGGGTCGTACTCGATTGCGGCGACCTTGGCTGGGATGCCGTCCTTGGCCCGCTTGAAGTCGATCACGCGGTACCGGCGCTTGTGGCCGCCGCCCTTGTGGCGGGTCGTGATCCGACCCTTGTTGTTCCGGCCACCGGTTTTCTTGGCGGGCTCGACCAGGCTCTTCTCGGGATCGGACTTCGTGATCTCCTTGAAGTCGGAGACCGTCATCCAGCGGCGCCCCGGGCTCGTTGGCTTGAACTTGCGAGGCATGGCTACCTAGACCTGAGCTCCTTCGAAGATCTCGATCGACTCGCCCTCGCGCAGCTGCACGATCGCCTTCTTCCAGCCCGGCCGGCGCCCGCGGATCATCCCGCGCCGCTTCGGCTTCGAGCGGACTTGGATGATGTTGACGGCCTGAACCTTCACGCCGAATAGCTCTTCGACGGCCTGCCGAACCTGCGTCTTGTGGGCGTCCTGGTGGACGCGGAACGAGTACTTGCGGTCCTCGAGCAGGCTGTAGCTCTTCTCGGAGACGACCGGCGCGAGCAGGACTTCGTTCGGATGGAGACTCACGCTGCACCCCGCTTCTGGACGTCTTCCAGCGCCCCCTCGGTGACCAGCAGCGAGCGTGCCCAGACGATCGCTGCGACCCCGAGCTCGGCCGGTGTTATCAGCAGTACGCGATCAAGGTTGCGAAACGACTTGATTATCTCGTCGTCGTCCTCGCGGACGACGACCAGGGTGGGGAACTCCTTGCCCCATGCCTGTAGAAACGCGGCTGCGGCCTTGGTGGACGGCTCGGAAAAGGCAGAGGTGCCGATCAGACCGAGCGTCCCTCCCTGCGCGTGGTTCGAGAGCGCGGCGCGGAAGGCGGCCTTGCGCGCCTTGCGGTTGACCTTGACCTCGAAGTTGGTGCGCGGCGCGAAGGCCGCGCCGCCGCCGGTCCACTGCGGTGCGCGGGTGGTGCCGGCGCGGGCTCTACCCGTGCCCTTCTGGCGCCACGGCTTGCCGCGGCCGCCGGCGACGAGCCCGCGGCTCTTGACCGTGTGTGTGCCCGCACGCTGAGCGTTCTGCTCCGCGCGCACGGCTTCGTGGACGAGGTGCGGCTTCACCTCGGCGGCGAAGACGGCCTCCTCCAGTGTCGCGTCCTTCGACTTCTTGCCGGCCGCATCCAAGATGGGAGCACTAATCGGCCGCGCCGTCGAGGCCGCCGCGGCCTTTGTTGGGCGGCTTCGCCCAGTCGAAGCCTTAGCCGCCACCACGTACCTCCTCCCGCACCTCGACGAGGCCGTTCTTCGGCCCGGGAACTGCACCCTTGACGAGCAGCAGGTTCTGCTCGGGATCGACTGAGTGAACCCGCAGCCCGACCTGCGTGACGCGCTTGGCGCCCATCTGGCCGGCCATGCGCATGCCCTTGAAGACGCGCGACGGCGTGGCCGAGGCGCCGATCGAGCCCGGTGCGCGGATGTTCCGCGAGCCGTGCGTCTTGGGGCCGCGGCTGAAGTTGTGCCGCTTGATCGTGCCGGCGAAGCCCTTCCCGATCGAGACACCCGACACCTTGACACGGTCGCCCGGCTCGAAGCTTTCGACGGTGACGGTTTCGCCCGGCGTCAGCTCCGTCGCGCCGCGAATCTCGAGCAGGCGGCGATGCGGCCCGACGTCGTGCTTCGCGAGGTAGCCGAGCTTCGGCTTCGTCAGCTTCCGCTCGAGGACCTCCTCGAACGCGAGTTGGACCGCGTCGTAGCCGTCGGCGTCCCGGGTCCGCACGGCGACGACCGGGCAGGGCCCCGCCTCGATCACGGTGACGGGCGTGACGGTGCCGGTCTCCTCGTCGAAGACCTGCGTCATGCCCAGCTTTCTCCCCACAATTCCCTTCATGGCGTCACAGCTTGATCTCGATGTCGACCCCCGCCGGCAGGTCGAGCCGCATCAGCGAGTCGACCGTCTTCGGCGTTGGACTGTGGATGTCGATCAGCCGCTTGTGCGTCCGGATCTCGAAGTGCTCGCGCGAGTCCTTGTCCTTGAACGGGCTACGGATCACGGTGTAGACGTTCTTCTCCGTCGGCAGCGGGACAGGGCCGGTGATGGTTGCACCGGTGCGCGTCGCCGTCTCGACGATCGACGCCGCCGAGCGGTCAAGGGCCTGATGGTCATAGCCTTTCAGGCGGATTCGGATCTTCGACTGCGGCACCGGTGCTATCCCTTTCCTTCCGTTTCCTGACTTCTTGTCGTCGAACTAAGGCGCCTTAGCGCTTGATCTCGGTCACGACGCCCGCACCCACGGTGCGGCCGCCCTCCCGGATTGCGAAGCGGAGACCCTGATCCATCGCGATCGGCTGGATCAGCTCGATCTCCATGTTCGTGTTGTCGCCCGGCATGACCATCTCCTGGCCCTCCGGGAGCTTGATCGAGCCGGTCACGTCCGTCGTCCGGAAGTAGAACTGCGGCCGGTAGCCGTTGAAGAACGGTGTGTGACGGCCACCCTCGTCCTTCGAGAGGACGTAGACCTCGGCGTTGAAGTGCGTGTGCGGCGTGATCGAGCCCGGCTTGGCGACGACCTGGCCGCGCTCGACCTCCTCGCGCTTCGTTCCGCGCAGGAGGACGCCGGCGTTGTCGCCGGCCTGGGCGAAGTCGAGCGTCTTGTTGAACATCTCGAGCCCCGTGACGACCGTCTTCTGCGTCTTCTCCTGGATGCCGATGATCTCGACCTCCTCGCCGGAGTTGATCTGGCCCTGCTCGATCCGGCCGGTGACGACCGTTCCGCGGCCCGTGATCGTGAAGACGTCCTCGATCGGCATCAGGAACGGCTTGTCCGTGTCGCGGACCGGCTCCGGAATGTAGGAGTCGACCTGCTCCATCAGCTCGATGATCTTGGGCGTCCACTCGGGATCACCCTCGAGCGCCTTCAGCGCCGAGCCGGTGATGACCGGGATCTCGTCGCCGGGGAACTCGTACAACGACAGGAGCTCGCGCACCTCCATCTCGACGAGCTCGAGCAGCTCCGGGTCGTCGACCATGTCGGCCTTGTTCAGGAAGACGACGATCGACGGAACCTCGACCTGGCGCGCAAGCAGGATGTGCTCGCGGGTCTGCGGCATCGGACCGTCCGCTGCCGACACGACGAGGATCGCACCGTCCATCTGGGCGGCGCCCGTGATCATGTTCTTGATGTAGTCAGCATGGCCCGGGCAGTCGACGTGGGCGTAGTGACGGTTCGCCGTCTCGTACTCCACGTGCGAGGTGTTGATCGTGATGCCGCGCTGCTTCTCCTCGGGCGCGTTGTCGATCGACTCGAAGGACCGTTCGGCGGTGTTGCCACCCTGCTCCGCGAGGACCTTGGTGATCGCCGCCGTGAGGGTCGTCTTGCCGTGGTCGATGTGACCGATCGTGCCGACGTTGACGTGCGGCTTGGTGCGCTCGAACTTCTGCTTAGCCATTCCTTCCTTTCCTTCCTTGCGTTACGCGGTCTGCGAGTCGACGAGCTCGCCGGCGATCGACTGAGGAACTTCCTCGTATCGCTCGAATTGCATCGTGAAAGTCGCCCGGCCCTGCGTCGTCGAGCGCAGGTCGGTTGCGTAGCCGAACATGGCGGCGAGAGGAACCCTCGCCCTGATTACCTGGGCGTTGCCGCGGGGCTCGAGGTGCTCGATCCGGCCGCGGCGTGAGTTGAGGTCGCCCATGACGTCGCCGAGGTAATCCTCGGGCGTCACGACCTCGACCGCCATCACCGGCTCGAGCAGCTTGGGCTTGGCGCGCTTCAGGGCCTCCTTGAAGGCCATCGAGCCTGCGACCTTGAACGCCATTTCGCTCGAGTCGACCTCGTGGTAGGAGCCGTCGACCAGCTCGACCCTGACGTCGACGACCGGATACCCGGCGAGGATGCCGGACTCCATCGCCTCCTGGATGCCGAGGTCGACGGCGGGGATGTACTCGCGCGGGATGCGGCCGCCCACGATCTTGTCGAGGAACTCGTAGCCCTCCCCAGGCGCGGCCGGTTCGAGATTGATGATCGCGTGCCCGAACTGGCCGCGGCCTCCGGTCTGGCGGACGAACCGGCCCTCGATCTTCTGGACCGGGTTCGAGACCGTCTCGCGGTACGCGACCTGCGGCCGACCGACGTTTGCGTCGACGTTGAACTCGCGCGTGAGGCGGTCGACGATGATCTCGAGGTGCAGCTCGCCCATCCCGGCGATGAGCGTCTGCCCCGTCTCCTCGTCGGTGTGCACGCGGAATGTTGGATCTTCCTCGGCGAGCCGCTGCAGGGCCGTCGCCAGCTTGTCCTGGTCGCCCTTCGTCCTCGGCTCGACCGCGACGGAGATCACTGGATCGGGAAATGTCATCGACTCGAGCACGATCGGCGCCGTGTCGGTGGCGAGCGTCTCGCCCGTCGTGGTCTGCTTCAACCCGACGATCGCGGCGATCTCGCCTGCGCCGATGTCCGCGCGCTCCTCGCGGTGGTTGGCGTGCATCTGGAGGATGCGCCCGATCCGCTCGGTGCGGCCCGAGGTGGTGTTCATCACGCGGTCGCCGGACTTGACCTGGCCGGAGTAAACGCGGATGTAGGTCAGCTTCCCGACGTACGGGTCGGACATCACCTTGAACGCGAGCGCCGAGAACGGCTCGTCGAGCGCGGGGCGCCGCGAGAGCTCGTGCTCGGTGCGCGGATCGAGCCCGTGGACCGGCGGCACGTCGAGCGGGCTGGGCAGGAAGTCGATCACGGCGTCGAGGAGCGGCTGCACGCCTTTGTTCTTGAAGGCGGACCCAAGCAGCACCGGGGTGACGGTGATGTCGAGCGTCGCCGCGCGGAGCGCGCGCCGCAGCATCTCCGGCGTCACGGCCGACTCGTCCTCGAGGTACGTCTCCAGCAGCTCCTCATCGTGGTCGGCGACCGCGTCGATCAGCTGGTGGTGGTACTCGTTGGCCTGCTCAACGAGCTCCGGCGGGATCTCGCCGATGTCCAGGCTCGTGCCGAGGTCGTCGGACCAGGTGAGTGAGCGCATCTCGAGGAGGTCGACGACGCCGCGGAAGTTGCCCTCCTGGCCAATCGGCAGCTGCACCGGGACGGGCCGCGCGCCGAGCCGGTCGACCATCGACTGAACGGACGCGAAGAAGTCCGCCCCGACGCGGTCCATCTTGTTGATGAAGGCAATGCGCGGGACGCGGTACCGGTCGGCCTGTCGCCAGACCGTCTCGGACTGCGGCTCGACCCCAGCGACGGCGTCGAAGACGGCGATCGCGCCGTCGAGCACGCGCAGGCTTCGCTCCACCTCGACCGTAAAGTCCACGTGCCCGGGCGTATCGATGATGTTCACGCGAAAATCACGCCAGAACGCCGTCGTGGCAGCAGAGGTGATCGTGATGCCGCGCTCCTGCTCCTGCGCCATCCAGTCCATCGTGGCCGCGCCCTCGTGGACCTCGCCCATCTTGTGGGTGCGGCCGGTGTAGTAGAGGATCCGCTCGGTCGTCGTCGTCTTGCCCGCGTCGATGTGGGCCATGATCCCGATGTTCCGGACCTTCTCGAGCGTGGCGGGAGCCTTGGTTGCAGAGGTCGTCACGGCTACCACCTGTAGTGGGCGAAGGCCTTGTTGGCCTGCGCCATCCGGTAGAGGTCGTCCTTGCGCTTGAAGGCTCCGCCCTGCTGCTCGAGCGCGTCGAGGATCTCCCCGGCGAGCTTCGCCGCCATCCCCTTCTCGCGCCGGTCGCGCGAGAACGTCACGATCCAGCGGATCGCGAGCGTGCGAGCACGGCGCGCCGGAACCTCGACTGGCACCTGGTAGTTCGCGCCACCGACGCGGCGGGAGCGCGTCTCGAGCACCGGAGTCACGGACTTGACCGCCTGCTCGAGCACCTCGACGGGAGGCTTCCCGGAGCGCTCGGCGGCGATCGCCAGTGCGTCGTAGACGATCTTCTCGGCAGTGCTCTTCTTGCCGTCGGTCATCACGCGATTGATCACCTGGCTGACCAGCTTGGAGCCGTGCACGGGATCTGCGGCCGGCTCGCGCGGCTGGATGTCCGCTCGACGTGGCATTACGAGCCTCGCTTGGCGCCGTACTTGGAGCGCCCTTGGCGGCGATCGGAGACGCCGGCCGTGTCGAGGGCAGCGCGGATCACCTTGTAACGAATGCCCGGCAGGTCCTTGACGCGCCCGCCGCGGATCAGAACGACGGAGTGCTCCTGCAGGTTGTGCCCCTCGCCGGGAATGTAGGTCGTGACCTCCATGCCGTTCGTCAGCCGCACGCGGGCAACCTTGCGCAGAGCCGAGTTCGGCTTCTTGGGCGTGGTTGTGTACACGCGTGTACAAACACCCCGCTTCTGCGGAGCGCCGCGGAGGGCAGGGGTCTTCGTCTTGCTCTTCGGCTTCACGCGACCCTTGCGCACAAGCTGGTTGACGGTGGGCATGAACTCCTTCGAGGACGTCGTGACACGACAACGATCGGCAGGGGACGATGCCCTCTGCCAACCGGCCGCGGCATGGTAGCAGAGCGCTTTCCTCCACGAGTTGCCCCTATCCATCCGGCGCGTTTCCCTGTTCTAGCCCATAGCCAGATGCGCGAATCGCAACTACAGTGAGCTTTGGGCCTGTTCAGGCACTTGCGGCGGCCTGGAGAGAGGGATGGGACGTGTCGAAATGAGCAGGATCGGGGTGCTCCAGTGAGCGAGACCCTCGCGTGGGCGATCTTCGGCGCCGGAGTCGGCGTCCTGCTCTTGATCTTCTTGCTCCTGTTCGTGCGCGAGCGACGCGCGGCCGACGAGCGCTTCGCGACGGTGATGCAGGAGCTGACGAGCCGCATGGACGACATGGTCAGAGAGCTCCACGCGGCGGTCGACCGTACGCATGACGACGATCAGCGCGCGCGGATCCTCGGCGAGCTCGCCGGCACGATTGACCTGGACGAGGTGTTGGCAAGGGTGCTCGAAGCGGCGGGTGCGATCCGCGGCGTCGACGCCGCGCTGGTCACGGTTACCGGCACTGCGGGCGAGAAGCCAATCGTGGCGACCGTCGGGCTGTCGCCGGAGGAGGCGGAGATGCAGGCGCAGGCCGCGCCACCCGACGGGCGCACGGCGTCGATGTCGGTGTCGTACGAGTATCCGCCGGAGGCGGAGGCGAACGGCGAGGTCATCCGCCACGGCGTGGCGGTGCCGATTCCCGGCGAGGCGAGCTCGGTCGGCTACCTCGCCGTCTTCAGCCGGTCGCCGGCGCACTCGTACGCCGACGCGGAGAGGAAGTCGCTGGAGGAGCTCGCGCGGCGCGCCGGGCCGGCGGTCGAGAATGCGAGCCGGTTCAGGGAGGCCCGGCAGCTCGCCGACCTGGACGCGCTTACCGGCCTTCACAACCGCCGCTTCTTCCACGAGACGCTCGGCCGCGAAGTCGCCCGCGCCCACCGCTACGGCCGGCGGCTCGCTCTGGTCGTCTTCGATCTCGACGATTTCAAGGCGATCAACGACAGGATCGGCCACCTCGCCGGGGACGGCGTCCTGGCCGAGGTGGCAGAACGAGTCCGCTCTGTCGTTCGCTCGGCGGATGTCGCGTGCCGGGTCGGCGGCGACGAGTTCGGGATCATCCTCCCGGAATCGACGCTCGCCGACGCCGAGCAGCTCTCGCACCGAATGCAGGCGGCGGTGGCGTCACATCCGATCGGCGACGCGGGCACGCTGCAGCTCTCTGCGGGCGCGGCGGAGTTGCGCGCCGAGGACGATGCGACGAAGTTCTTCGAGCGCGCCGACGACGCGCTCTACCGCGCGAAAGAGTCGGGGAAGGCCGAAGTGGTCGCGGCCGGACCCACCGAAGCGCCGCGCACGGAGGCGACCGACGTCGCGGGCGGAGCAATCGGTCCACTCGGTTAGCTCGCCGCGACGAACCGGCTTTGCCGGTTCGTCCGCTCAACGGTTCTAGAGAAGGAAAGGGCCCGGCGAGAGCCGGGCCCCTGACTTCTCGGAAAAGTCGTGCGACTTTCTCCGACTAGGTCTCTTCGTCGAGCGGAGAGTCGATCTCCGGGGTCTCGATCGCCTCGCCGGCCTCGAGTGTGCCGAGGTCGCCGTCGGGCTCGATCGTGCCGCCGAAGTCGAAGTTGATGTCCGCGAGCGAGGCGCCGTCGCCGCCGTCCGCGCCGATCTCCTCCAGCGCGGCGAGCAGCTGCTCCTCCGACTCCGGCCGCCGGTAGGCAGACGCCGGAATCCGTTCGGAGGGCTTCACCTCGACCGTCCGGTACTGCTTGAGGCCCGTGGCCGCCGGGATCAGCTTCCCGATGATCACGTTCTCCTTCAGCCCGAGCAGCTGGTCGACCTTGCCCTCGATCGCCGCGTCCGTCAGCACCTTCGTCGTCTCCTGGAACGACGCGGCCGAGAGGAAGGACTCGGTGGCCAGCGAGGCCTTCGTGATCCCGAGGATCAGCAGCTCCCACGTGGCCTGCTCGGCCTTCTCCTTCTTCGCCCGCCCGTTCTCGCGCTCGAGCACGACCTTGTCGACGAGCTGCCCCGGCAGGAGCTCGGTGTCGCCGGGCGTCTCCACCCGCACCTTCTTCAGCATCTGCCGGACGATCAGCTCGATGTGCTTGTCGTGGATCTCGACGCCCTGCGACTTGTAGACGCGCTGGACCTCGGAGACGAGGTACAGCTCGGTCGCCGTCGAGCCCTTGAGCCGGAGCAGGTCGGCCGGTGTGAGCGAGCCCTCGTGGAGAGCGTCGCCCGGCTCGACCTCCTGGCCCGCCTCGACGAGCAGCCGCGTCCGGCGCGGGAGCTGGTAGCTCACAGGCTCCTCGCCGTCGGGCGTGTGAATCAGCACCTTCGGCCCGCGCTCGGTCTGTTCGATCTCGACCTTCCCCGCAACCTCTGCAAGCTTCGCGGCGCCCTTCGGGCTTCGCGCCTCGAAGATCTCGACGACGCGCGGCAGACCATGCGTGATGTCCGCCCCGGCCACGCCGCCGGTGTGGAACGTCCGCATCGTCAGCTGCGTCCCCGGCTCGCCGATGGACTGCGCGGCGATGATGCCGACCGCGTCGCCGATCTCGGCCATGCCGCCGGTGGCCAGGAAGAGCCCGTAGCAGGAGCGGCACACGCCGAACTCGCTGCGGCACTTGAGCACCGACCGCACTCCGACCATCGCCTCTTCAGCCCCCTCCTCGAGGCCTTCGACGATCTCCTCGAGGAGCGGCATCGTCACGAGCTGGCCCTTCTCGGCCAGCACGGTCTTGCCGGGCTTGCCGCTCGCGAGCAGCTTGTGCAGGTCCTCCGCGACGATCCGCCCGAGTAGCGCCTTGTTCAGGCCGCCCTCGCTGTAGAGCGGGAGCTCGATGAACTCCTTCGTCTTGCAGTCCTCCTCGCGGATGATCACGTCCTGGGCGACGTCGACGAGACGTCGCGTCAGGTAACCCGAGTCGGCCGTGCGGAGCGCCGTGTCGGCCAGTCCCTTGCGGGCGCCGTGCGTCGAGATGAAGTACTCGAGCACCGACAGGCCCTCCATGAAGTTGGCCTGGATCGGGCGCTCGATGATCTCGCCCTTCGGATTCGCCATCAGGCCGCGCATGCCGGCGAGCTGGCGGATCTGCTTGAACGATCCACGCGCCCCGGAGTTGGCCATCATGAAGATCGGGTTGAGCTTGTGGAGGTTGGCTTCCATGGCGTCGGCCACGGCGTCCGTCGCCTCGGTCCAGATCTGGACGATCGACTCGCGCCGCTCTTCCTCGGTGATCAGGCCGCGCTCGTACTGTCCCTCGACTTCGCCGACCCGCGCCTCGTAGGAGGCGAGGATCTCCTGCTTGTTCGGCGGGATGACGATGTCGTTCTTCGAGATCGTGATCCCGGCGTCGGTCGCGTAGCGGAAGCCGAGGGCCTTGATCTTGTCGAGGACGCCGCTGATCATGTGCGCCCCGTACAGCGCCGCCAGCTCGGTGATGAAGTCGTCCATCTCCTTCTTCGAGAGCGTGCGGTTGACGTAGGGGTACTCGACGGCCTGGTCGCCGTCCTCGGAGGCCTCCGTGAGCGTGCGCAGGACCTCGGAGTTGAAGATGACGCGGCCGGGGGTCGTCAGGATGACCTCGCCGCCCCAGCGGTACTCGATCGGCTGCTGGAGCCCGACCTGCTCCGACTCGACTGCGAACTCGACCTCGTCCTCGCTCTGGAAGCGCTGCGGCCTGGGCTTGAGCTTCTCGGCATCGGCCTCGTTGAGGTCCTCCTCCGAGTAGGTCAGGTAGTAGCCGCCGAGGACCATGTCCTGGGTCGGCGTCGCCAGCGGGCGACCGCTCGAGGGCGAGAGAACGTTGTTCGAGGAGAGCATCAGGATGCGCGCTTCGGCCTGCGCCTCCGCCGACAGCGGCAGGTGGACGGCCATCTGGTCGCCGTCGAAGTCAGCGTTGAATGCGTGACACACGAGCGGGTGGACCTGGATCGCCTTGCCCTCGACGAGCACAGGCTCGAACGCCTGGATGCCGAGGCGGTGGAGCGTCGGCGCCCGGTTCAGGAGCACCGGATGCTCGGCGATGACCTCCTCGAGCACGTCCCAGACCTCGGGAACCATCGAGTCGACGTACTTCTTCGCCGCCTTGATGTTCTGGACGGCCTTCCGCTCGACGAGCCGGCTCATGATGAACGGCTTGAAGAGCTCGAGGGCCATCAGCTTGGGCAGCCCGCACTGGTAGAGCTTCAGGCTCGGCCCGGCGACGATCACCGAGCGGCCCGAGTAGTCGACGCGCTTCCCGAGCAGGTTCTGGCGGAACCTGCCCTGCTTGCCCTTGAGCATGTCGGAAAGCGACTTCAGCGGCCGGTTGCCCGGGCCGGTGACGGCGCGGCCGCGGCGGCCGTTGTCGAACAGCGCGTCGACGGCCTCCTGCAGCATCCGCTTCTCGTTGTTCACGATGATCTCGGGCGCGCCGAGGTCGAGCAGCCGCTTCAGGCGGTTGTTCCGGTTGATCACACGGCGGTAGAGGTCGTTCAGGTCGCTCGTGGCGAAGCGGCCACCGTCGAGCTGCACCATCGGGCGCAGCTCCGGGGGGATCACCGGAATCGCCTCGAGGATCATCCACTCCGGCTTGTTCTCGGACTTGACGAACGCCGAGACGACCTTCAGCCGCTTGATCGCGCGCTGCTGCTTCTGACCCTTCGAGGTCTTGATCGTCTCGCGGAGCGACGCCGCCTCCTGGTCGAGATCGAGGTCGCGGAGCAGGTCACGGATCGCCTCCGCGCCCATGCCGCCCGTGAAGTACTCGCCGAAGCCGTACGGGGAGCCGAACCGCTCCTTGAGCTCGCGGAAGATCTGCTCGTCGTTGACGATCAGCTTCGGCTCGAGGCTCTTGAACGTCTCCCAGGTCTCCGAGAGGCGGCGCTTGGCGTCCTCGGCCGCGTCGCGGGCGTCCGAGCGCCGCGACTCGATGTCGAGGTACATCTCGCGCACCTTCAGCGCCCACTGCACGAGCGCGTCGAGGTCCTCCTTCTGGATCTTCCCGTCCGTCCGGAGGCACAGGTCGTTTGCAAGCTCGCGAATCTCGTCCGGAGAGTCGTGAGGAGCCGTCTCGAGGATCTCCCGCAGGAGGTTGTTCCCAAGATCCTTCGCCTTGTCGAGGTTCTTCAGGTCGACGCTCGCGACGAGCTTCGCGTCCTCCTCTTCGAGTTCCTCACCGGCATGGAGCGCGTCGAGGATCTTGTTGATGTGCTTCGTGATCGCGCCCTTTTTCGAGCCGGTCGCCTTCGCGGCCTGCTTGAAGAGCGGGCGGAGCGCCTCCTCGAGCTCGATCGCAGCGGTCGCGACCTGCTCGAGCTCGCGCGGTGAGAGCCGGCGGTCGTCGCGGATCGCCGAGTTGCGCACGAGCTCACGGATCTTCTTGGAGTCCTCGGTCGTGATGTCCTTCGCGACCTCGAGGAAGAGGCCGCCGACGAGCTCCCGTGCCTCCTCGAGCGAGGGCAGAGCCTGCTCCTCGGCCCAGTTGGAGAGGCCGCGGGCCCAGAACTCGTCATCCTCGTCGAAGTTCCGCTCCTTGCCCTTCGTGAAGTACTCGCGGCGCCGCTTGAGGCGGTCCTCGAGTGCCGCGAGTGCCTCCTCGCGGTCGACGTCGATCCGCTCGTACTCCGCGGTGACCTTGTCCTCGAGGTCGTTCAGGTCCTTCTTCCGCGCCTCGTTGTCGACGTTCGTGACGATCGACGCGGCGAAGTACAGGACCTTCTCGAGCTCCCGCGGCGCGATGTCGAGCAGGTACCCGATCCGGCTGGGGACGCCCTTGAAGAACCAGATGTGCGAGACCGGCGCGGCGAGGTCGATGTGACCCATCCGCTCACGGCGGACCTTCTGCCGGGTCACCTCGACGCCGCAGCGCTCGCAGATGATGCCCTTGTAGCGGACCCGCTTGTACTTGCCGCAGTAGCACTCCCAGTCCTTGGTGGGACCGAAGATGCGCTCGCAGAAGAGGCCGTCGCGCTCGGGCTTGAGCGTGCGGTAGTTGATCGTCTCCGGCTTGGTGACTTCGCCGGAGGACCAGTCCCGGATCTGCTTGCTCGAAGCGAGCCCGATCCGGATGGCGTCGAATTCGTTGATGTCGATCAAAGCGCTCCTCTACTCCTCGTTATTCCTCTAGCTCGACTTCTTCTGCGAGTGGGCCTGCCTGCTCCTCGGCCTCCTCCTCGGCTGCCTCCGTGGGCGCAAGCTCCGGGTCGGCTACGTCCACGAGCGCCTCGTCGTTCGGAAGCGCCAGCTCGCCCTCCTGGTCGACGCGCTCCTGGCCCTCCTCGAGCTCCTCGGCGTTCGGCTCGCGCGCCGCGGCGCGCAGCGACCCGGGCGAGAGGTCGATCCCGAGCTCCTCCGCGGCGCGGAGCAGTTCGTCCTCCTCCTCTCGCACCTCGACCTCCGCACCCTCCTCCGAGAGCACGTCCACGTCGAGCGCGAGCGACTGCATCTCCTTCAGCAGCACCTTGAACGACTCGGGGATCGACGGCTCGGCGATGTTCTCGCCTTTG
>DATFQN010000061.1:0-3124 GCA_035264165.1 Gaiellaceae bacterium
AGACGCGCGGGATCACCGGCGCGGTAGCGTCAAGGCGTGGAGTCGCGCTACGGCCGGAAGCTGTCGTTCGGCGTTTTCCCCGTGCCGAACGCCGACGAGCTCGAGCTCATCCGCTCGCTCGCGCGGCGCGCGGACGCCCTCGGCCTCGACGTCATCGGCATCCAGGATCACCCGTACCAGCGCCGCTACGTCGAGACGTTCGAGCTGATCGCCGACCTGATGGCGCGCACCGAGCGCGTCCGCTTCTTCACAGACGTTGCGAACCTGCCCCTGCGCGGCCCGGCGATGATCGCCAAGCAAGCCGTCACGCTCGACGTCCTCTCCGGCGGGCGGTTCGAGCTCGGGCTCGGCGCAGGCGCGTTCTGGGAGGGGATCGGCGCGATGGGCGGGCCGACGCGGTCGCCGCGCGAGGCGCTCGAGTCACTCGAGGAGGCGATCCGGGTCATACGGCTGTTCTGGAGCGGCGAGCGCTCGATCGCCTTCGAGGGCGAGCACTACACCGTCAAGGGCCTCCATCCCGGCCCGCCCCCAGCGCATCCGATCGAGATCTGGCTCGGCGTCGCCAAGCCGCGCTCGCTCGCGCTCACAGGCCGGCTCGCGGACGGCTGGGTCGCGTCGTCCGGCTGGGCCAAGCCGCACGTGGTACCGGACATGATGAGCCGCATCGACGAGGCCGCCGTCGCGCACGGGCGCGAGCCGACCGAGATCCGCCGCCTGCTGAACGTGTCCGGCCGGATCGCCGACGGCGCCGTGGAGGAGCCGCTCCACGGCCCGCCCGAGCACTGGATCGAGACGCTGACGAGCTACGCGCAGGACCTCGGTTTCGACACGTTCGTTTTCTGGGCGCAGGACGACCTCGAGGCGCAGCTCGAGCGCTTCGCGTCCGAGGTCGCGCCGGCACTGCGTTAGAGATCGCGCCGGAGGCGCGGCTACGAAAGCCGTTCGCGGAGCATGCGAGCCAGCGGCCAGGCGCCGGCCGACGTGTTCGAGACCACCGTCCAAGTCACGTCGGTGCGCGGATCGTGTGCCGAGTAGAACGAGACGCCTGCGTCCATCCCCTCGAGGTTCACCGTCTTCGTCGACTCGTCGAGCCAGAAGCCGAGGCCGTAGCGCCTCGAGCCGGCGTCGCTTCGCGGTCGCACCATCTCCTCGACCCACTGCGCTCCCACAACCGAGCCGGCGAAGAACGCGGCCCACAGCGAATGCACGTCTGCGACGGTGGAGTAGATCCCGCCGTCGCCGCTCCCGCGCACCGGCAAGTGGAAGACGTTCGTCCGCTGCCGCTCGCCGTCGAGGTAGCCGACGGCCGCTCGGCCGGGCAGCTCGTCCGAGCGCAGGAAGGCGGTGTCGGGCATCCCGGCCGGCCGGCACACGCGCTCGACGACGAGCTCGTGGAACGCGACACCGGTCGCGCGCTCGGCGAGCAACGCGAGGACGACGTAGCCGCCGTTGCAGTACGAGAAGCGCTCGTCCGGAGCGAACTTCGTCGCGTGGCCGTCGAGCACAGAGAGGTACGCCTCCGTCGTCGTGAGGTCGCTGACCGGCACGGGGAGTACGAACGCGTCGACGTCGTGTTCGACCTCCTCGTCGTAGTAGTCGCCCATCCCTGACCGGTGCCCGAGCAGGTGCTCGACGGTGACGTCGTCCCGGATCAGCGGCAGGTCGTCGCCGAGTAACTCGCGCGCGGGGGTCGACAGCTCTAGGACGCGCTCCTCGACGAGGCTCACCACGGTCAGCGCGGTCAACCCCTTCGTGCCGCTCGCCAGGCCGAACCGGGTGCCGACCTCGTTCGCGATCCCCCAGCGCCGGTCGGCGAGCCCGTAGGCGCGCGCGAGCGGGTCGCCGCGGCGGTCGACGCGGACCACGCCGGAGAAGCTGGTCTCGGCCGCGCAATCGTCCAGCTCCCGTTCGAGCGCCTCCACCCCCAGAACGTATCGTCAGCGCGTGACCACCGTCCTCAGCCCCACCACGGTCATCGTCGAAGGGATCAGCGACCGCATCGCGGTTGAGACGCTGGCCGCGAAGCTCGGGCGCGATTTGGACGGAGAGGGCATCTCCGTAGTGGCGATCGGCGGCGCGCAGGCGATCGGCAACTTCCTCGGCGGCCTCGGCGGACAGATGCGGGTCGCGGGACTGTGCGACGCGGGCGAGGAGCCGGGCTTCCGGCGCGCGCTGGAGCGGGGCGGCCTCGGCACCGACCTCGATCGTGCCGCGATGGAGAAGCTCGGGTTCTTCGTCTGCGTCCGCGACCTCGAGGACGAGCTGATCCGCGCCCTCGGCCCCGACGTCGTCGAAGAGGTCGTCGCCGAACACGGCGACCTTCGTCCGTTGCGCACGCTGCAGAAGCAGGCCGCCTGGCAGGGTCGCCCCAAGCAGGACCAGCTCCGCCGCTTCATGGGCAGCGGCGGCCGCCGGAAAATCCGCTACGCGCGCTTTCTCGTCGACGCGCTCGATGCGGCGCAGGTGCCGCGGCCGCTCCGCGGCCTGCTCGCGTCCATCTAGGTCTCCAGAAGGCCGTCGGGGTAGCGGCCCTTTCGGCCCCCCTTGAAGCGTGCGTACGCGACCGTTGCGTCGGTCGTCTCCTCTTCCACGCCGGCTCCGTGCCGGATCGCGGCCTCGTCGACGCTGTACCCGCCCCACCCCTCGCGACCCTGGTGGTCTCGCGCGCCGATCGCCAGCACCACGCACGGACCGTCGCCGGCCCCGACGATCGTGTGCTTCGTGTCTCGAGGGCAGTGGACGAAGTCCCACTTCCGCAAGGGCCGCTCCTCGCCCTCGACGATCAGGATCGCCTCACCCGCCAGGACGAGGAAGTTCTCCTGGTCGGCTTCCCAGTGGTACATCGCCATGGGCTCGCCGGGCCGCACGACGGTGAGATTGACCCCCACCTGCGGCAAGTGGATCAGGTCCTCGAACTCGCAGTAGAAGCCGCGACCCTCGCGTTCGTACCACGGCGCGTTGCGGGCGTTGAGGACGAACCAGCCGTCGCCGGCCGCCGCCAGCCCGGCCTCGGTCTCCTCGAGCGGCGCCTCGGGAACCATGCGCGGGATCCTACGGTGAACGCTGCTTGTAGAAGACTGTCCTCTCGCAACGAACCTGACCGGAGGCCAGCGATGCCCGATGC
>DATFQN010000062.1:0-10211 GCA_035264165.1 Gaiellaceae bacterium
GCGGAAGCGGTACGTGTAGCGCTCACCGGGCATGACCGCGTCCTGACTGACGCCGGCCACGCCGTCCTCGGCACTTGGGACGTCGACCCCGTGCCAGTGGATCGTCACGCCGTCGTCGATGTCCTCGTTCACGAGCGTGACGTCGACGACGTCTCCCTGATGGACGCGCAGCTCTGGGCCCGGAACCTGTCCATTGAACGTCCAGGCCGAGACCGCCCGGCCGGAGGCGAGCTCGACCTCTGCCTGCTTCGCGACGAGGGTCGTGCGGAAGTCCGGTTTCGTACGGGGACCGTGCAGCGTCTCGACGCTGACCCGGTTGTGGCTGTGGTCGTGCGGCGGGCCGCCGCCGTAGTCGACGTGCCCGTAATCCATCGCGCTGTACGACTCCGGCAGCCGGCTGTCGAACCACGCTTTCGCGACGACTCCGAGCACGACCAGCAGCGCGAGCAGCCCGGCCGCGGATGCCGTCCGGATCAACAGGTGGCGCATGTGGAACAAGCTAGACCAGCGAGAGCTGGCGATGAGGCTCGAGGCCGGAGAGGCCGACTCCCACGAGGCGCAGCGCTCCCGGACGATCCTTCAGCGCCCGATCGAGGAGCCCGCACGCGAGCTCCCAGATGCGGTCCGCCTCGTCGGTGCCGACGGGCAGCGTGATCGAGCGGCTGCGGATCGTGAAGTCCGGGTAGCGCACCTTGGTCGTGATCGTGCGCGCCGTCTCGCCGGCGCGGCGGAGGTGCTCCGCAAGCGCATCGGCCATCGGCCGAAGCTCGGCGCGGAGCTGCCCGACGTCGGCGATGTCGCGCGCGAACGTCTCCTCTTGGCTGATGGAGACGCGCTGCGTCTGCGTCTCGAGTCCGCGCGGGTCGATCCCGCGGGCGCGATCGCGAAGCAGCTGTCCGACCTTCCCGGGGAGGAGCGCCGCGAGGCGGTCGTCGGATAGGGCGGCGAGCGCGCCGATCGTCTCGATCCCTGCTGCGCGGAGGCGGGTCTCGGCGCGGGGGCCGACCCCGGGGAGGCGCCGCACGTCGAAGGGCGCGAGGAACTCCGCTTCCTTCCCGGGCCGTACAACCACGAGCCCGCCGGGCTTGCGCTGCTCGCTCGCGATCTTGGAGACCACTTTGCACGTCGAGACGCCCAGCGCACAGGTGAGGCTGGTCGCGCCGCGCACAGCCGTCTGAACCGCCTCGGCCAGGCGGCGCGCCCCGCCCAAGTCGGGCGCAACCTCGCCGAGGTCGAGGTACCCCTCGTCGAGACCGGTCCGCTCGACGATCGGCACGACCTGGCGGACGGTGTCCCAGACGGCCTTCGAGTACGTCGAGTAGACACTCTTCCGCGGCCGCACGAAGACGGCGTGCGGGCAGCGCCGGAGCGCCTCCGCGCAGCTCATCGCCGAATGGATCCCGAACTCGCGAGCGACGTAGTTCGCCGTCGCCACGACGCCGCGTCCGTGAGGATCGCCGCCGACGACGAGCGGCTTCGTCCGCAGCGTCGGGTCCTCGAGCTCCTCGACCGCAGCGAAGAAGGCGTCGAGATCGAGGTGCGCGACGATCACGCGCTCACTGTACGAGGCGGACCTGACCTGGTGCCTGGCACCGAGCCACGGCTCTCGGAGACACCCTCAGCGGCCGAAGCGAGCGTGCTCCCGTGCCAGGCACGCGGACACGGCTCAGGGAGCCAGGCGCTCGATCTTCCAGCTGTCTCCTTCCGGCGTGTACCGAAAGCGGTCGTGGAGCCGGCTGTCGCGGTGCTGCCAGAACTCCCAGACGTCCGGCTCGAGGCGGTAGCCGCCCCAGTGCGGCGGTAGCGGGACGTCGCGGCCGTCGAAATCGCGCTCGAGCTCGGCGACGCGGCTCTCCAGCGCCTCGCGCGACTCGATTACCTCGCTCTGCGTCGACGCCCACGCCGAGATCTGGCCGTCGCGTGGGCGTGTGCGGAAGTACTCCTCCGACTCCGCGTCGTCCACGCGGGTCACGGCGCCCTCGACCCGCACCTGCCGACCGAGCTGCGCCCAATAGAAGACCAGCGCGCCGCGCGCGTTTTCCGCCAGCTCCCGCGCCTTTCGGCTCCCGTGGCCGGTATGAAACTTGAAGCCGCCATGCCCGAAGCTCTTCGCGAGCACCATACGCACCGACGGGGAACCAGCGGCCGTCGCCGTCGCCAGAGCCACCGCCTCGGGGAACTCCACGACCTCCCCGGCCTCCTCGTACCAGCGCTCGAATTGGCGCAGCGGATCGGCGTCGAGATCGCGTCGCCGGAGCCCGCTCATGAATACGGATTATTCAGTATGCAGAAGGCCGGTCCCTCAGCTATCGTCGGTGCCGTGGCGACGACGAAGACGATCGACATCCGCACGGACATTCCAGGCCCCCGCTCCCGCGAGATCATCGAGCGCAAGGAGCGCGTGATCGCCGACCCGCTCTCACTGACGTTTCCGATCGTGATCGAGCGCGGCGAGGGCGCGACGCTCACCGACGTCGACGGGAACACGTTCATCGACTTCACGGGCGGCGTCGGCTGCCTCAACGTCGGGCACTCACACCCGCGCGTCGTCGAGGCTGCGCAGGAGCAGCTCGAACGCTTCAGCCATACCGACTTCACGATCGTCCCCTACGAGGTCTACGTCAACCTGGCCGAGCGGCTGTCCGAACTCGCGCCGGTGCCGAACGCCAAGGTCGCGTTCTTCAACGCCGGCACCGAAGCCGTCGAGAACGCGATCAAGTTCGCGCGCTCGCACACGAAGCGGCCGGCGGTCATCGCGTTCGAGGGCGGCTTCCACGGGCGGACGCTGCTCAGCCTGACGATGACGTCGAAGACCCACCCGTACAAGGCCGGCCTCGGCCCGTTCGCGCCCGAGGTCTATCGCGTCCCCTTCCCGAACGACTACCGCGGCCCGAGCGCCGCCGAAGCGCTCGCCGCACTCGAGCGCGCGCTCGTCACGCAGGTCGCGCCCGAGAGCGTCGCCGCGATCGTGATCGAGCCGGTCCAGGGCGAGGGCGGCTTCGTCGTCGCGCCGAAGGAGTTCATCGAAGGCGTGCGTCGACTCTGTGACGAGCACGGGATCGTGATGGTCGTCGACGAGGTGCAGACCGGTTTCGCCCGCACGGGGAAGCTGTTCGGAATCGAGCATTACGGGGTCGAGCCCGACCTGATCACGATCGCGAAGTCGATCGCGATGGGCCTGCCGCTGTCGGGCGTGATCGGCCGGGCCGAGATCATGGACGCGCCGCCCGACTCGGCGATCGGCGGCACCTACGTCGGGAACCCGGTGGCACAGGCTGCCGCGCTCGCGGTGCTGGACGTGATCTCGGAGGAGGATCTCTGCGCACGCGCTTCGTTCCTCGGCGACCAGCTGCGCGCCCGCATGCAGACGTGGCAGGAGCGTTGGCCACAGATCGGGGACGTGCGAGGGCTCGGCGCGATGCTCGCGATCGAGCTCGTGAGCGATCCGGCCGCGAAGACTCCGGCTCCGAAGCTTGCCTCCTCCGTCACCGACGCCGCCGCGAAGCAGGGCCTGCTGCTGATCAAGTCCGGCATCTACTCCAACTGCATCCGGGTGTTGACGCCGCTGACGCTCAGCGACGCCGAGTTGGACGAGGCGCTCGCCGTCTGGGAAGCGTCGCTCGAAGCTGTCCTCGGTTAGAGCCGCAGTAGCCTTAAGCCCCGTGTCTACGGGGGACGTCATCGCCGGCCGTTACGAGCTCGTCGAGCTGATCGGCCGCGGCGGGATGTCGAGCGTCTGGAAGGCGGAGGACCGTCTGCTCGACCGCACCGTCGCGATCAAGGTGCTCCACGAGCAATTCACGACCGACGAGGAGTACGTCGAGCGGTTCCGGCGCGAGGCGCGCTCGGTCGCGCAGCTGAGCCACCCCAACATCGTCACCGTCATCGACCGCGGCGAGGAGCAGGGCCGCCAGTACATCGTCTTCGAGTACGTCGAGGGCGAGAACCTGAAGCAGCTGCTAGAGCGCGGCGGTCCGCTGCCCGTCCGTGACGCTCTGATCTTCGCCCTGCAGATGGCGCGGGCGCTCGGGTTCGCGCACGACCGGGGCCTGATCCACCGCGACGTCAAGCCGCAGAACGTGCTCCTCAACGAGGACGGCCAGGCGAAGATGACCGACTTCGGGATCGCGCGCTCCGTCGACGTCGAGGGCGTGACGATCACCGGGACCGTCCTCGGGACGAGCGAGTACATCGCGCCGGAGCAGGCCCGCGGCCAGCAGGTCGACGCCCTCACCGACGTCTATTCGCTCGGCGTCGTGCTCTACGAGCTCCTTACGGGCGGCGTTCCGTTCCAAGGAGAGAACTTCGTGGCCGTCGCACTGCGGCACGTGAACGAGCCGCCGCCGAGCGTGCTCGAGCGACGACCGGATTGCCCGCCGCGCGTCGAGCTGCTGATCGAGCGGGCAATGGCGAAGCGGCCCGAGCAGCGCTTCGGCTCCATGGACGAGCTCTGCCAGGAGCTCGAGGCGTGCCTCGCCGAGCTGGACCCGATCTCGGAGGAGGCGACGATGATCGCGCGGCCGTCGGCGACGCCGCGGCCGAGGCGGCGCGATGCGCGGCCGCGGCGACGCCGCGTCGGCGTCCTCTGGCCCATCGCAGCCGTTGTGGCGATCGTTGCCATCGCCGCGCTCGCCGCGCTGGGGGCGATGGCCCTCCGGGACAACGACGGCGGCGGAACGGCGGCGGCGACCAACCCGCGGATCAACCTCTCAGGCGTGGACTCGTACGACCCCGAAGGCGACAACAACGAAGAGCACGACGACCGCGTCCAGTTCGCCACCGACGGAATTCCCGAGACGTACTGGACGACGGAGGGCTACCGGAGCGAATTCACCAAGTCCGGCGTCGGCTTGGTGCTCGATGCCGGCCGTACAGTCGAGCCGAAGTCGTTCGTCGTGACCTCCGACACGCCGGGATACACAGCCGAGATCCGCACCGGCGAGTCACCGACGGGTCCCTTCGGGGACGCCGTGTCGGCATCACAGGTCGTGCAGGACCGGACGACGTTCGAGGTCGATGACGCGAAGGCGCGCTACTACATGGTCTGGATCACCGCGCTCGACGGCTCGGCGCACGTCAACGAGGTGCGCGCGAGCTAGTACTCGAGCTGCTGGCGGCGCTCGTGCCGCTCGAGCGCGAGTCGGATCAGGCGGTCGAGCAGTTCCGCGTACGGCACGCCCGAAGCCTCGAAGAGCTTCGCGTAGACGCTCGTGGCCGTGAAGCCCGGAATCGTGTTCAGCTCGTTGACGAGCACGTCGCCGTCTCGCGTCACGAAGCAGTCGGCGCGCGCCATCCCCTCGCAGTCCGAGGCGATGAAGGCGTCGACCGAGAGCTGCTGCACGCGCTCGATCGTCTCCTCCGGGATCCGTGGCGGAATGATCAGATCCATCCCGCCCTCGTCGTACTTGGCCGAGTAGTCGTACCAGTCGGTGCCGCCGAACCCGTGCGCGACGATCTCCCCCGGCAGCGACGCGATGGGCTCGCGGTTGCCGAGAACGCCACACTCGACCTCGACACCGTCGACGAACTCCTCGACGAGGACCTTCTCGTCATGGCGGCGGGCGAGCGCGACCGCCTCCTCCAGCTCGTCCTCGCTCACCACCTTCGTGATCCCGACGGACGACCCCAGCCGCGCCGGCTTGACGAAGACCGGGTAGCCGAAGGGGTTCGACGGACGGTCGCCGTTCCGCATCGTCACCGAGCGCGTGACGGGGATCCCCTTGTCGCGGCAAACGGACTTGAAGAGGTCCTTGTCCATGCAGAGCGCCGACGCCGTCACGCCCGCGCCGACGTATGGCACGCCCGCAAGCTCGAGCAGCCCCTGGACGGTCCCGTCCTCGCCGAACGGGCCGTGCAGGATCGGGAGCACGACGTCGACCTGCCCCAGGGTCTCCGGAGCCGAGCCGGTCGAGGGCACGGGCAAGGTCTCGGCGACAGGCCGCGGCGGCTCGAGCTCCCGCGTCGCGCGGGAATCGAGCTCCCACCGGCCGTCGCGCCCGATCTCGATCGTCTCGACCTCGTACCGGTCGGGGTCGAGGGCCTCGATCACCGACTGTGCCGATGCGACGGAGATCGCATGCTCGCTCGAACGCCCGCCCGCGATCACGGCGACGCGGACCCGCTCGCTCACGGCACCGGCGGCGGAGGCGGGGGCGGCGGCTCCGTGTCCGCCAGGCGGCCGACGTAGATCGTCACGCGCGACCCCGGCTTCGCCTCCTCGCCCGGACCGGGAGTCTGGCTGAGCACGACACCGTCCTCGTCGGGATTGTCCGTCGCGGTATCGCGGACGACGACGACCCAACCGTCGTTCTCGAGGTTCGACCGCGCCGTCTCCTCGTCCAGGTTGAGCACGTCTGGGACTGTCGTCTTCTCCTCACCCGTGGAGACGCTCAGCTCGACCTCCGTCCCCGGCGGCTGGAGCGAACCCGGCGCCGGATTCTGGTCGACGACCCTGCCCTTCGGCTCGGATGACTCGACGTCGACCCGCACCGGCGTGAGCCCGGCGGCCCGCAACTGCCGCGAGGCCTCGTCGAAGGACTGTCCGATCACGCTGGGGATCCCGATGTTCTGCTGGCCCTTGGAGATGTTGATCCGGACAGTTGTGCCCTTGACGACGCTCGTGCCCCCCTTCGGGTCCTGCGCGATCACCGTCCCGGTCGGCTTGTCCGAGAAGATGTCGCGGACATCGGGCACGAGGCCGGCTCGGCGCAGCGTCAGCACCGCGTCCGCCTCCCGCGCCCCAAGCACGTCCGGCACCGCCACGCGCGGCTTGCCGGTCGACACATAGATCCGCACGGCGTTCCCCTTCGGGACGCGCTCACCGGCCTCCGGGTCCTGGCGGAACACGACCCCGGGGAAGACCGTCAGGTGGGAGCGCTGCAGCACGACGGGGCGCAGGCCCGCGTCGCGGACGTTCTTGCGCGCCTGCGGCAGCTTCTGTCCCTCGACGAACGGGACGCTCACAGGCTTCGCGCCGCTGATCTCGTCCTGGATCTGGTTCCACACGTAGAACCCGGCCACGAGCGCGCCGGCGAGGAGCAGGAGCGCCAGCAGCCACGGCCAGACCGGCCGGCGGCGCCGGCGCGGCTCCTCGTAGTCGTAGTAACTCTGGCGGTACGTGTCGGGCGGGCGCGGCGCCACGACGGGCCGCCGCGAAATCATCGTCGGCGCCGTGTCCGCGAGACCCGCGCCGGCCAAGACGGCGGTCGCCGCCTCCGCCGTCTCCGCGGTCACGCTGCCGCCGCTCGCCACCCGCGCGAGCTCGCGCTCCATCTCGTCGGCGCTCTGGTAACGGTCCTCCGGATCCTTGGCGAGCGCGCGGAGCACGACCATGTCGAGATCGGCCGGAACGTCGGGGCGCAGCTCCGACGGCGCCGTCGGGACCTCCGACAGGTGCTTCATAGCGATCTCGAGCGGAGTCTCCCCGGTGAATGGCAGCTTCCCCGTGAGCAGCTCATAGAGCACGATGCCGACGGAATAGATGTCGGAACGCTGGTCGACGGGCGCCCCACGCGCCTGCTCGGGCGAGAGATATTGGGCGGTGCCGACGATCGACCCGGCTTCGGTCATCTGGCTGGCGGCGGTGCGCGAGATGCCGAAGTCCGTCACCTTGAACCGCGGCTCGCCGTCGCTCGCCCCGTCCTGGACGAGCAGGACGTTGTGCGGCTTGATGTCGCGGTGGACGATCCCGCGCCGATGTGCGAAGCCGACGGCGCGGAGGATCTGCCGGGTGACCTCGATCGCCGCCGAGATCGGAAGCGCGCCTTCGGCGACGATGCGGTCCTTGAGACTCCGGCCCTCGAGGTATTCCATCGCGATGTAGTAGGTGCCCTCGGCCTCGCCGCGGTCGTAGACCGAGACGATGTTCGGGTGCGAGAGGCCGGCCGCGTTCTTCGCCTCCCGCCGGAACCGCTCGACGAACGAGTCGTCGCTCGCGTGGCGGTCGTTCAGGATCTTGATCGCGACGCGGCGGCCGAGCTCCTCGTCCTCGGCCAGGTAGACGTTCGCCATCCCGCCCGAGCCGAGCTTGCGCAGGATGCGGTAGCGCCCGTCGAAGAGCGTGTTGATCAGGGTGTCGGAGACGGCCATTTGCTAACGGGACCCTTTCGACGGCGACCGCAGGATCGCCTCCATGATCTGCTTCGCGATCGGCGCGGCGGTCGTGCCGCCCGTGCCGCTCTGGTTCTGCAGCACCACGGCGATGGCGACCCTCGGGTCGTCGACCGGCGCGAAGGTGATGAACCACGTGGTGTTGCGGCCCTGCCGGCCTGTCTCCGCGGTTCCCGTCTTGCCCGCCACGCGGACGCCCGGGATCTGCGCCGCGGTTCCAGTTCCGCCGGAGACGACGCCTTCCATCATCGACGCGATCAGCTGCGCCGTCTCTGTCTTGACGGCGCGCCTCAGCTCGTCGGGCTTCATCTTCACGAGCTGCGTCCCATCGGGCTTGCGCACGCGGTCGGTGAGGTACGGCTTCATCACGACTCCGCGGTTCGCGATCGCGCCGGCCACCATCGCCATCTGCAGCGGCGTCACGAGCATCCGCTCCTGGCCGAACGCGAGCCGGCCCGGGTCGGCACGGGCCTCCTGCGAGCGTCGCAGAAGCTTTCCGTTCTCGTACAGGCCGCTCGGCGCCCGCTCGCCGGACGGGAGATCCACCGGCGGGTCTTCGTAGAACCCGTAGCGGCGCGCGTAGTCGAGGATCTTCTCAGGCCCCAGCTTCTTGCCCATCTCGCAGAACGACGAGTTGATCGAGTTGACGAGCGCCTGGGTGAAGTTGACGGTGCCGAATGGCGTCGAGGTGTCGTAGTTGTTCACGCGCTGGCCGTACTCGATGCAGTAGCCGGGGTCGACGAACGTCGACTCGGGCGTGTACGTCCCAGTATCGAGCGCCGCCGAAGCGGTGACGACCTTGAAGATCGAGCCGGGCGCGAAGAGCCCGCTCGAAGCGCGGTTCAGCAGCGGCGCGATCCCGCAAGGCCCGGCACCGCGCTGGATGCGGGTAAAGTTCCGCTCGACGAGGTTCGGGTCGTAGCTGGGGCTCGAGGCCATCACCAGCACCTTGCCTGTCTTCGGCTCAAGGGCGACGGCTGCGCCGCACTGACCGGCCAGCGCCTGGTTCGCAACCCTCTGCGGCACGGGTCGCAGCGTCGTGATCACGTCGTTCCCCTCGATCGTTGCGCCGCGCAGGCGATCGAGGGTCGTGTCCACCAGGGTCGAGAAGTTCGCGTTGGCGCCCGTGAGGAAGTCGTTGCGCGACTGCTCGAGACCGGCCCGCGATCGACCCTGGGTCGAGTAGCCGACCGCGTGCGCGAACCGCTCGCGTGCCGGGTACCGCCGGAAGTAGAAGGTCTTCCCGCTGATGCGCCGAGGCCGGTTGCGCGCGAGCACGGAGCCGTCCGCCGCGAGGATCTTGCCCCGCTTGATCGTGAACTGCGCGACGACCTTGATCGAGTTGTCGCGGCGGTCAGCAAGGTCCGGCGCGGCCCAGGCCTGCCAATACGTGGTCCCCACGATCAGCGAGATCACGAGCACGAGCGAGGCGACGGCGAGGCGGCTGATCTGGTGGTTCACTTCAGGGCCTTGTTTGCGCGGTTGGAGACGAGCAGGAGCAGCGCCAGGAGCACGAAGTTCGCGACGATGCTCGAACCGCCGTAGCTGACGAGGGGCAACGTGATGCCGGTCAGCGGGACCAGCCGGATGATCCCGCCGATGATCAGGAAGGCCTGAAGCGTGAACGCGAAGGTCAGTCCGACGGCCAGCAGCTTCGAGAACCCGTCCTGGGCGAGCAGGGCGATCCTGAAGCCGCGCGCGGCGAAGAGCATGTAGACGAGCAGGAAGCCGCAGATCCCGACCAGCCCGAGCTCCTGTGCGAGCGCGGAGTAGATGAAGTCCGTGTTGAGCGACGGGATGAGCCGATGGCCGTCGGAGTCGGTGTACGTGCCCTGCCCGAGGCCGGTCCCGCCGAAGCCGCCGTTCGCGATCGAGTAGAGCGACTGGATCGCCTGGTACCCGCGACCGAACGGATCGCCCCACGGGTCGAGCCAGATCTCGACTCGCTCCTGCACCCGCGGAATTACCGTGTACACCGCCGCCGCACCCCCTACGAAGAGGACCGCGCCGGCGAGGACGAACCACACCCGCGCTGTGGCGACGTAGAGCATGGCGAGGAAGATCCCGAAATAGAGGAGAGCGCCACCGAGGTCGTTCGTCAC
>DATFQN010000063.1:0-8967 GCA_035264165.1 Gaiellaceae bacterium
GAGCGAGACGAGTACAGCCCCGACCGCCTGACGCTCCTCACGGAGCTCCGGCGTGCGATCGACCGCGGCGAGCTCGTCCTCCACTACCAGCCGAAGGCCGAGCTCCGCAGCGGCGAGGTCAACGGCGTCGAGGCGCTCGTCCGCTGGAGCCATCCCACGCGCGGGCTCGTCCGCCCCGACGAGTTCATCCCGCTCGCGCAGAAGACCGGCGTGATCGTGCCGCTGACGTTCTTCGTCCTCAACGAGGCCGTCCGCCAGTGCCGGAGCTGGCAGCTTGAGGGGCTCGACCTCTGCGTCGGCGTCAACCTCTCGGCGCGGAACCTCCTCGATGTCCACCTGCCGGACACCGTCGGCGAGCTGCTCGCGAAGTGGGAGGTCTCCCCCTCCCTCCTCGAACTTGAGATCACCGAGAGCACCATCCTCGCCGACCCGATCCGCGCGATGCACGTCCTCTCGCGACTGAGCGACATGGGTGTCCGTCTCGCGATCGACGACTTCGGCACCGGGTACTCCTCGCTCGCGTACCTGAAGCGCCTTCCCGTGGACGAGCTGAAGATCGACAAGTCCTTCGTCCAGGGGATGGACGAGGACGAGAACGACGCCGTGATCGTCCGTTCGACGATCGACCTCGGCCGGAACCTCGGACTCCGCGTCGTCGCCGAGAGCGTCGAGACCGGAGAGGCCTGGCGCCGGCTGGTCGCACTCGGCTGCGACATCGCGCAGGGCTACTACCTCAGTCGTCCGGTGCCCGCTGCCGAGCTCGCCACGTGGCTACGGGCGACGCCCGAGCGCCGTCGTACGAAGAGGTTGAGGAGCGCCTAGGACGCCGTCCTCGGAACGAGCAGCGCCCCTCCGCCGGCATAGCCGATGTTTCGGGAAGCCGTCCTGTTAGGCCGCTGCTTCCGCCGTCTCCGCCTTCGGCGGGAGGTGGCGGGCGATCAATGCGCGGGAAAGATCCTGGTGCGCGCGGACCAGCTCGGAGCGATTGCGCTCGAGCAGCAGGACGTGCGCGTCGTGAGACCGGAGCGACTGCCGCTCGAGGACGAGGCTCGAGATCCGGCCGATCAGGTCTTCGACGCTCGCAGAGGCGTCTGGCCGCAGTTCGATCGTGCTCATTCCGACAGTCTCTATCGGCGGAATCAGGAAATGGTTAAGCACTCGAAAATGTTTTCGAAACCGTCACAGAGATTCCTGGGTTAGCCTCTGCCGCCGCTCATGGAAGTCATGCTCACCGAATCCGCCGAGGGCGACGTCGTCGGCGTCGCAACGGCCGACGGGCAACTCGGCGGCGAACCCGGCGAGCTGCTCGCGGCGGAAGGCTTCGAGCCGCGTGCAGGTGAGGCGACGCTTCTCCATGTCGACGGCAGGCGGCTCGCGGTCGCCGGCCTCGGCGACGAGCTTGATGCGGACGCATTCCGAACCGCGGCGGGAGCGGTCGTCCGCCTGACGCAGCGGATCGGCGGCACCCTGGGCTGGCAGCTCGACGAGAACTCGCCCGTCCCCGTGGAGGAGCAAGCCAGAGCCGTGGTCGACGGCGTCATGCTCGGCGGCTACGACCCCGGGCGCTGGAAGTCGGCGGACGGCGGCCGCGCTGAGTTCGAGCGGCTCGCCTTCGCGGGGCCGCAGAGCGTGCTCGAGCCGGCGCGTCGTGCGGCGACGGTGGCCGCGTGGGTCAATAGGGCGCGGGACCTCGCGAACGAGCCGCCGAACGAGCTGACTCCCGCGGCGCTGGCCGGGCGAGCGAAGGAATTCGCGGCGGGCTCGGAGCATCTCACCGCGGAGTCGGGCGGGCCCGAGCGGCTCGCCGAGCTGGGCATGGGCTCCTTCGGCGCCGTCGCGCAGGGGAGCCACAACCCGGCGCAGCTGATCGTTCTCCGCTACGACCCGCCCGGCGCGCGCGACGACCTCGTCCTCGGGCTCGTCGGAAAGGCCGTCACGTTCGATACCGGCGGCATCTCGATCAAGCCGGCGCTCTACATGGAGGACATGAAGGGCGACATGGCGGGCGGCGGCGCAGTGCTCGCCGGCATGGGCGCGATTGCGGAGCTCGGGCTCCCGATCCGCGTGCTCGGCGTCGTCGGAGCGACCGAGAACATGCCCGGCGGCCACTCATACCGGCCCGGGGACATCCTCCGTGCGATGAACGGCAAGACGATCGAGGTGATCAACACCGATGCCGAGGGGCGGCTGATCCTCGCCGACGTCCTCTGGTACGCCCGCGAGCAGGGCGCGACCCACATCGTCGACTTCGCGACCCTCACCGGCGTGATGAACAAGGCCCTCGGCGACCTGTACGCAGGCGTGTACGGGAACGACGACGACTGGCGCGAGCAGGTCGTGGCGGCCGGGAACCGCAGCGGCGACCACTCGTGGGGCTTCCCCATGCACCGCCGCTACCGCCGCCTGATCGACTCCAGCTTCGCGGACATGAAGAACTCGTCGGTCCGGGGTCAGGCGTCGCCGACGTACGCCGCCGAGTTCCTGAAGGAGTTCGTCGGCGACGGCCCCTGGGCACACGTGGACATGGCCGGCCCGGGCTTCCTGCGCTGGCCGCGACCGGACTACTTCCCGCAGCAGGGAGGCACCGGCTGGGGCGTCCGCTTGATCGCCGAGCTGGCACGGTCATTGGCGTGACGCCGAACTACGACCTTTCGGAGGAGCACGAGCTCGTCCGCCGGACCGTGCGCGAGTTTGCGGTCGACCGCGTCGCGCCCCTGGCCGCGGAGCTCGACCGCGCGCACCGTTTTCCGTACGACCTCGTCGCGGAGCTTGCCGAGCTCGGGCTGATGGGCATGACGATTCCCGAGGAGTACGGGGGCGCTGGGACGGATACGGTTGCGTACGCCATCGCGATCGAGGAGCTGACCAGGATCGACTCGTCCGTCGCGATCACGGTCGCCGCGCACCACTCGCTCGGGACGCTGCCGATCCACTACTTCGGGAGCGAGGAGCAGAAACGGGACTGGTTGCCGCAGCTCGCCTCGGGCCAGAAGCTGGCGGCCTTCGGGCTGACCGAGCCGGATGCCGGCTCCGACGCCGGCGCGACGCGCACTCGGGCCGAGCTGCAGGACGGCGAGTGGGTGATCAACGGCTCGAAGATGTTCATCACCAATGCCGGGACCGACATCACGGCCTGCGTCACGATCACGGCGCGTACAGGCGAGGACGAGGTCTCGAACATCATCGTCCCGAACGGGACGCCGGGCTACGAGATCGCCGAGCCGATGGACAAGCTCGGGTGGCGGGCGTCGGACACGCGGGAGCTCTCCTTCCGCGACGTACGGGTGCCGGAGGGGAACCTGCTCGGTCCGCGCGGCAAGGGCTTCCAGCAGTTCCTCGAGATCCTCGACGGCGGGCGGATTTCCGTGGCGGCGATGGGCGTGGGCCTGGCGCAGGGAGCGTACGACCTCGCGGCGCAGTACGCGAAGGAGCGGCACCAGTTCGGGCAGCCGATCGCCCGCTTCCAGGCGGTGCAGTTCGCCTTGGCTGACATGGCCACGGAGATCGAGGCCGGCCGGGGCATGGTCTACAAGGCGGCCTGGCTGAAGGACCAGGGACGGCCGTTCGGCAAGGAGGCCGCGATGGCGAAGCTCTACACGGGCGAACTGTCGCATCGAGTAGCGAACTCTGCACTGCAGATCCACGGCGGTTACGGATTCATGGAGGAATCCCCGATCGCGCGGCTCTACCGCGACCAGAAGATCCTGGAGATAGGCGAAGGCACGAACGAAGTGCAGAGGATGGTCATCGCCAAGCACCTCGGCTTCTAGCCGCGCAACGCGCTAGGGTCACTGAACCATGCTCTTTCGCCAGTTCGTCGACGACGATCTTGGCTGCGCCTCCTATCTGATCGGCGACGAGGACTCGGAAGAGGCGGTCGTCGTCGATCCGGCGTACGCCATCGAGCAGTACCTCCAGCAGGCCGAGCGGGACGGCGTGCGGATCGTCCGCGTGCTCGAGACCCACACCCACGCCGACCACGTCTCCGGCCACGGGCGCTTCGCGCTCGACCACGACCTGCCGGTCTCGATCCACGCCGCGGCGGGGCCGCAGTACCCATTCGACGCGCTCGCGGACGGCGATTCGGTCGAGCTCGGGCCGGTGGCGATCCGCGTCATCCACACGCCCGGCCATCGACCGGAGCACTGCGCCTTCGCCGTGGTCGACCGAGAGCGCGGCGACGAGCCGTGGCTGACGCTGACCGGCGACTCGCTCTTCGTCGGCGACGCGGCGCGGCCCGACCTCGCATCGGAGGCGGCTGAGGGTGCGCGCGGGCTGTACCAGAGCCTGCGACGGCTGCTAGAGCTCCACGACGGCGTCGAGGTCTACCCGGGACATGTCTCCGGCTCGCTGTGCGGCTCCGGGATGAGCTCGAAGGCGTCGTCGACGATCGGCTTCGAGCGGCGGTTCAACCACAAGGTCGGCATGGGGGACGAGGACGAATTCGTCGCCGACGCGATCCGCACCGGCGTCCGCCCGGCGAACATGGACCGGATCGTCGAGCTAAACCGCGGGCCCTTTCTTCGCTCGCCGACGCCGCTCGAGCCGCTGGACGGCGGAGGCGCCGGAGCGATCCTCGACGTCCGTGCTGCGGAGGAGTTCGCCGCTGGGCATGCGCGCGGCGCCGTGAACGTCCCTCTCGACGGCGGCAGCTTCCCGACGAAGGCGGGGTTCGTGCTTCCGCTCGACGACCGCGTCCTGGTCCACGTCGCGACCGCCGAGCACGCCCAGCGCGCGGCGCAAGGCCTTCGGGCGGTGGGGATCTTCGACCTCGCCGGCTACGTGCTCGGGCCGCCTTCCGACGAGCGCCTTGCTCCCGTCGAGCTCGACGAGCTGCGGTCGCTCGTCGCATCGGGCGAGGTCGAGGTGCTCGACGTCCGCGAGCCGCACGAGCGCGACCAGGGCTACATCCCCGGTAGCCGCAACATCCCGTACCGCCTCGTCCGCGAGTGGGCGGAGGACCTCCAGGGCGGCAAACCCGTCGTCACGATCTGCTCCAGCGGCCCGCGCGCCGGCGTCGCGGCGAGCGTCCTCGCCGCGGCCGGCGTGGACGCGCGACCCGTCCTCCACGGCGGCGTCCCGGACTGGGACGGCGAGACCGTCAGCTTCAGGCGCTGCGGCTCGTAGGCAGAAGCGCTTCTGCCTCCCGCAGATAGCGAATCGCGCTGACGCTGCTGAAGAACTCGACCGCGGCCGGAAGATCGGCGTCGAGGCCGGCCTTCCCGGCCGACAGCCGGGCCTCCGCCTCCAACGGCCTGGCGCCGATCCGACCGAGAATCTCGGCAGCCCCCAGTGGGTCGCCGCGCCCGAGGGCCAAGCCACTTTCGCGCCAAGGCGTCGGCGTGGGCAGGGTCTCCGCCACGGCTTCGACGTCGGCGGTCCGCTCGAGCCCGGCCAGGACCACGGCGACTTCCGGGAACCAGTCGTGCGCGATCCTGAGCGGCGACCTCTGACATACCCTCACGAGCTCGTCGAGCAAGGGCTCGGCCCCGCCACCTCCCAGCTCCCAGAGGACTCGGACTCGGAAAGCGAGCAAGGGGGCGAGGAGCTGGGCGTCGCCGCCGGCGCGGGCACGATCGAGGCCGATCTCGGATTCTTCGACGGCTGCGTCCTCTGCGCCCCGCGCCAAGAGGATTCGCCCGCGGATGTTTCGCCAGCGCGACTCGAGATAGTGGCCGTCGCGCGCCTGTGCGTCCGCGATCCACCGGTCGCACATCTCCAACGCCTCGTCCCAGCGACCGGCCATGTATAGCAGCGCGCCCCTCTGATGATCGTTCCAGCGGAGCCAGTCCAGCACGGCGAACCGCTTCCACGCCTCTTCCATCCGCTCCGTGGTCTCGGCGGCCTGTTCAAGCTCGCCGAGGTTGTAGTGCATGTCGGCGATGTTGTTGTACGGACGCTGAGCATCGGCTGAGTTCAGCTCCTCGAAGAGAGCCACGCTCTCCTCCATTGCGTCGAACCCTGTGCGATCGCCCTGCATCGCCCGCCAGGCGCCGGTGGAGCTCAGGATCTGGGCTCGGACGCCTTTCAGGCCAAGCTCGTCGGCCATGGCAAGCGCTTGCTGTTCGAACTCCTTCGCGAGCTCCTCCCGGGCCCCGAGCCAGTGCAGCCGAAAAACCTCGGCGTAGACGCGCGCCTTGGCCTCCGAGAGAGGTTGCCCCGCCGCCAGCTCGACGGCACGATCCAGGCTCAGCAGGACGTCGTCGCCTCGCCCGAGCAACCAGAACACTTCGGCCCGCAGGATCTCCGCTTCTGCCGCGCCCGCATCGTCGTCGACGGCGAGCAGGGCATCGCGGGCGGCTGCGAGCTCCTCTTCGTTCCAGACCTCGTCGCGGAACCGAGCCACCGCAGCGGCCAGCCGAAGCCGCGGCTGAGCAGGATCGTCTTCGGGCCAGAGCTCGAGCGCGCGGTCGTAGTCGCGAGCCGCAGCGGCATAGGCGTTAAGCGAAGCAGCACGATCCCCTGCATCGCGGAGGGCCATACGCGTCGCCTCGACGAGCTCCTCGGTGTCGATGGGTCCTGCTTGCGCGAATTCCAGCGCGCTCGTGTAGTGGTAGACGCGGAGATCCGCGTACTCCTCGGGCCGTCCGAAAGACTCGATCCAGCCGGCGGCCCGTCGATGCTTCTCGGCCCGATCGGCTCGCGGAATCTGGCCGTAGGCGACGTCTCGGACGAGTGTATGAGCGAACGAATACTGCGTGTCGCCCTCGATCGAAGAGCGCCGCTCACGCCGGATGAACTCCCTCCGTTCCAACTGGTGCAGGGACTCCTCGAGCGAGCGACTGCGCTCACCCACGCCGATGGCCTTGACGGCGCCCAGCCAGAAGACCTTGCCAGCGACGGCAGCGTCCTGGAGGAGGGCCTTCTCCTGCTCGGCTAGGGCATCGAGTCGCGCGGCGATCAATCCCTGCACCGACTCGGGGAGAGGCAGGTCGCCGTCCTCGCTCTCCGACGCAATCCTGGCGAACTCCTCGGCGTAGAGAGGATTGCCGCCGGCACGCTCGAGCAACCGCGCCTGAACCTCGGCGGGAAGCACTGCCCGGTCGAGCAGGCCGTGGAGGAGCCTCGCCGTTTCGTCCTCGGTTAGAGGCGAGAGCGAGATCGTCGCGGCGTTCGGCTTTCCACCGCCCCATCCAGGCCGCCGAGTGAGCAGCTCGGGCCGCGCCGTGCCGACCACGAGGATCGGGACCGCGCCGGCCCAGTCGACAAGATGGTCGATGAAGTCGAGCAGGCCCTCGTCGGCCCAGTGCAGGTCCTCGAAGACGAGAACGAGCGGGTCGAGCTCGGCGAGACCCTCGAAGAACCGACGCCAGGCCGCGAAGCTCTCGGTCCGGTTGTCGGCCCTAAGCTCTGCCGCGTCGCCGAGGCCGAGCAGTGGCTCGAGCTGCGTGGTCACCCACTTCGCGTCGTGCGCATCGGGCACCGCCTCGTCGACGACGGCCCGCAGCTTCGCTGCGGCCTGGTTCTCCGGCTCGCCTTCGAGGATCCCTGCGTGGGCCTTGAGGATCTCCCCCAGGGCCCAGAATGCAACTCCTTCGCCGTAGGGGAGGGACCTACCCTGGCGCCAGTAGATCAGGTCGGGCTGAGCGTCGACCGATCCGAACAGCTCATGGACGAGCCGGCTCTTCCCGATGCCGGGGACGCCGACGAGGGTCAGGAGCTGCGGTGCGCTCTGCCGGCGCACCCGATCGAGCGCGCCGACGAGCAGATCGAGCTCGCGTTCGCGTCCGATCAGCGCGGTTCGCGGTTGATAGGTGACGTCCGAGCCGTACCGCGACCGAGCCTGAATCGCCTCCCAGACAGGCACGGGCTTCGCTTTTCCCTTCGCCTCGATCGGCTGCAGCTCGCTGTACTCGATCACGCGGGAGGTGGCGTTGTAGGTCGTCTCCCCGACGAGGACGCCGTTCACCGGCGCCGCCGTCTGCAGGCGCGCCGCGGTGTTGACGACGTCACCGGCGACCAGTCCCCGATCGGCCGACGGGCTCGGATGCAACGAGACGAGGACTTCGCCTGTGTTCACGGCTACACGGACCTCCAGCTCGCCCGCGTCGCGAATCCAATCTCGGATCGCCAGCGCCGCACGGACGGCACGCTCCGGGTCGTCTTCATGCGCGACGGGAGCGCCGAAGACCGCCATCACGGCGTCCCCGATGAACTTCTCGACAGTACCGCCACGTCGTTCCAGTTCCGATCTGAGACGATCGTGATACGGCCGCAGGATCGCCTCGACGTCCTCCGGGTCGAGCGATTCGGCGCGCGACGTGAAGCCGACGAGGTCGGCGAACAGGATGCTCACGACCTTGCGCTCTCTGCGACCTTCGCTCGCCATGGCCCCCGAGTTTAGGAGTCGGGCGTAGAGCGAAGACCGATCAGCGATGCCGCAGCCCGCCGACCGGTCTTCACCTCACGACGGGCCAGCCGCCCGCAATCTTCCTTCGCTATTTGAGTCGCTCGACGGCGTAACCCCAGCTGCGCATCTCGTCCAGGAGCACGGTGCAGTGCTCCTGGTCGCGCGTGATCAGCGTCAGCTCGACCTCCGTCTCCGCGACGGGCAAGTCCATCCCCTCCCGGTGGTGCTCGACGGAGACGACGTTGCCGCGAGCCTCGGCGATCAACGAGAGGAGCTTGACGAGCTCGCCGGGCCGGTCGGGGATGCGCGTGCGGAGCACGAGATAGCGCCCGCCGAGCGTCAGCCCACGTCGCATCACCGAGATCAGCAGCGTCGGGTCGATGTTCCCGCCGGAGAGAACGACCGCGACGGGGCCCGAGCCCCCGACCTTGCCGGCGAGCAGCGCGGCGACGCCGACGGCGCCGGCCCCCTCGACCACGAGCTTCGCCCGCTCGAGCAGCAGCACGATCGCCTCGCTGATCAGCTCGTCGTCCACCTCGACCATGGCGTCGAGCACCTCGTCCAGGATCGCCATGGTCAGCTCGCCCGGCTGCTTTACGAAGATCCCGTCCGCGATC